>CBDDRG010000320.1:0-3063 GCA_965232975.1 uncultured bacterium
GCGCCCAGGAATTGACGGTATCGGTGGATGTCCAGCGGTTGGCGGATCGCGTTGAAGCGGCGTCTATGACCGACGAATGACGGCCGTGGCGGGGTGATCCGGCGCCGGCTGGAGATGCTGGGCGGCGGTTGCGGCTGAACGCCGAAGGCTCTGGAACAACACCGAGCGATTTGTCAACACCAGCCTACCAATGGTCAACCCCGCCTTCTTGGCGCTCTTGCCGCAAAGATTTTGAACGGGTTCTCAGCGCCTCGGCAGAGAGGTTCCCACAAGCAGTTTGGTACCACCGTGGGTTCGGCTCGCACCCGGGCTTCGCTCGACACCGGCGCGCCCCTTGCCTTTGCGTTAACTGCTTAATCGACTGAGCCAATACCCTGGACGCTTCGCGAATTGAGCAAATGCAACGACGAGAATTTCTGTGGGGTACTCCTGCACGATCACAGCATACGGAAAGCGCTTGAGAAACAGCCTCTTTGCACCGCGCTTTCCTGCGGCTCCAGGCATCGATGTCAGCGGGACGACATCCTGTTCAAGCACATCGAGTGCGCGATCGATTGCCCGCTCGAATTCCGCTCCGAGCCCGGTGCGCTCCCGTTCGTACCATGCTGCGGCCTCCGCAGCTTCCAACGTCGCGGCGTCATGAATGCGCAGTGTGCGCATCAGCCGCCGCTTATCCGCGCACGCACGCGACGGCGAAACTCCTCACGATCAACGAGAACCGCAGTGCCGGCATCTATTTCCGCCAGTCTGCGAAGGGTCTCCACGTCCCAGGCTTCTTCGGCGTCCGCATCTATTGCCCCGTCAAGGCTCACAACGAGTTCATGGGCAAGTTCCGCGCGCTCGGACTCGGATAGGTTTAATGCCTCTAGCCGCAGTTTCTCAAGTGCCGCACTACTCATGGAATATCCTCCGTTGGTCATGGAATGTCCTCCGTTGGCGCGCGCTGGGAGGCAGAGTCAGCATAACGCGGCCAACTATGCGGTCAAGCGGACGCCCGCACCTGCGGCGGAGGCGATTCCTCTGGACATGCCATGTTGACCATGCTCCTCATCGGCCGGTTCATCGCCCGCGCGTCCATTTTCGCGGCCGTCGACACATTTGAACTGGTGGCAGCGTACCCAGACGCCAAGTGCCTTCCAATTTATCCGCGGGGATAGATTTTTCTCACGCGCCATTATCATCAGATATCTGGAAAAGATTTTGCACGGATCCTCAGCCTGGCGCGTCGATTGCGCACAGCTGCTGCGCCCGTCGCGACGTGCGCTGGAGGCGCGCGCTGGTGAGCGCCGAAGTGAGGGCGAGGCTGATCACCATGCCGATCCAGAACCCCTCGACGCCTAGGGGCGGCCCCCAGAAGCTGGTCAGTGCCAGCGAATAGGCGAGCGGAAACCCCACCAGCCAGTAGCCGGTGGTGGCCAGCACCAACGTGATACCCGTGTCCTTGTAACCGCGCAGCGCGCCGTTGCCGCCGACATTGATGGCGTCGAACACGCGAAACGCCGCGGCGTACAGCAGCAGGTGGGCGGCGAGCTCGCGCACCGCCGCATCGGTGGTGAACAGCGCGGCGATCTGCTCGCGCAGCACCACCACCAGCCCCGCCTGCACCAGCGCGATCGCGGCGGTCAGGCCGAGCCCGGTCAGGCAGGTGCGGCGGGCGCGATCCGGTCGCGCCCGCCCCAGTTCATGGGCGACCTGCACCGAGATGGCCTGGCCGATGCCCAGCGGAATCATGAACATCAGCCAGTCGAAGCCGATGGCGACGGCGTGGCCACCGATCACCACCGCGCCCAGATGGGCGATCAGCAGTGGAATCAACAGGAAGAAGCCGCCCTCGGCGAGGATCGCGCCGCCGATGGGCAGGCCCACCCGCAGGATCTCCCGGCACCCGCGCCACTGGGGCGGCGCGAATCCGGTCAGCAGGCGATAGGCCGCCAGCAGGCGCGAATAGCGCGCGAACAGCGCTTCGCCGACCACGATGAACAGCATCACCGTCAGCGTCGCCCAGCCGCAGCCGGCGCCGCCGAGCGCCGGCAAACCCCACCAGCCGAGCACCAGCGCGAAATCCAGCGGAATGTTGAGCGCGAAGCCGAGCAGTTGGAACACCATGGCGGGACGGACGTGGCCCATGCCCTCAAAGGTGGTGCGGAAGCTGAGCAGATAAGGCATCAGCAAAGCCGCGCCGAGCATCGGCAGCAGATAGCCCTTGGCGACGGCGCGAATCGGGTCGGTGGTATCGATATGGTCGAGCGCCGCGCTCCCGATCGCCATGCAGGCGACGGCGATAACCCCCAGGGGCAAACTCAGCCACAGGCAATTGTGGAGCTGGCGGCGCAGCCCCTCGCTATCCTGGGCGCCGTGCAGTTGACCGACGATGGGGCCATTGCCGAGCACGATGCCGATGATCAGCATGATCGCCAGGTTGAATACCGTGCCGCCCAGCGTCACGCCGGCGAGGTCGTTGGCGCTCAGTTGGCCGGCGACGATGACATCCGTCACCGTCATGCCGACCACCGCCAGTTGGCCCAGCGTGATCGGCAGCGCCAGGCGCAGCAGCCGCAGCGCGCCGGCGCGCTGGTCGCGGCCGTCGATGGCGGTCGTCGGAAGCAAGCTAAGGTTCCACCGGTGGCGGCCCGTCGAGGAAAAGGCGGGGCATTCTCGGCGATTTCGCCGGCGGCGACCAGCGCGGCGTCCGGTCTGCGCCGCGCGCGGGCAGGGGCGCCGCAGCGCATCCGGATCACGGCTCCGCGCGTAGACCAGCCTGAGTCGGAGCGGTAATAATGGGGTTCGCCGGTTAGTGTTATATGTTTAGATCATGTATTGAATGAGCGAAATTAATAGAGTACAAAGTGCGGGCACCTGGCGTCGGCGGTCTCGGCTCATAACGCGCTAAATGATGCAGGCGCCGAGACTTGCGTCTGTCACCGCGGTTGATCGAGCCAGACAATCGGCAGCCGCGATCCAACTTGATACGGAGAGCGATGTGATGCACATCAAAAAGTACGATTTTGACTACAGTCGCCGGGTGTTCATGGACAAGATGGCGAAGGGCACGATGAGTGCGGG
>CBDDRG010000321.1:0-10048 GCA_965232975.1 uncultured bacterium
GCCATAGGGCGTGTCGTTGGCGATCGCGATGGCGTCCTCTTCATCCTCATAGCAGATCAGCGACAGCACCGGCCCAAAGGCTTCTTCGCGCGCGGTCTGCATCTGGTTATCGACATCGGTGAACACGGTGGGGGCGATGTAATAGCCCTTCTCCAGCCCGGCGGGCTTCGCGGTGCCGCCGGTCAGCAAGGTGGCGCCCTCGTCGATCCCGCGCTTGATGAAGGAGATCACGCTATCGTACTGACTCTTGTTGGCGATGGGGCCCATATAGGTCTTGTCGTCAAGGGGGTCGCCGACCACGATGCCATCGACCGTTTCCTTGACGATGGCCTCGATCTCGGCCTTGAGTTGGCGCGGAATCAACATCCGCGTCGGGCCATTGCAGGCCTGCCCACTGTTGAACATGGCCTGGCGCACGCCGCCGCGCACCGCCTTCGCGAGGTTGGCATCGGGCAGGATGATATTGGCGGATTTGCCGCCCAGCTCCTGCGCCACCCGTTTTATGCTCGCCGCCGCCGCTCGGGCGACTGCCGCGCCGGCCTGGGTGGATCCGGTGATGGACACCATATCGACCAACGGGTGAGCGGACAGTGCTTCGCCAACGACAGAGCCATCGCCGACGATCAAATTGAACACACCCGCCGGCAAGCCGGCGTCGTGAATGATTTCAGCGAGGATAAACGCATCCAGCGGCGCGGGCGTGCTGGGTTTCAGCACCATGGTGCAACCGGCAGCCAACGCGGGGGCGACCTTGCCGGCGATCTGGTGCAGCGGCACGTTCCAGGGCGTGATCATCGCGCAGACGCCGACGGGCTCCTTGACGATGTGGGTGGTGCCCAGATCGGATTCAAACTGGTATTCGCGGGCGAGTTTGGCAGCCTCAATGAAGGTAAATACCGGGTTGCCCACCTGCACCGGCTTTGACAGACTGACCGGAATACCCATTTCAGCGGTGATGATCCGGGCGATTTCATCGCCGCGCGCCTCCAGGCCGGCAACGATCTTGTCGATATAACCAGCGCGCTCTTCGGGTGAGGTTCGAGACCAGGCGTCAAATGCATTGTGGGCGGCGTGGACAGCGCGCTCGACGTCCTCGGCATTGCCCATTGCCACCTGTGCAATGGGTTCTTCGGTGGCCGGATTGATGACCGCTTTCAGCGCTGTGCCAGCGGGCTTGCACCATTGACCGTTGATGTAAAACTTGTCTTTAGTCAGCACGAAGGGTTCTCCTCTAGTTGAGAAAGCGGGTATTCAGCAGAAAGCTGAGTGGATCGATGCCGTTTCGGGGCGCTTATCCGCGCCGATACTTTTAGCAATTTGGGTCTGAAAGTGCGCCAGCGCGGGCTCATTGCGACCAAATATAACATGGGTCTGCGCGCCCGAGTTAATCCCCGCCTGGATGCCTTCCGCGGTCGGGAAGTCCTCTTGCAGCACCGTTCTGACCGCGATGTCCAGGTTCTTTTCCCAGTGCTCCAGCGCTTCCTGCGTGGTCGCCGGCTCCGGAATCAGGAAATCCATGGTGACCTGGCATTCACCGGGGTGATCTTTTACCGGATAGGAACGCCAAAGCTCGACGTGATCGATCTGGATCACCAGAATGGTGTTTGGAAAGAGTACATAGGACATCGCCGAATGGGGCAGGATGTCGCGCTCGTGAGCAGGTAGGTCGCGCGCTTTGACGATCGATCGCCGTATGACGATTTCCCGCAAATTCTGGCCATATTCTTCGACCATACACAGATTTGGCACGAAAAACGGGCCGACGGTAGTTGCGTGAAGGCTGCTGAAATGGTAGGGCTCCAGGAAGGTGTCGAGCATCATTTTCCAGTTCATCTGGCGCCGTATGTCAAGGCGTTTGTAATGAACGTAGCTGCCGAAGTGATAGCTCGCCAGCTCCGGCGCCAACCCCGCCAACTGGTGATCGATATCGAAATCTGCGCCCGGCGTTGGGCACACCCAGATCATGCCGTATTTCTCAACGGCGGGAAGTTGCACCAACGGGCGCTCCGCCTTGTCGACGCCTGGGAAACTTGCACTGTCGGGGATTACCCGCAATTCGCCGTCCAGACTGTAAGTCCAGGCGTGATAGGGGCAGACGATGCCGGCTGGAGAACGGCCACAGCCCTGCGCCAACCGGGTGCCACGATGGCGACAGGTATTGATGAACGCATGCACCTGTCCGTTGCCATTGCGAACCAGCAGGATGGGCACATCGATCACGTCGATCGCGCTAAAGCTCCCGGCGGCTGGCAACTCGCTCGAAAATGCCGCCAGCAGTGGGTACTGTCGGAACAACAGGTCCTGCTCTCGCCGCAGCCAGCCAAGATCGCCGTACGCAGCCACCGGATGATAGGTAACCCGGTCGCTGCGCCAGGGTTCACCCTTGTCGTGAAGAGCCAGGGCCTCGGTATAAAGTCGACTGCGCATTTCAGGTGTCATGTGCCCCCCTACCCCGATGATCCAGTCTTAGAGCCTGTTCAAGATCTCGCTAAAGGGCAGATCGCGGCGTTTTTTGCCTTGCGCCGCACCCCTGGTCGAGGCTTGAACAGGCTTTTATACCGGGCTTGATTGATCGGACGCCGAACAGCGGAACACCACGATGACAAACTCCGCATTGGCTCGGCCGTAACAGTAACCCGCCCATCTTAAATCCGCTGGTTGCGTGTCTAACAACGAAATTTAGCCTCTCTTTTTCAATTTTCGACGTCGTCCCCGGATACCGGACAACCCGGCGTCGGCGGCTATAATAGGCGCGGAACACAACCTGGAGAGTGACGCTGAAAACGACAGAACGGGTGGCGCTGCCGATGCGACGCTTCTGCGTCGCACCGATGCTGGACTGGACTGACCGCTATTGCCGCTACTTTTTGCGCCTGTTGAGCCGTCATGCGCTCCTCTATACCGAGATGGTCACCAGCGCGGCGCTTCAACACGGCGACATCCGGCGCCAGCTCGAGTTCGACCCCCGCGAACAGCCGGTCGCCCTCCAGCTCGGTGGCAGCAACCCCCGCGAACTGGCCACCGGCGCGCGGCTGGCGGCGCGCTTCGGCTATGTAGAAGTCAACTTCAATTGCGGCTGCCCCAGCGCGCGGGTGCAGGCGGGCCGCTTCGGCGCCTGCTTGATGAAGGAGCCGCGCCTGGTTCGGGACTGCATGATCGCGATGCAAGATGCCACAGATATCCCGGTCACCATCAAGCACCGCCTCGGCGTCGACGATAGCGACAGCTATCCACAGTTGGTCGATTTTGTCGGCAACCTGGCGGCCGCTGGCTGTACCACGTTCATTATTCATGCCCGCAAGGCCTGGTTGCATGGTTTGAGTCCGAAGCAAAACCGCGACATCCCCCCCCTCATCCATGACCATGTCTATCGGATAAAGCGAGATTTTCCGGATTTGGAAATCGTCCTCAACGGCGGCATCACCGAGCTCGCCGAAGCGGGACATCATCTGCGGTCAGTGGATGGCGTCATGATGGGGCGGGCGGCCTACCATAATCCCTATCTGTTGGCTGACGTAGATCGTGCCCTCTTTGATGACAGCCACCCAGTGCCCAGCCGAACCGAAGTATTGGATCAATACGCCGCTTTTTGCGCGGTTCAGAGTTCCGCCCAAGGTATCCGCT
The DNA here is from genome assembly GCA_965232975.1 of uncultured bacterium. GTDB lineage: Bacteria > Pseudomonadota > Gammaproteobacteria > Pseudomonadales > Porticoccaceae > CBDDRG01. Next base: position 3,625 of record CBDDRG010000321.1, read on the forward strand.
TCAGTCATTTGAGCAGGCACGTTCTCGGCCTATTTCAGGGACAGCGCGGTGCGCGCCAGTTTCGCCGCCATCTCAGCGAAAATGCCCATCATCCCGGTGCGAGCGCCCACCTGTTACAGGATGCGGTCGAGGCCATGAGGGATGCCGCCAGCATCGCCGCCTGAGGGCTCCTGCGCTCGGGGAGCGGACAGTTAACCGGCAAGAAACTGCGTCGGCGCGACCTCGCATGTGCAGTTTCGGGAACAGGATGACAGATGCTTAACCGAATCAAAGAATTCTTCCTCAGCAAGGTTCTCGATGCTGCCGATACCAATGCGGACGGGATGATCGCCAAGGCGGCGGCAGCCTTGCTGATCGAGGTCATGATGATCGATGGCGCCGTCACGGCGGATGAAGAGGCCAAAATGTGCTCGCTACTGCGCGATCAACTCAGCGTTCCGACCGCGGATATCGAGGATCTACTGGTTCTGGCGCGAACCGAAGTCGAAGCGGCGACATCCCTCTACCAGTTCACCGCCTTGATCAATGTCCATTTCTCGGCGGAAAAAAAATACCAACTCATGCGCCAATTGTGGCTGGTGGCCTTTGCCGATGGCGCACTGGACAAATATGAAGAGGGCTTGATTCGCCATATCGCGGAACTTATCCATGTCCCCCACAGCCAATTCTTGTTGGCTAAAAAGCAAGCCCGGAGCTAATCCCGGGCGTCGCTGTCCGACAGGCTCCTAGGGCGACGCCGTGCCGTCGCTGCCCGCCTCGGCAAAAAAAGCAATCACCCGGTGTTCATGTCCCGGCCAATAGGCGTGATTGCCCTCGGCGCGGCAAAACAGCGTCCTCGCCCCCGCCGCGCACCCGCGGTACTCAGCGCAGCCGGGATGAACGGAAGCCTTGTTTTCGCCACTACACTGGTTGCACTTGGCCCACCACTGGGCGACGCCGACACCGTAGTCGGGAAAATGACCATCTCCCTGATTGTGCATCAACATAACCGGCAGGGGTCGCGGACACTGATACTGTGCCATGTCCGCGCCCTGCATTCCCATCGCACTGGGGGCAATCGCGGTTGGATTGATCGCCCGGCCGGGCATGACGGCGAGGGCGTTCGACACCGTGCCGCCATCGGAATGACCGGTGTAGAACACCCTGCCGCTATCGATACACCAGGTTGTCATGACATGTGTAGGAATGGCGCTCAATTCGAGCAGCACCTTGAGGCCCAGCGGAACACTTTGGGCATGAGCGACGACGAATCCGCGCGTAGTCGCTTCGTGAGTGAGGCCGGTGAATTTTTCCGACAGTTTTTCGTTGATGCCGGAAGGCGCCCATACCACCAGCAGTGGGTGGGGGCGATTCGGCTGATAATTACTCGGCGTCGTCGCGGTAAAGCGGATACCGGTAGCCGTCGTCTGCGGCAGATGGTCTGCCACGGCGCCGGGACGGCCTGCACACTGCGGTGCCGAAACCGTGCCGCCCTCGGGATAAACGTAGACCCCCGCCGCGGTGTACTCACTGCCATAGGTATAGGCCTGGTAGAGATAGCCCAAACCTCCCGCCACGACGATGACTAATACCAGATAAGTAATTGACAGAGCCGATAATCCGTTGTTGAGGCGGCGTACCGAGAGTCGTGGACATGGCATGACGGAGATGCTCTTCAAGAGATGAAAGTGGGTATTTATATCCTGTTATCGCCCGACCGACCTGCCCAGGTAGATTAACAGCTCACCTATTGCGAAGATTCATAGCAAGCCCGCCACATACACGACTGCTGCATACCGCGCCGCTTTGCCCAATAAAATGGCTGTCAAAGTGGCTAACCAGGGCAAGCGCAGCCAGCCCGCCGCCAGACACAGGCCGTCACCGATCACCGGCAGCCACGACAGCAACAATGCAGAGAAACTCCAGCGTCGGATCCAGATCATCGCGCGGGGCGACGGCGGCTTGAGCGACCAGCGCCGGACAATGCCTAACTGCGCGCCAACCCCCACCAGATAGGTCGAAAATCCCCCCAGGGTGTTGGCAGCCGTCGCCACTAAAATCAATAGGTTGGTATCAATTTCTCCCTGCCTGGCGAGCCACAACAGAATGACTTCCGAGCCCCCTGGCAGAAGCGTTGCAGATAAAAACGCGCTGAGCGCGAGCCCCGCCAGCCCGGTTTCGGGGGAGATCGCGGTCACCGGCAAATCAAGCGTCGAGTGCGACGGTCAGCGCACAGGCGACCCTGAGCACGCGGCTGGCGAGTGGCACCCCGGCGGCCATTACCTGCTCAATATCCGCCATCGTGATTTCCCGCGCGCTGGTGCCAGCGGCCGGATTCACCACCAGCGCCAGGCAGGCATAGGGCAGGTTCTTTTCGCGCGCGAGTCCCGCCTCCGGCATTCCTGTCATGCCCACCACGCCGCAGCCATCGCGCATCAAGCGGCGAATTTCAGCGGCGCTTTCGAGTCGGGGTCCCTGAGTTGCGGCGTACACCGCGCCGACGTGGATCGGCGTCCCGGTCGATGTCGCGGCGGTGATTAATATCTGACGGATGGCTTCGTCGTACGGCTGTGTAAAATCAACATGATGCAATGGCGCCATGGCGGAATCGGAATAGGTGTGCTCTCTGCCCCAGGTGTAATCAATCAGATCATCTGGCACCACCAGCGACCCCGGCGCCAACGCGGGATCGATCCCGCCGACGGCATTGAAGGCAAACACATGGCTGGCGTCCAATTCCACCAGCGCGGCAATATTGGCCCGATAGTTCACCTGGTGGGGGGGAATCCGATGGTGTTCGCCATGGCGTGGCAGAAACAAAACGTCCACGCCCGCCAAGCGCCCGCGCGTCACCGGGCAGGAGGGTCTGCCCCACCGCGTATCGATATCATATTGTTCGGTGGGTTCAAAACCGGCGAGGGTCAGCAAACCGCTGCCACCGATGATCGCCGGAAGAAGATGCTGCACACTCATGGGCTACCATCCCGCGGATCGACGGGCGCCATCTTAGCTTATCGAGGCTATTTACGGCGGCGCCGACGGGCGAGGTAGAGTGCTCGCCGGCGGGTATACTGCGCGACCATGACCAACAGCATCAATTTTAATCAGGCGCGCTTCCTGATGAGCGCTGCCAGCCTCGAACAGTGTCCGGTCGATACAGGTGCTGAGGTGGCCTTCGCCGGTCGCTCCAATGCGGGCAAGTCGAGCGCCATCAACGCGCTGACGCGCAACGGACAACTCGCGCGCACCAGCAAAACGCCCGGACAAACGCGGCTGATCAACTTTTTTCAACTGGCGCCGGAACAACGGCTGGTGGATTTGCCAGGCTACGGCTACGCCAAGGTTCCGAAGACTGTGAAGGCGCAATGGGATCTCCGTCTGGCCGAATATCTCCGCGGTCGGCAATCCTTGCGGGGGCTGATCCTGCTGATGGACATCCGCCATCCGCTGCGGGACTACGACTGGGAGATGCTGCACTGGGCCGCCGCCAGCGCGCTGCCCGTTCACATCCTGCTCACCAAAGCCGATAAGCTGGGCAAGAACGCCGCCCACTATGCGTTGGTGAAGGTGCGCCGTGAACTCGCCGAGGCTGGCTTTGATCTGCAAACCGCGGCCGCGGCGGTTGAGGGTTTTCACGCCGAGGTACAGATTTTTTCGACCCCAGGCCGTATCGGGCTGGAGCAACTTGAAGGCCGGCTGCGGCATTGGCTTACCGCCCCCGCCGTGGCCGAGGTCTGATGTACACACGCCATCCGGAAATCGAGGGCAAAAAAAAAACCGACGCCGGGGGAGCGTCGGTAAGGGATTCGACCGGGCCTGTATACCTAGAGGGGGAGGAGTACCCGGTCGCGCTCAATGCAAGAAGGAGAATACTTGCACGGGATAAGACTGGGCTCTGGGCGAAAAGTTCAGCAACAATCAAAAAAATTTCGTCTTTTTTTCCACCTTGGACTACGCGGGCAGTTTTAGCCCATCAATGGGCCTCTTCCCAGTTATCCCCAACGCCCACGTCAACCACCAAGGGCACATCCAGCGCGGCCGCAGCCGTCATTCGCGCAGGCAGACCCTCGGTGACCTGATCCAACTCGGCCGCCGGCACTTCCAGCACCAATTCATCGTGTACCTGCAGAATCATCCGCGCTTTTAACCGCGCGTCCGCCAGCCAGGCATCGACGGCGATCATGGCCTTCTTGATGATATCGGCGGCGGTGCCCTGCATCGGCGCATTGATTGCTGCACGCTCGGCGCCCTGGCGCTGAGCCGCGTTGCCGGCCCTGATGCCGGGCACATAGAGGCGGCGACCGAACAACGTCTCGACGTAGCCCCGCTCGGCTGCGGTGGCGCGAATCTGATCCATATAGCGCTTTACCCCCGGATAGCGCTGAAAGTACAGATCGATGTATTGCTGCGCCTGGTGGCGGCCAAGGTTGAGCTGGCGCGCCAGACCGAAAGCGGACATGCCGTAGATAAGCCCAAAATTGATCGCTTTGGCGTTGCGCCGCTGTTCCGGCGTCACCGCGGCCAGGGCGACACCGAACACCTCGGCAGCTGTTGCCCGGTGCACATCCAGACCCTTGCCGAAGGCATCCAGCAAGCCGCGATCGGCCGACAGGTGCGCCATGATGCGCAGTTCGATCTGCGAGTAGTCCGCTGCGACCAGACGATGTCCCAGCGGCGCGATAAAGGCCTTGCGGATGCGCCGCCCCTCCTCGGTGCGAATCGGAATGTTCTGCAAATTGGGGTCGGAGGACGACAACCGCCCGGTCGCCGCCACCGCCTGATGGTAGGAGGTGTGAATGCGCCCGGTAGTGGCGTCGATCATGGTCGGCAGCTTGTCGGTGTAGGTGGATTTCAGCTTGCTCAGGCTGCGGTGTTCGAGCAGCACCCGGGGCAACGGGTAGTCGAGCGCCAATTCCTGCAACACCTCCTCCGCGGTGGACGGCGATCCGGTCGGCGTCTTTTTGATGACCGGCAAACCCAGCTTGCCGAACAGCAGTTCGCCGAGCTGCTTCGGCGACGCCAGATTGAAGGGCTGACCGGCGAGGGCGTGGGCTTCCAATTCCAGCGCGGCGATGCGCACGCCCAGCTCGCGGCTTTGGGCTGCGAGGAGCTCGCCGTCCACCAGCGCGCCGTTGCGCTCGATCCGCGACAGCACCGGCAGCAGGGGCATCTCCAGCGTGTCGAACACCTCGCGCAGCCGGCCCTCCGCCACCAGCTGCGGCCAGAGCACTTGGTGCAGCCGCAGCGTGACATCCGCGTCTTCGGCGGCGTAGGGGCCCGCCTGCGCCAGCGCAATCTGGTTGAACGTTAACTGGTTGGCACCTTTACCGGCGATATCTTTGAAGCGAATGGTGGTCTCGCCCAAATGCTTCAGGGCCAGACTGTCCATATCGTGGCGCGAGCCGCCGGCGTCGAGCAGATAGGATTCGAGCATGGTGTCGAAGGCGATCCCCGCCATCGCGATGCCGTGGCGCGCCAGCACGCTCATGTCGTATTTCAGGTTCTGGCCGAGCTTGGGCCGCCGCGGGTCTTCCAGCAGCGGCTGCAATTTGCCGAGCACCAAGGCGCGGTCTAGCTGTTCCGGCGCACCCAGGTAGTCGTGGCCACAGGGCACATAGGCCGCCTCGTGCGGATTCACCGCAAAGGACACGCCGACGATCTCGGCCTGCATGTAGTTGAGGCTGGTGGTCTCGGTGTCGAACGCAAACAGCGGCGCCGCGCGCAGGCGCTCGATCCAGGCGTCGAGCGCCGCTTCGGTCAGAATGATTTGATAGTCGCGCTCACAACCCTCCGGTTCTGCCACTGCCGCAGGCGCGGCAAAAGCAGCCAGCTCGTCGCTCCAGGCCTTGAATTCCAGACCGACAAACAGCTCGCGCAGGCGTTCGCGGTCGGGCTCACCGTTGCACAAATCCGCCGCGGAGAGATCCAGCGACACGTCGCATTTGATGGTCGCCAGCTGGCGCGACAGATAGGCCTGCTGGCGATTTTCCAGCAGTCGCTCCGGTATCTTGCCGGCGCCGCGAAATTCCAGCGCGCGCACCTGTTCCAGGTTCGCGTAGACCGCATCCATGTCGCCAATACCCTGAAGTATCGCCTGCGCCGATTTCTCGCCGACGCCGGGAACGCCGGGAATGTTGTCCGACTTGTCGCCCACCAGCGCCAGATAATCGATGATCAACGCCGGCGGCACGCCGAATTTCTGCTGTACCCCGGCGGCGTCGAGCACGGTGCCGGTCATGGTGTTGACCAGCGTGATGTGGCCATCGACGAGCTGCGCCATGTCCTTGTCGCCGGTGGAAATCACCACCGGGCGCTGGTCGGCGGCGGCCTGCTGCGCCAGCGTGCCGATAACGTCGTCGGCCTCCACACCCTCGACACTCAACAGTGGCAGACCAAGCGCGCGCACGATGTCGTGGATGGGCTGAATCTGCGCCCGCAGTTCATC
>CBDDRG010000322.1:0-3976 GCA_965232975.1 uncultured bacterium
CAACTTCCCGGTCAAAAAGCCGGAACCCCTCGACCGCGAAGCCTGGGTCGCCTTTGCCCAGGCCCACAATTTTTCGCTGACCGCGGCCCGGGAAGGCATGGCCGCCGCGGAGAAAAATGCCGCCGCAAGAAAAGCCGAACATCTGCCCAAGGTGTCGGCCAGCCTGTCCCACACTATCAACCACTCCGATGGCGTCTTCGCGCGGGACGGCGCCGGCAACGAGCCCTTCTTCGCCGACGAGAGCCCAACCACCTTTGCGGTCCGGTTGAACGCGCCGATCTTTACCGGTGGGCTGGTCAGCGCCCAGCGTCGCCAGGCCTTCCAGCAGTATGTGCAGACCCAGGAGAACTATCTGCTCGCCCAGCGCACCACCACCCAGGAGGCTCGCTCCCAGTACGAGCGGGTCGTTACCAACGCCGCGCGCGTGAGTGCCCGTCAGCAGGCGATCATCTCTGCGAAGAGCGCGCTGGAGGCGACCCAGGCCGGTTACGATGTTGGTACGCGCAATATCGTCGATGTCCTGGTCGCCCAGCGCAATCTGTACCAAGCCGAGCGTGGCTATGCCAATGCCCGCTACGATTACCTGACCAGCCTGCTCAGCTTGAAGGGCGTCTCCGGGCAACTCAGCCCCGAGGATGTCAACCAGCTCAACGCCTCTCTCGATCCGACCCTGAAGGTGACCAAAGCAGTTCAATGAGCGTCATCAGTAGCGCCAGCGCACCGCGGTTGGCCGCCGCTACTGCCTGGGCAGCGGCGGCCATGCGCTGGCGTTCGAGCGGCGCTTCCAGCAGGTGGATGACGGTGGCGGCAAGCGCGTTGGCATCCGCGCAGACCGCCAGCCCCCCCGCTTCCTGTAACAACCCCGCCACCTCGGTAAAATTCTGCACATGCGGGCCGGCGAGCACAGGTACGCCCCAGGCCGCCGGTTCGATCAGATTGTGGCCGCCCATCGGCACTAGGCTACCACCGACGAAAGCGATATCGCAGGCACCGTAAAAGGCCAGCAACTCGCCCATGGTGTCACCCAGCAGCACGGCGCACTCCGCATCGGGCTGCACACCTTCACTGCGGCGAGCAAGGCTGAACCCGGCATTGCGACACAGCGCGGCGACAGCGCCAAACCGCTCGGGGTGACGCGGCACCAGCACCAGCAGCACATTGGGCACCCGCGCGCGCACCTGCGCCAAAGCCGTCAGAATCAGTTCATCCTCACCGCGATGGGTGCTTGCCGCCAGCCATACGGGGCGCCGCGCGGCGCCGCGCCATTCACCGGCAAGCCGCGTCGATTTCTGCACCACGCGCGCGTCCAGATCCAGATCAAACTTGATGTTGCCGGTGACTCGCATGCGCTCGCCGGGCAAACCCAGCTCAACCAGGCGCGCACCGTCCGCCGCGCTTTGCGCCGCCACCGCCGCCAGACTGCGGAGCATCGGCCGCGCCAGCCAGGCAATGCGGCGATAGCCGGCGGCGGATGTCGCCGACAGCCGCGCATTGGCGAGCACCACCGGCACCCCGCGCCGCCGGCACGCCTGGATCATATTGGGCCAGAGTTCGGTCTCCATGACGATCGCGAGTGAGGGGCGCACGCGGGCGCAGAAGCGGTTCAACACGGCGGGCAGATCATAGGGCGCGTAGACGTGGTAGAGGTCATTGCCGAACACCGCCCGCACCCGCGCCGAGCCCGTCGGCGTCGTGGTGGTAACCACCAGTTGAGTCTCTGGATAGCGCTGCTGCAAAGCGCGGATCAGCGGCACCGCGGCCAGGGTTTCGCCGACCGACACCGCATGCACCCAGATCACCGGGCGCCCCGCCGGCAGCGCGGGCACCCAGCCGAAGCGCTCGCGCCAGCGCTCCGCATAGGCGGGCGCCTGGCGCGCCCGCCAGCGCAGACGCAGCAGAATCAAGGGCACCGACAGATACAACAACAGGGTGTAAAAAAAACGCGCCAGCATGGTGTCCCCTCGGGCCGACAGGATAGCGGCGCCCATCCCTACCCGCAAAGACTTCGCGCAAAGACTTCGCGGGCGCCACCGCCGGCGCCGCCCGTTATACTGCGAGCCTCTTTGTCCAAGGGGGACCATGGCCATCAGCGGCCCCGCAGCTATCCCGGTCGATATCGCCATCATTGGCGGCGGCATCGCTGGCCTGTGGTTGCTCAACCGCCTGCGCCGGGCCGGGTACAGCGCGCTGCTGCTGGAACACAAAGCGCTGGGCGCCGACCAGACCAGCGCCAGTCAGGGCATGATCCACGGCGGCCTGAAGTACGCGCTCGCCGGCGCGCTCACCGGCGCGTCCGAGGCCATCGCGGCCATGCCCGAGCACTGGCGCGCCTGCCTGCGCGGCGACGGCGACGTCGATCTGCGTGGCGCCAAACTCCTCAGCGATCACTTTTATCTGTGGTCCAGTGGCGGCGCCGCCTCCCGGTTAACCACTTTTTTCGCCAGCAAAAGCGTGCGCGGTCGTGTCAATGCCACTGCCAAGGCCGCGCGCCCGGCGCCGTTCCAGCACCCGGGTTTCAAGGGCCAACTCTACCAATTGGTGGACATGGTTCTGGATGTGCCGAGCGTCGTGGCAACGCTGGCCGCCAACCAGCCGGACGGGCTTTATCTGATCGATTGGGCGCACGCCTGCTGGCACCACAGCGGCGAGCGCGCCGCGCTGGAAATCCGGGTTGATCATCGTGCGCTCACCATCCACGCTCATGCTTTTGTGCTCGCCGCCGGTCGGGGCAATGGCGCCCTGCTCGCGGAGCTGGGCGCGCAAACACCGCAGATGCAGCGCCGGCCGCTGCACCAGGTCATGGTCAAGCATAGCTATCCACACCGGTTTTACGGCCATTGCCTGGGCCTCGACCCCACGCCCCGGCTGACCATTTCGAGCCATCCCTGCGGCGACGGCGAACAGGTGTGGTATCTGGGCGGCAGCCTCGCCGAACACGGCGCCGGCCAATCCGCCGCCGAGGTGATCGCGAACGCGCAGCGGGAGCTCGCCCTGTTGCTGCCCTGGGTCGAACTGACCGGCGCGCGCTGGGCGGCGCTGCCCATCGACCGCGCGGAGCCGCGCCAACGCAACCTGGCCCGCCCCGACCGGGCCTTTGCCAGCTGGATCGACAGCCGCGCCAACGTCATCGCCGCCTGGCCGACCAAATTGACGCTCGCGCCCAATCTCGCCGCCACGGTGCTGGCGCTGCTCGCCGCCAAAAACATCGCACCCTCGCGCCGGGCGGCACCCGCGCTGCCGCTGCCTCGGCCGCCGCTGGCGCCCACGCCCTGGCAGACGGCGTTCGGAAGCTGACCGATGCCATCGCCTACACCGCTTGCTCGGCAACTCGCGCGAAGACCGCTCGGCGCCACCGGTCTCGACGTCAGCGTGCTCGGGCTCGGCACCGTCAAGCTGGGGCGCAATCAGGGCGTCAAATACCCGCGGGATTTTCGCTTGCCCGACGATCGGGAGGCGGCGCATTTGCTCAGCCTCGCCAAGGACCTCGGCATCAATTTGATCGACACCGCGCCCGCCTACGGCAGCAGTGAAGCGCGCCTCGGCCAGTTGCTCGCCGGCCAGCACCGCGAGTGGCTGATCTGCACCAAGGTCGGCGAGGAGTTCATCGATGGCGAGTCGCGGTTCGATTTCACCCCCGAGCATGCCCGCGACAGCATCGAGCGCAGTCTCAGCCGGTTGCGCACCGACGTCATCGACCTGGCGCTGGTGCACTCCGATGGCAACGACGAGGTCATCATTCGCGACTTCGGCACCCTCGACGCCCTCGCCGATCTCAAGCGCCAGGGCAAGCTGCGTGCGTTCGGTATGTCCACCAAGACCGTCGCCGGGGGCCTGCTGGCGGCGGATCTATCCGATCTGGTGATGGTGACCTGGAATCTGCACCAGCGCGATGACGTGGCGGTTGTCGACCACTGCCAACGCCACCACCGGGGCGTGCTGATCAAGAAGGCGCTCGCCAGCGGTCATGCAGTGCTGG
>CBDDRG010000323.1:0-7206 GCA_965232975.1 uncultured bacterium
TCATCGTTGACGCCCAGGCGCACGGCACCGGCAGCGAACAGGAACTGCTCATCCCCGTGGTCAAGTCGATTCCGGGGGCATTGATCGATGCCCCGCTCATCATCGACACCAGCCTGATCACTGCCGATGCCGGTTACCACAGTGAAGCCAACCTCAAGCAACTTGCCGAGCTGGAAGTGGATGCTGGGCCGCGCGGGTGCAAACGCATGGTGCGGGGTGGCGCAGGGCGCGACTTTTCGCTGAAGCTGTTGACCACGCTCAACCCCTTGCGGTTACGACGTTGCACAGCGGTCGAACTTGACGACAGAACCCATGAAAAGGCTCGCGCCTCGAGGTGGACGCAAAGAAGGAAAAGGCATTGGCCGCCGCAGGTGTCGCGCTCGTTCGCTGGAATGCCAGTGCGTTGCCGGATGAAAATGCCATTCGTCTATTAGCGGCGAATAGTGGGATTACGTAACAAAAATTTGCGCAAAACACGATCAACTTCGGCTTTTCGGCAGTGCGCCGGTCGCACGTCCGACGGGCTGCCGGGCCGCGTCAACCGTCAAGTCCGCTAGCGGTCGCACATTGGCCGCCGCGCCAACCTTGGCGATCAAGGCGCTTGCCGCGGGCGCTCGGCGTACCACTCGCTCATGTCGTCGTACAGCGCACCCTGGAAAGCCAGCGCGGGTGCCTTGCGATAGATCTTGATGTCGTGGAACGGGTCGGTGAGGATTTTGGTGCACCACACCAGGCCGGATTGGACGCCCTTGATAAAACACAGATGCACAGTGCGGAACACCACGGCGCCGATACCGATGATCAGCCACAGCATCGCGGTGTTGTAGATCAGCCCGCGCATGACTTCCTGGGCGGTGAAGAAGCCGAACAGCGCGGGTTCAACCACCAGCACCGCCGGCGCCAGCACCCAGATGCTCAGCAGTACTACCTTCCGGCGCAGGTTGTAGCCGACTTTCACGCTTTCCTTGTAGGCATGGCTGGCCTGATTGACTGCATCGTAGGTCTTGGGCTCGAAGTAAAAGTGGCCGATCTGGCGCAGCACCATCGCCAGCAGCCAACCCACCATGACGGCGAGCACCGGGTTGACGAACAGCAGCCCGTAACTGGCCAGGAAGCACAGGGCGCTGACCAGGTGCAGGGATTGGTTGATGCGGCTGTGGTGATAAAAGCGGTGGTCATCCCACCGCTGCTGATGCAGCTCTTCAAGAAAGGTCATGGGTAGCTCCGGGGTGGTTGGTGTCGGTCAATAGCGCAGCGCCCATGCGGATGGCCATGCCGGGGGCTATGCCCGCCGCGAGGGCGTAGTTCGCAGTCGCAAAAACCAGGATGGTGGAGCCGTGCTGGAAGTAGCCCATCTCCTCGCCCTTCCGGTAGCGCGCGGCGCAGCGGATGCGATTGGGGCCCTGGTACTGCAGGTTCAGGTCGGCCGGCAGGCAGTGGAATTTCAGGCTGGCCACCAGGATCGCGGCCACTGGCACCAGACACAGGCTGCCGGTGGTTGCAGTGTCGCTCAGTGGCACCACTGCGCGTTCATTGCGGCAATAGAGCCGGGCGATGCGCTGGAGCGCAACCGGGTTGACATTCCAGGTATCGCCGGAGATATAGCTGACTTCCTCAACGGTGCAAGCCACCGGCGCGTGAAACCGGTGATACATGCTCGACTTCAGCCGCAGCGTCACATAGCAGCCGTGGCGGTAGGTTTCCCGCAGCACCGGGTCGGGGATCAGGTCGCCGATTTCATAGGGGAAGCCCTTGGCCTGGAACAGCGTGGTGCCGGCGATAGCACCGCATTCACCGACGATGGCATCGCAGGGGCTGGCGACGATGTGCGCGCGCGCGTCCAGCGGACGCGCGCCGGCCTTGAGGCGCCGCGTAAAGCAGGCGTGCAGGCTCGGGAACTCCTGCTGTTCCGCGTCCCGCAAATCCAGGTCGGGCGCGAACCAGCGCCAGATCGCGATCGACAGCCGGGTCAGCCAGGGGCTCTCGATGCGGCTGTACCAGCCCATGAGCCGGGTCAGCGCGCGGCGCGGAATGCGGTTGGTGAGCAGAAAATTGAGCCGTTCCTGCCGGCTGAGATTGCGCAGTGCCGTGGCCATGGCTCAGGCGACCGCGCGCGGTTCCAGTTCCGCCTCGCTGACGGGCAGTCCGAGGTTGTGGAGGAACTGCCTCATGATGGGTTCGGCCTGGTAATCCGCAACCCGCCGCAGCGCCTCGCGCCGCATCGCCGGGTGCCGCTCGCGCGCGTTGAAATGCGCCACGATGTGCGCCGACATGTCTTCGCTGCTGCTGACCAGATAGCCGTTGCGGCCGTGCTGGACGATGTCTTTGGGCCCCTTGCAGTTATAGGCCAGTACCGGCATGCCCTGCGCGAAGGCTTCCAGAATGACGTTGCCAAAGGTGTCGAACCGGGACGGGAACACGAACAGGTCGAGCCCGGCATAGAGCGCGGCCATGCGCTCGCGGCTGACCCAGCCGAGGAAGACCGCCTCCGGCAGCGCCGCGCGCAGCTCGGTCTCGGCCGGCCCCGATCCGGCGATGACCAGTTTCAGGTCGGGGATGGCGACGCGCGCGTTGCGGTAGATTTCAGGCAGTTCGAGGACGCCCTTTTCCCGGCTGATGCGGCCGGCCACGAACAGCACCGGGGTGGCGGCGGTGGCGCCCGGAATCAGTTCGGCTTTACGCACCGCCACGATGGGGGCGGCAGGCTCGGTGTGGTGCGCGGTCAGGTGCACCGCGCACTCGGGCAGGCCCATCTCATGCCCGGTCAGCCAAGCGCGATGGTCGGAGTTAAGCACGAACACACCGTCGAATTGATGGTAGAGCGCCCTGAGCAGACGGCGGATGCGGTCGCGCTCGTGGGGGTTGAGGTCGGTGGTCTGTTTGGCGAAGTCCAGCCAGTCGGTGTGCATGAAGAAGTGCGCCGACACCTTGAACATGTACTTCAGGACCAGCGCGACCAGCACCATCGGACCTTCGGTGGAGCACACCACGCGATCGTAGCCGCCCTGATAGAACAGGCGCGCGATCTCCAGCACGTCGGGGACGCGGAACACCTGTTCGCCAAACTGCGGGAAGCTGAACTCGGCGAGCGGTGCGACCACATGCAGATGCGGCTCGGCGTCCGCGTCCGCGTGACAGATCAGGAAATCGATCGGCAGATCCCTGCGCTGAACTTCGGCCAGCTTGGCCGACAGGGAACTGGAGACACCGTTCTTGTCGCGCAGCGTATCGGTCAGATACAGCGCCCGCTGCGGGTGCTGGCTGCGGCCGCTGTGGCGGGCGAAGTCATTGAGGAGTTCGCGGTTTTTGTACAGCACGCGGGTGCTGGCCACCTGTGCCCCGGCGAGCACCAGGCCGACCAGCGCCGGGAACTTCAGGTTGTCCAGCAAGGTGCTGAAGTTCAGGCCGCTGAGCCTTTTGTCGCTGTCGCCGGGGCCGAACAGCAATGCGCTGATCTGGCTCGGCATCTCGAATCTGCGGATCAGCGCGGCGGTCGACAACTCAGCGGGCAGCACCTCCGCCAGGACGGGGGCGGACGTGCGCAGGCGCGCGATCACCAATTCGGCGAGACCGGTGAACAGCTCGGCCATGGACGCCGCTGCGGTGGCGGCGAACTGCTCCGGCGCCTGCTGGCGGGCGTCGGCAATTTTGGTCAGGTGCGCGATGCAGAACCGATAGTCGCTGGATACCTTTCTGCGCACCAGCCAGTCCGGCTTCTTGCCATGCAGGGCGTCGTGCACGAAGGCGATCAACCTCTGGGTTTTCTTGCTCTTCTTCATCTCCAGCAGAGCGTTGGCGATGGCCAGGCAGGCGAGCTTGTCCTCCACTTCACCGCGGTGGAACAGCATGCGCAGCAGGCCCGGATCTTCGATGCGCGTCGAGATCTGGGCGAAGTAGTCGAGCAGCGCGATGCTGAGTCTCTGGTTTTCGCCGACCTCGCCGAAGGGCGCCACCTGGCCTGCCCGCAGGGCTTCGAGCGCGAGTTCCGACAGCGGCCGGTGCTGCCTGCGCGCGGCCAGTTGCGGCACCCACAGATACGAACCGCACTGGCCGGCGAACAGGCCCATGTGGTCGTCGGAGCCGCCGGTCAGGCACTTGGGCTGGTGCGGCGCCACGCCGAAATCCGCGGGGTCGAGCCCGTGCTTGCGGCGGTAGTGATCCAGCTTTTCTTCGCCGAGGCCCTGCGCCCAGTGCAGCGTCAGCACGCTTTGCCAGACGTCGCGCTGGCCGTTGAGCACTTCGAAGCGCTGGAACAGCAGCGCCAGTTTCTCGAACAGCTCCGGCGCGACGGCGGGCGTGGTGCCATAGAAATACAGCGGGTGGGGCAGGACAACGGGGATATCCTGCTCGGCCGCATAGCGCAGAAAGGCGTAGATGTCGGCGCGCTTGCGGTTGAGGACAGTCTCCTGCGCCGGCGTAAAGCCGTAGGTGAGCACATGCACATGCAGCTCGTACTCCGGGAAGAAGCAGGTGAATTCCGCGCCCACCAGCACATCCTGGCCCTTGTCCAGCAACTTCCAGCAGGAGCGCGCATTGTTGTGATTGGTGATGGTCAGCACGTCGCTGCCGTTGCCACGCAGGCATTGCACCAGTTTGCCGGTTTTCAGCCAGGTTTCCGGCAGCCCGAGGATGCGCCCCCACAGCTCGTCGGGCACGTCGCTGTGGTGGTCGTGGCAGTGAAAATCGATGCGCAGGCATTCGCCGCGCGGGAAGCGCGCACCCTCGGCAAACAGATAACGCTTGAACTCGGCATTGAGCTCGTCGCGAAAGGCTGGGCGTTCGGGATTGCTGCGATTGACCATGTCAGGGAGCCTCCTCTACTGGGTGTTCGCGCGTGCTGTCTCGGGCCGGAGACCGGCCTGCCGCCCGCCAGCCGAGCCGGTGGGCCAGCATGTCTTTCACCATCTGGCGCTTGATCCACCGGTTGGTCAGGTGCGGCGCGCGCCACCACCAGCCGTCGTCGTGCATCTGCTGCGCGGCGCGCTGGAAGCGGCTGGCGACTTGCGCGAAGTCCGCATCGGTATAGTTGAGGCTCATGATCAGGCGGCCGCTGCCGATCCAGCTCAGCTCCAGGCCCGCCGCGCGCAGGTAGAACTGCAGTATCCAGTTGTAGCGCGACGGCGCGGTGTAGAGGACGGTGAGAATGCTGTGCAGGTTGGCGAGCCGCACCGGCAGCCCCGCCGCCGCCAAAGCCTGGTTCAGGCCGGTGACGCGCGCGTTCCACAGCGCATCCGCCTGCGCGTAGATGGCCTGGTACTCGGGCTGCCGGATGCGCTGCAGGAACGCCTGCATACAGGCCATGACCTGGGGGTGCGAGTTGAAGGTGCCGCGCGCGAACGAAATGTTGGTGGGTTCGGCGTCCTTGAAGCGCTTCATCAGCGCGGCGCGCCCGCACAGCGCGCCCACCGGCAGGCCGCCGCCCAGGGTTTTGCCATAGGTGACCATGTCGGCCTGGATCGCGAAGTAGCCCTGCGCGCCGCGCTGGCTCAGCCGGAAGCCGGTAAAGACTTCGTCGAAAATCAACACGATGCCGCGCCGGCTGCAAATCTCCCGGATGCGCGCGAGCCACTGGGTATAGCCGACCCGATCGAACGCGGCCCTGCGGTCGCTGGCCACCAGCGCGGCGTCGCCGGGGGCGTCCGCATTGGGGTGCAGCGCCTGCAGCGGGTTGATCAGCACGCAGGCGATATCCTTGCGGGTGTCGAGCACGCGCAGCGTATGCGGGCTGAGATCGGCAAGCGTGTAGACATCGTTGACCTCACGCTGATTGCCGACGCCGGGCTGAACGCCGTCCCACCAGCCGTGATAGGCGCCGCACAGGCGCACCAGATGGGTCTTGCCGGTGTGGTAGCGCGCCAGGCGCACGGCCTGCATCACCGCCTCGGTGCCCGACATGTGGAACGACACTTCGTCGAGGCCGGAGATGTCCCGCAGCGCGAGCACATTGTCGCGGATCACCGGGTGATAGGGCCCGAGCACGGGCCCGAGATCCGCGATCCGGGCGTAACCCTCGCGCAGGCACTCCTTGTAAAAATCGTAGCCGAACACGTTGACGCCGTAGGACCCGGCGAGGTCGTAGCGCCAGTTGCCATCCAGATCGAGCAGCTGGGTGCCGCGCGACTGCGTGACCAGGCTGCCGAATTTGAACTCCCGGGGCAGCAGGTTGCGGTAGGGGAAGGGCACCCGGTGCTGGCTGGTGAACTGCACGTCGGAGATCCCGGTCTCGAGCGTCTGGGCGAAGGCGAGCGTCGCCGGGGCTGCACTGGCGAAATGCTGGCGCAGACGCTCCATGCCGGCCTGGCGTCGCGCGGCGATAGCCGGTGGCGCGAGATCGCTGGCGAAGTAGCGCTCGGCGCCGTAGTCAAAAAAGCGGATCAGCCGGGACAGCCGGCGGGACAGCCTGGCGTGGCCGCTCAGGGAGGGGTGTTTGGCGCGCGATAGGCGGAGTCGGGCAAACGCTTTCCTGAGGAGCAGGACGCCGAGACAAGCTGCCAACAGATATTCGGCGATGACCAAGATGACTCGCGACCTGCTGCGCAATCGAACTGGGTGGACGCCGGCAATTGGCGTGGTGAGACACGCTACAAAACCTGGATTGCGCAAATAAGACCATGCGGTGACGAATTCGCGAACAGGATCGCCGCATCGATCTCCGCGCCGGGCGTCGGCGCCAGCCTATGCGCGTGCAGGATGTGGGCGTGAACCTGTCCCCGGAAACCAGGCACTACATCGGGCGGGCGGCGTTGGCGAAACTGAAGCCCGGCGCGTTCCTGGTCAACCCCTGTCGCGGTTCCGTCGTCGACGAGGGCGCGGTGCTCGCCGCGTTGCACAGCGGCAGTCTGGCCGGCTACGCCGCCGATGTGTTCGCGATGGAGGACTGGGCCCTGGCCGACCGCCCCGAAACCATAGACCCGGCGCTGCTGGTCCACCCCAACACCTTGTTCAGCGCCCACATTGGCTCCGCCGTGGGCAGCGTGCGGCTGGCCATCGAGCGCCGCGCCGCGGAAAACATTCTGCAGGCGCTGGCCGGCACCGTGCCGGCTGACTTGGCCGTGCCCGGCTTCTATTGATCCTAAATCCGGCAGTTACCCTGCCACTGTGAGCCGGTCTGACGGGAGCCACGGCGGCAGCGGGCGAGTAATTTTGGCCACGACGTAGTCCAGGAACGTCTTCCAGCGATCTGTCTGTGGCAACTGCTCCGCAACA
>CBDDRG010000324.1:0-8820 GCA_965232975.1 uncultured bacterium
TGGTGCTGGCGCGCAGCGGCCTGCGCGATTTTCACGCCCGCGAAAAGGGCGAGCGCGGCGAGGCGCGGCTGGAAAACCTCGACGAGCTGATCACCGCCTGCCGCGTGTCCGCGCCGGAAGACCCGGAGCAGCCGGCACTGCCGCAATTTCTCGATCAGGTGGCGCTCGATGCGGGCGAACGCCAGGCCGAGGGCGACCAGGACGCCGTACAACTGATGACGCTGCACGCCGCCAAGGGGCTGGAGTTTCCGCTGGTGTTCATGGTGGGCATGGAGGAAAACCTGTTTCCGCACCAGATGTCGAGCGAGGAGCCCGGCCGGCTGGAGGAGGAGCGCCGCCTCTGCTACGTCGGCATCACCCGCGCCATGACCAAACTCTACCTGACCTTCGCCGAATCCCGGCGCCTGCACGGCTCCGAGCGGTTCAATGCAGTGTCGCGCTTCGTGCGCGACATTCCCGCCGAACTGCTCGACGAAGTGCGCCCCAAAGCCCAGGTCAGCCGGCCGACCAGCTATGCCGATTCGGCTTTTGCCAATGCTGCCCACGCCAGCTCTGGCGGTAACCCGTACCGCAAGCCCGCCGCCCCGAGCGCGACCACTTATAACAGCCGCGCGGGCCTCAAGTTCAGCGATGCCGGTGTCGACACCGGGTTGGGCCTCGGCCAGCGGGTCGCCCACCGCAGTTTTGGCGAGGGGGTGATTCTGGGTTTCGAGGGCAGCGGCCCGCGCGCCAAGGTGCAGGTCAACTTCGCCGGCAGCGCCAAGTGGCTGATCCTGCAGGACGCCAAATTGCAGGCGCTGTGACCGGTGCCGACCACCGGCCAACTCCATCATTCGACAACTCCATCATTCAACAATAAGGGGAAAAATCATGGCCAATGTAGGCGGCGCAGTGGGCACAGTGGCGGGCAGAGTGGCGGGCAAAGTGGCACTGATAACCGGCGCGGCATCCGGTCTCGGCCGGGCCACGGCCCAGCGCCTGGCCGAGGAGGGCGCCAGGGTGATGGTGACCGATTGGGAGGACAAGGGCGGCAACGAGACGGTCGAGTTGATCCGCGCGGCGGGCGGCGAGGCGAGCTACCGGCACCTCAATGTCGCCAGCGACGAGGAGTGGCAGGCGGTCGTCGCCCACACCGTCGCCACTTACGGTCGGCTCGATGTGCTGGTCAACAATGCCGCCGTCATCATTGCCAAGTCGATTCGCGACACCACGTTGAAGGATTGGCAGTGGCAGAACAGCATCGCGCTCGACGGCGTGTTTCTCGGCGTCAAATACGGCAGTGCGGCGATGGAGGCCAATGGCGGCGGCTCGATCATCAATATCTCGTCGATCGCCGGCATCATCGGGCTGGACAAGTCCGCCGCCTACTGTGCCGCCAAGGGTGGCGTGCGCCTGCTCACCAAGGCGGCGGCCGTCGAATTTGCGCGCCTGAAGAACAAGATCCGCATCAATTCCGTGCATCCCGGCGTCATCCGCACGCCCGGTGTCGAGGCGACCATCCGCAAATACGGCGGTTCGGAAAAGATGCGTGCCAGCCTCGAAGCCATGTCGCCGCTGGGTGAACTGGGCGAACCGGCCGACATCGCCAACGGCGTGCTGTTTCTGGCGTCCGACGAGTCCAAGTACATGACCGGCGCGGAGCTGGTCATCGACGCCGGCTATTCGGCGGGCTGATCGGCAGTTTGACCAAAAAGGGGCGGCTGTCGCCCGCCCCGGAGCCCGCTGTTTTTGCACCCCGCCCAGCCCGCGGCGGGTGCGCATTGATCTTGCGTATCATCTACGGGAGAATCCCGCCCTTCGACCGCCGCCCGCACAGGATGAGGCCACATGCTATTTGCCGAGATCACCGGCTGGGGAAAGTGTCTGCCGCCGGCGACCCTGACCAACGAGGACATCGAGACGGTGATGGATACCACCAGTGAGTGGATCTTCACCCGCACCGGGATCAAGAGCCGTCGTATCAGCCACGTCATCAACGCCGAGCTTGCCTATGTCGCGGCATCGCGGGCGCTGGCCGCCGCGGGCATCGACGCCAAAGACATCGACGTCATCGCCTATGCGACCACCACCGCGGAAGAGATGGTGCCCAATACGGCGTCCATGCTGCTGAACCGCCTCGGCGCAGTGAATGCGGCGGCGTTCGACCTCAATGCGGCCTGCACCGGATTTCTCTACTCCTTCAACATGGTGTCCGACATGATCCGCGCGGGCTCCATCAAGACCGCGCTGGTGGTCGGCGCCGAGCGCCTGAGCGCGTTGATGAACTGGACTCGCCGCGAGTCGGCGATCCTGTTCGGCGACGGCGCCGCCGCCGTGGTGCTGCAAGCGTCCGCCAAGCCGGTCGGTTTGATCTATGGCAAGCTGGGCTGCGTGCCCGACACCCGCGAGCTGCTTGCGATTCCGGATTTTGGTCTGCGCGCCATCGCCCAGCACCGCGCGCTGGACATCACCATCGATTTCGCCGGCAAGGAAGTGTTCAAGAACGCGGTCATGGGCATGAGCAGCGCTGCCCAGGACGTGCTGGCGAAGGCGGGCATGACCTGGGCGGACGTGGATCTGGTCATTCCCCACCAGGCCAACGCGCGCATCATCGAGGCGCTGATGAAGCGCCTTGACGTGGGCATGAGCAAGGTGGTGGTGACGCTCGAAAACTACGCCAATACCTCCACCAGCAGCATCCCGATCGCGCTCTGCGACGCGCTGGAGCAGGGCCGGGTGAAGCCGGGCATGACCATTCTGCTGGCCGCCTTCGGTGCCGGTTTGACCTGGGGCGCGGTGCTGTTGCGCTGGGGTGAGCGGGTCGAGCCGCTCGGCACCAGCGCCGTCGAACTGCCGCCCGCGACTCAGACCGGCCTGGAAATGATCAAAGAAAACATGAGATTGCGTGAAATCGACGCGCGCCGGCGCTGAATGACCGCGGCCCCTTCCGCGGTGCGCCGGATCAGCTTCATCCAGAGCAGCTCGCGATGACCGCCACCGACGACAGTCTCCACGCCAGCGCGGCCCCCCCGACCTTCGTCCACCTGCGGGTGCACAGCGAATACTCGCTGGTGGACGGCCTAGTGCAGCTCGACGCGCTGGTCGAGCGCGTCGCGGAGCTCGACATGGTCGCGGTTGCGGTGACCGATGTCTGCAACCTGTTCGCGCTGGTCAAGTTCTACCGCGCCTGCCACAGCGCCGGCATCAAGCCCATCGCCGGCGCCGACCTGCTGGTCGCCGCCGATGACACCGATACCAATCCCGCCCCACTCACGCTGCTGGTGCGCGACCAGACCGGCTATCGCAACCTCATCAAGCTGATCTCGCGGGCGTACCAGGAGGGCCAGATTCAGGGCCGCCCCTGCGTGCGCCGCGCCTGGGTCGGCGAATTTGCCGGTGGCCTGATCGCGCTCTCCGGCGGGAGCCAGGGCGATATCGGGCAGGCGCTGCTCAGTGGTCGCCAGGACATCGCCCGCGGCCTGCTGGCCGGCTGGCTCGCCGATTTTCCCGATGCCTTTTACCTGGAGGTGCAGCGCACCGGGCGACCGGGCGACGAGGATCATCTGCACGCCGCGGTCGGGCTGGCGCTGGCCACCAACTGCCCGGTGGTCGCCACCAACGACGTGCGCTTTTTGCGCGCCGACCAGTTCGAGGCCCACGAGGCCCGGGTGTGCATCCACGAGGGCCGCACGCTCGACGACCCCCGCCGCGCGCGGCGCTACAGCGATCAGCAGTATCTGCGGTCGGCGGACGACATGGCGGCACTGTTTGCCGACCTGCCCGAGGCCCTGGCCAACTCGGTCGAGATCGCGTGCCGCTGCAACCTCGAACTCAGCCTCGGCCAGGCGAAATTGCCGGAGTTCCCGCTGCCGGCGGGCACCACGGTGGCGGAATTCTTCCGCGCGGTGTCAGTCGCCGGCCTCGACCGCCGCTTCGCGAAGATGGCGACGGAAGAGGCGTCTGCGCGGCGGCAGGTTTACCGCGAGCGCCTCGACTTCGAGCTCGACGTCATCGTCCAGATGGGTTTCGCGGGTTATTTTCTCATCGTCATGGACTTCATCCGCTGGGCCAAGCAGCAGGATATTCCGGTGGGGCCGGGGCGCGGCTCCGGGGCCGGTTCGCTGGTTGCGTATGCGCTCGAGATCACCGATGTCGATCCCATCGTCTACGATCTGCTGTTCGAGCGGTTTCTGAACCCGCAGCGGGTGTCCATGCCCGATTTCGACATCGACTTCTGCATGGACCACCGCGATCGCGTCATCGCCTATGTCAGCGACCGCTATGGCCGCGACGCGGTCGCGCAGATCATCACCTTCGGCACCATGGCCGCGCGCGCGGTGGTGCGCGATGTGGCGCGCGTGCAGGGCAAGCCCTACGGCCTCGCCGACAAATTGTCGAAGCTGATTCCGCACGAAATCGGCATGACGCTGGAGCGCGCCCGCGAACAGGAGGAAGCGCTGCGGGATTTTCTCGCCGGCAGCGAGGAGGCCCAGGAAATCTGGGACATGGCGGTGCAGCTGGAGGGCATCACCCGCAACGTCGGCAAACACGCCGGCGGCGTCGTCATTGCGCCGACCACGCTGACCGATTTCGCGCCGCTGTATTGCGATGACGAGGGCGGCGGCCTGGTCACCCAGTTCGACAAGGACGACGTCGAACTCGCCGGGCTGGTCAAGTTCGACTTCCTCGGCCTGCGCACGCTGACCATCATCGACTGGGCGGTCAAGAGCACCAATGTGCTGCGCGCCCAGGCCGGTGAGCCGGCACTCGAGATTCTGGCGATTGCACTCGACGACCCCGCCACCTACGCGCTGTTGCAGCGCGGCGAGACCACGGCAGTGTTCCAGCTCGAATCCCGCGGCATGAAGGATCTGATCAAGCGCCTCGCGCCCGATCGCTTCGACGACATCGTCGCATTGGTGGCGCTGTTCCGCCCCGGCCCGCTGCAATCCGGCATGGTGGACAACTTCATCAACCGCAAGAAGGGCTTGCAGCCGGTCGCCTACCCCCATCCGAAATACCAGCACCAAGCGTTGAAGCCGGTGCTGGAGCCCACTTACGGCATCATCCTGTACCAGGAGCAGGTGATGCAGATCGCCCAGGTGCTGGGTGGCTACAGTCTGGGCGAGGCCGATCTGCTGCGCCGCGCCATGGGCAAGAAGAAGGCCGAGGAGATGGCCGCCCAGCGCCAGGGTTTTGTCGAGGGCGCCGGGCGCAACGGTATCGACGCCGCACTCGCCGAAAATATCTTCGACCTGATGGAAAAATTCGCCGGCTACGGCTTCAACAAATCCCACTCCGTGGCCTATGCGCTGCTCGCCTATCAAACCGCCTGGCTGAAGGCCCACTACCCGGCCGCGTTCATGGCGGCGGTGCTGTCGGCCGACATGCAGAACACCGACAAGGTGGTCACGCTGATCGAAGAGTGCCGGGCGATGAAGCTGGTGATCACGCCGCCCGACGTCAATCGCGGCCAGTTCCAGTTTTCGGTGGCGACTGACGGCGCCATCATCTACGGCCTGGGCGCCATCAAGGGGCTGGGCGAAGGCCCGGTCGCCAGTATCAGTGCGGCGCGCGCGGCGGGTGGTGAGTTCCGGGATCTGTTCGATTTCTGCGCCCGTATCGACGGCCGCAAGCTCAACAAGCGGGCGCTGGAAGCGCTGATCCGCGCCGGCGCACTCGACCGCATCGGCCCCGCGGGCGAGCCCGGCCACGCCCGCGCGGTGATGCTGGCGGCGATGGAGGAGGCAATCAAGCTCGCCGAGCAGCACAGCCGCAACACTGACATCGGCATGGGCGACCTGTTCGGCGCGACGGTGGCGGCGAGTGCACCCGAGATTGGCTACCAGAGTTTTCGCAATGTCCGCAGACCCACGGTCAAAGAGCGCCTGCAGGGCGAAAAGGATACGCTCGGGCTGTATCTCACCGGCCATCCCGTCGATGAATACGCCGCCGAGCTAACTCACTTCGTGCCCCAGCGCATCCACCTGCTGAAGCCCGCGCGCGCGCCGCAACTGGTCGCCGGGCTGGTGGTGGATGTGCGCAGCATGAAGACCAAGCGCGGCGAGACCATGGTGTTCATCGTGCTCGACGACCGCAGCGGCCGGCTCGAAGTCGCCGTGTTCGCCGACCAATACCGCGAGCACCGGGACAAGATTGCCAAGGACGCGCTGCTGGTGATCTCTGGCGTGGTCACCGAGGACGAATACACCGGCGGCCTTAAAATGCGCGCCGACACCATCAAGACCATCGCCGAAGCCCGCGCGCAGCACCTGTCCGGGCTCGTCATCGAACTGTGCGCCGAAGTCGTCAAAACCAATGATGTGGACGCGCTGGCGGCGATTCTGGCGCCCTATCGCCAGGGCTCCTGCCCGCTGCGCATCCGCTACCGCAGTGCCGGGGTTGCGGGCGAACTGACCCTTGGCGACGACTGGGCGATCCGGCCCGAGGACGAGCTGCTGGTGCTGCTGCGCGACCGCTTTGGCGAGCAGAGTTTGCAGTTACAATACCGCTGAGCACGCGGCCCCCGAGCTTTGGCCGCCGCGCAACTCCCGCCGAGCGACCCCCGAGCAGTGGCCACCGCAATTTTCCTAGCGCGCTCCTCGCCTCGCCATTACCCGCCAAAATCCTCTGGATCTGGATCACGATGAATCTCGACTACCTCGACTTTGAACAGCCCATTGCCGAGCTGGAAGCCAAAATCCAGGAGTTGCAACTGGTTGGCAACGACAACCAGATAAATATTGCCGATGAGATAACCCGGCTACGGGACAAATCCCGCAAACTCACCGAATCCATCTACGCCAGCCTGAGCTCCTGGCAGATCGTCAAGGTCGCCCGCCATCCGCTGCGGCCCTACGCCAGCGACTATATCCGGCGCGTATTCACCGATTTTGACGAACTGCACGGCGACCGCCATTTTGGCGACGATCCCGCCATCATCGCCGGCGTCGCCCGCCTCGACGGCGTGCCGGTGGCGGTGATCGGCGAGGAGAAGGGCCGCGGCGTCGCCGAAAAGGTGCAGCGCAATTTCGGCATGCCCAAGCCGGAAGGCTACCGCAAGGCGCTGCGCGTCATGGAGCTGGCCGAGCGCTTCAAATTGCCGGTACTGACGCTGATCGACACCCCGGGTGCCTATCCCGGCATCGATTCCGAGGAGCGCGGCATCAGCGAGGCCATCGCCCGCAATCTGGCGGTGATGTCGCGCCTGCGCACACCCATCATCTGCACCGTGATCGGCGAGGGCAGCTCGGGCGGCGCCATCGCCATCGGCGTCGGCGACTGGCTCAACATGTTGCAATACTCGACCTACTTCGTGATTTCGCCCGAGGGCTGCGCCAATATCATCTGGAAAACCGCCGAGAAGGCGCCGCAGGCCGCGGAGGCCATGGGGGTCACGTCGGCGGTGTTGATGGATCTGGGCATCGCCGACGAAACCATTCCCGAGCCCTTCGGCGGCGCCCACCGCGATCCGGACGCCATGGCGCAATCACTCAAGAATCGCCTCGTCGAGCAGCTCGACCGCCTGCGGCGCGCGCCCATCGCCGAGCTGCTCGACAAGCGCTTCGCCCGCCTGATGGCCTACGGTAACGGCTGACGCCATGGCGCCGCCTGATCGCGAGCTCAGCGCAGGCAGCAATTTCGGTGCGGATCTGCTATTCACCGCGGACAGCCTGTCCCGCTACCGCGCCGACCTGGCGCAAGCCCGTCGTCTCTATGTGGGCTACAGCGGCGGCCTTGATTCCCACGTCCTGTTGCACGCCCTGGTCGCGCTGCTCGGGCCCGCGGCCCTCACCGCGCTGCATATCAACCATCAGCTCTCCCCCCAGGCCGCGACCTGGGCCGGCCACTGCCGCCAGACCTGCGCCGAGCTTGGCGTCGCCTATATCGAAGAGACGGTGCAGGTCGGGCCGCGCGCGGATGGTCTCGAAGCCGCCGCCCGCGCCGCCCGCTATGCCGCCTTTGATCGCTATGTGGGCGTGGACGACCTGCTGCTGCTCGCCCATCACGCCGACGACCAGGCCGAAACCATCCTGTTTCGGCTGTTGCGCGGTGCCGGCCCGCGCGGGTTGGCGGGTATCCCCCGCACCCGCGCCCTCAGCAATGGTCGCCTGTTGCGGCCATTGCTCGATGTCACCCGCTCCGCGCTCCATGAGTACGCCAGCCGCGCCGGCTTGCGCTGGGTCGAGGATGACAGCAACCAGTGCCTGGACATGGATCGCAACCATCTGCGCCACTGCGTGTTGCCGGCGGTGGCCGCGCGCTGGCCCGCTTACCGCGCGCGGCTGGCGCGCAGCGCCGCCCTCTGTGGCGACGCCGACAGTCTCGCCAGCGACTTGGCCGACATCGATTTGTGCGCCCTGGACGAACGCGCCGAGCGCCTGGGTTGGAGTCTCGACGCCGCGCGCCTGGCGGCGCTCGGCGCACCGCGCCGCGCCAATGCGCTGCGCCACTGGGCGCTGCGGAAAGGCCTGCCGGCACCGGGGTTCAGCGCGCTGGCGGCGCTGGCGGCGGAGCTGCTGCCAGCGCGCGCGGATGCCCAGCCGCTGGTGTCCTGGGCGGGCGGTCAATGGCGGCGGTTTCGCGAACGGCTATACCTGCTGCCCGACGCCCGCTGGCGGCAGGTCGCCCTGGGGCCGCTGCCCTGGACGGACTTCCCCGCCGTGCTCAAGCTCGCCGACGGCAGTGTGCTACAGGCGGCGCCCGCGCCCGCAAACAGTGGCGCGGCGCTGCGCTTACCGCCCGGCGCCACCCCGACCATCGGCTTTCGCCGGGGCGGCGGGCGCTGCCGGCCGGCGGGCCGCGCCGGCTCCACCACGCTGAAGAAACTGCTGCAGGAGT
>CBDDRG010000325.1:0-3802 GCA_965232975.1 uncultured bacterium
AGCGATGGGTCGTGCCTATCTCTCGGGTCAGCATACGATGGCTGCGATAGCGCGGCATTTTGGGGTGCACTATTCGACCGTGAGCCGAATGGCGAGGGCACATGAAGAGTCGATGGCGGACTGATGTGTTATTGCAAGACCCTCTGCTCCCGATTGCCGGTACAATTTCACCGATCCCATAAGATCCCATAAACTGAGGGTATTGATGAAGGTCCTGACTTATTCGGGGCTCGACCCGAGCCGTGTGCAGAGGTCTTACGAAAAAGTCCGCGCCGCGATCGAACGTGGCGACCTGCGCAGTGCGCAGGTGAAGAAACTGGCAGTGTCGCCGTATTACCGGGCCAAGCTGGACGCGACCAATCGGCTGTTGCTGATGTTTGTGCGCTATGGCGATGAGACGGTGTGCCTGGCACTGGAGGTGATCGCCAATCACGCGTATGAGAAGTCGCGCTTTCTGCGCGGCGCGGTGGTGGACGAGGCGAAAATCGAGGATGCGGCGGATTCTCAGATCGCGGCGGAGGCGACGCCGGTCCGCTATCTGCATCCGGGACGCAGTGAGTTCCACCTGCTGGACAAGGTGATTTCCTTCGACGATACGCAGGAGTCGATCTACCGGCTGCCGCCGCCGCTGGTGCTGGTGGGCTCCGCGGGTTCCGGCAAGACGGCGCTGACCCTGGAGAAGCTGCGCAGTATCGAGGGCAGCCTGCTGTATGTGACGCAGTCGCCGTGGCTGGCGCAGAGCGCGCGGGCGCTTTATTTCGCCAACGGCTACGAGAACGACGCCCAGGAGCCCTTGTTCCTGTCCTACCGCGAGTTTCTGGAAACGCTGAAGGTACCGGAAGGCCGCGAAGTGGGTTTTGCGGCCTTTCGCGACTGGTTCGCGCGGCACCACCAGCAGTACCGTTTTACCGATGCCCATCAGTGCTTCGAGGAGTTCCGCGGGGTGATCGGCAGCCAGCCGGAGGGGGTGCTGTCCGCCGAGGCGTATCAGGCGCTGGGGCCGCGGCAGTCGATCTTCGCCGCCGAGCAGCGTGCGGCGGTGTATGCGCTGTTCGACAAGTACCAGCGCTGGCTGGCGGAGAACGGGCTGTACGACAGCAACCTGGTGGCCGGCCAGTGGCAGGCGCTGGCCACACCGGCGTATGACTTCGGGGTGATCGACGAGGTGCAGGATCTGACCAATGTGCAGCTGGCGCTGGTGTTGCGCACGCTGCGCCAGCCGGGCCAGTTTCTGCTGTGCGGCGATTCCAACCAGATCGTCCACCCTAACTTTTTTTCCTGGGCGGCGGTGAAGACCCTGTTCTGGCGGGACGCGGCCCTGGCGGAACGGCAGTCCTTGCATGTACTGGGCGTGAACTACCGCAATGTCCGTGCGGTGACTCGCGTGGCCAACGATCTGCTGAAGATCAAGCATGCGCGCTTCGGTTCCATCGACCGGGAAAGCAATCATCTGGTGGAGCCGGTGGCCGGCGAGGAAGGCGAGGTCCGTGTGCTGCCGGACAAGGATGCGGTGAAACGCGATCTGGATGCGCGCACGCGGGCGTCCACGCTGTTCGCGGTACTGGTGCTGAGGGACGAGGACAAGTCCGCGGCGCGGGCCTTTTTCCGGACGCCGCTGGTGTTTTCGGTGCACGAGGCCAAGGGGCTGGAGTACCCGAACATCATTTTGTATCGCTTCGTCTCCGGCCAGCGCCAGGCGTATGCGGAAATCTGCGCGGGCGTGGACCGGGGGGACCTTGCACGGGAAACGCTGGAGTACCGCCGCGCGAAAGACAAGAACGACAAGTCGCTGGAGATCTGGAAGTTCTATGTCAATGCGCTGTATGTGGCGCTGACGCGCGCCGTGGAGCGGGTGTGGATGATCGAGAGCGATCTACAGCATCCGTTGCTGGCGCTGCTGGGTATCCGGGAAGGCGGGGAGACGGTGGACGTGCAGGCACGGTCTTCCAGCCGCGAGGAGTGGGAACGGGAGGCGTACCGGCTGGAGCAGCAGGGCAAGCAGGAACAGGCGGAGGCGATCCGGCAGGATATGCTCAAGGTGCGCGCGGTGCCGTGGCCGGTCTGGAACGAGGCGGGCATCGAGGCGCTCGCCGAGCGCGCGCTGGACCCGAGCAATGTTTCCAGCAAGCTGCGTCAGCAGGTGCTGGATTTTTCGCTGTGGCACCGGCAGGAGCGCTATCTGCTGCGCCTGGCGACGGAGTTGCGCTGGAAGCCCGCGGCGCAGTTGGTGGCGCGGGCGCCGCAAGGCGATCTGGACCGGGTCATGGAGGCCTTGACCGTTCGCCTGATGGCGCCCTGCGCGAAGAAGAACATGAAAGACGTTTTGGGCCACTGCGACCAATACGGCGTGGACCACCGCACGGCGGTGGACGCGACGCCGCTGATGCTGGCGGCCCGCGCCGGCAATGTGGCCCTGGTGGAAGCGCTGCTCGAACGCGGGGCGGATATCGAGCAGCGCGATCTGTTCGGTCATACGGCGGCCTTGCATGCGCTGGACCGCGCCGCCACGGACGCGGAGTACGCCGCCGGCCCGTTCGCGGCGATTCATGAACGGGTGGCGCCGGCGTTCATCGATGTGGAAGCCGAAGGCCGGCTGGTGAGGCTGTATGCGCACCAGGGTGAGTACTTCCTGCTGCAGCGAATGCTGGCCAGCATCAAGACGCTGGCTTCGCAGTTGGTGTCGGGCCCGGAGTTTCCGATCGAACGGCGCCACGCGATCAATGCGGGGTGGCTGATGCGCAACGTGGAGCAGCTGCCGCACAGCGTGCTGCGCGCGGAGCGCCGCAAGCGGACCTGGTTCAACGCCGTGCTGGCGCGCGCCGAGGTGAGCAGCAGCTACGTCCCGGCGCGCCGACTCTGGCGCCGCTTGCGCAACGGCTATTACCTGCCCAACCCGGAGCTGCGGCTGCGGGTGCGCACGGCGGACCGGAACGAGACCTGGCAGCCGGTGTATGAGGTTCTCAACCTGAGCCGGGTCGTCGCCGGCAATGCCTACGGGCCTGCCGGGAATCGGTATAAGGAGATGCGGGGTCTACGTGGTGACCCCGCCCCACGGCAATCGGCCCCGATTCCAGTGGGTGCGTGAGCCGACGTTTGCCCAACTGACGCAACTGGCCCACACCATCGCCCGTCGGGTAGGGCGGCTCCTGGAACGCGAGGGATTGCTGGAGAGCGACACCGAACAACTTGATCTAAGCGAAGCGCTCTACCCCGACGACCCGATACCCGACCTGGCCGGCCACTCCATCAGCTACCGCATTGCCGTTGGCCCGCATCGCGGACGCAAAGTATTCAAGCTCCAGACCCTGCCGACTTGCAATGAGGAGGATTGGGCAACTGGCGGCCCCGGAAACGGGCAAGGCACGAAGGCGCGGGGTCAAGGCGCGGGGTCGGCGCGGGGTCAGGTCTTCCAAGAAGGCAGGAACGTAAGGCACAGGGTCACGTCTTGCATCAACATATTTCTTATGCCATGTTTTCGGCATGGCGCGACCCTTACTCATAAGTCAGAAATATAGGCTACAGAAGGGTGTTTGAAGAACGAGCGTACCAGCTTGGGATTGTTGCCGATATTCTGCAATTGTTGGTGCACGCGCGCCTGCAGGTTTTCGCCAGCCTTCAACGGACTGCGGGCAACCCTCGTGCGTTTGGCGTAGCTCCACACCAGTTCGTCTGGATTGAGATCAGGGGCGTAGCCCGGCAGAAAATGCAGGGTCAGGCGACCTTCGGTGGCCGCCACATAGGCCTTCACAGCCGCGTTCTTGTGCGCCGGCAAGCTATCAACGACCAGATGCAGGGGCCTCCG
>CBDDRG010000326.1:0-4718 GCA_965232975.1 uncultured bacterium
GAGCGCGGGCGCGGCGGACACCGCGACAGGTTGCGCAGAGGGCTCCGCCGCCAGCCCGCAGGCGGCCACCAGCGCCAGCGCCAAGAGACGGAATCTGGAGTCTCGCATTGGGTTTTTCACGCTGTCGCTCGGCAAAAATCCGGGGCGCCGCAGCGCCCCGGATAGGGTTGGGGAGGGTAAACAGGCAGGCGCGGCGATCAAAAACCGAACGCCTCCTTCATTACATGATAGATCCAGTTCTGCTCCATAGAGCCGTGCACCAGGTGCGCCTTGGGACCACTGGCAAAGATTGCGACATCTTCACCGGCATGGGTTTCGGAGCTCAGGGGTACCGTGGCCTCCGGCAAATAGTCGAGCGCGCCGGTATCGACCGCGGTCAAATCCGGGCGCTTCTGGCCGGTGGCGATGGCATCGCGCCAGCCCGGGCCATTGGCGTAGCCCAGCGTCGTGTAGGGCAGGCCGAGATTGTCCAGCGAGAGCTCGGTCGGATCGCCATCGACCCTGGGGACGTCCTTGACCAGACCCAGAATCGGGTTGCCCCGGTGCGGATAGCCGGCGATGGTGAACACATGGCTGTGGTCGGCGGTGACGATGATCAGGGTGTCCTCCGGATCGGTCATCGCGTAGGCCGCCTTGATCGCCTGGGCGAACTCGATGGTATCCAGCAGCGCGCGCTGCGCATTGCCGGCGTGGTGAGCATGGTCGATACGGCCGCTTTCCACCTGCAGGTAGAAGCCTTTCGGGTTGCGCTGCAACATCTGGATGGATTTTTGGGTCATCTCGGTGAGCGACGGCTCGCCCGCGGTGTCGGTGGCGCGGTCGGCCTCGTACTGCATGTGGGAGCGCTCGAACAGGCCGAGCAGATACGGGGTGGTCGCCGGGTTCGCGGCGTCGAAGCCAGCCTGATCGCTGACATACCGGGCGCCGGCGCCGCGCGTGGTCACCCACTCGGCGGTGAGGTCGCGGCCATCCGTGCGCAAGCCCTTCTTGGTCGGGTATTCGGTATCGGCGTCGGTGTTCTTGCGGAAATAGTCGCGGCCGCCGCCGAGCACCACATGCAGGCTGTTCCTGACCGGCGGACTCAGCTCGATCAACTGGCGGGCGATATCCTTCACCCCGCAACCCGCGGGCAGATTTACATCGGCCTCCCAGTCGCGCACCGGCGTGTGCGCGTAGTTGGCGGCGGGGGTGGCATGGGTGATGCGCGCGGTGCTCACTACGCCGGTCGATTTGCCCGCGGCGGCGGCCTGCTCGAGGATCGTGGGCAGCGAGTTCGCGGCGACCACAGCGGCGTCGCACTCGCCGCGGGCGGTGGTGTGGTTGACGGACAGCATGCCCTCGCGTGCCTTGTAGCCGGTGACCATCGCGGTCATGGTCGGCGCCGAGTCTGGGGTCTGCTGATCCCAGGAATAGGTTTTCGACAGGCCCAGATACGGAAATTGCTCGAAGGAGAGGCGATTTTCCTCGCCCGGCTGCCCGTTCAGCTGGCCGGCGAGGATGCGCGCGGCGGTAACCGTCGATATCCCCATGCCATCGCCGACAAACAGCATCACGTTTTTCGCCGTGCGCGGGTTCTTGTGCAGGCGCTTGCCGTCGTGGATGAACTGCTGGCCGGCGCGCCACCAGTCGGCGACGCGTTCCGGCCCTTGCACGGCCGGGACGGCGGCCAGCGCCGATATGCTGGCAACGGCGAGGCCGGCCGCGGCCGCAGCGGCCACGGTTGTGGATATCAACGGGGTCTTGGATATGAACCGACGCATGGTTTTGTCCTCACTTAGCTATCGTATTTGCGCTTTGGCGAGCGCGGAATGGCACCGACGGGTACGGGACGAACCGGGGGCAACCTTACATGGAGCTGTGTTGCGCGGCCGTGACGGCGGGCGACCAAGCGAAACCACGCAGCGCTGACCTAGCCGGCCGATGCCCCGTGCGTCCTCGTCGCCATGGGCGATCGCCAGGGTCAGGGCAACCGCCAGCAACAGCTGCTGACCCCCGCCCAGCGACGAAGAGTCGGCGCCACACCTCAAGCAGGCGCGAGCGCAGCTGTGCCGCGCCATCAACGCACGACCGGCCGCCGGATCCGGTGCACTCGCCCGCTCCATTCACTCTCGGTTCAGGATTGGTAGCGACGTCGCCGCACGCCGGTTGCCCCCGCGCGGCGCGGGCAATATAGTGGGCACGCCACGCCCTCCGAAGCCCCCATGAGCAACGACCCCGCCAACCTCCTCGAACAGCGTATCGATCAACTCATCGCGATCTGCCAGCGCCTGCGCCAGGAAAATGCGGTGTTGCGCGAGCGCGAGGGCCGGTTGCTGCGTGAACGCGGCAAACTGCTCGAAAAAAACGAGCAGGCGCGCGTGCGGGTCGAAAACATGATCTCCCGCCTCAAGGCCCTCAGCCTGGAAAAATGACCCAGTGACCGCTCCCACCACGGTGACGATTCGTCTGCTCGACAAGGACTATCAGGTCAACTGTCCGCCCGGCGAGCGCGATGCGCTGCTGCAGTCGGCGCTGCTGCTGGATCAGCGCATGCGCGAGATCCGCAAGGCCGGCAATGTCATCGGGCTGGAGCGCATCGCGGTGATGACAGCGCTGAATCTGAGCCACGAACTGCTCGGCTTGCAGGCGCGCACCGCCCAGGACGCGCTCGGTGGCGATCGCCTGCAGCGTTTGCATGACAAGCTCAGCGCCGCCCTCGCCGAGATGGCAATCGCGCAGGATTGAAGGCTCCCGGCGCAGCGGCGACGGCCGGTTTCGTCCTTTCGCCACCCGGGTCGGCTATAATCCCCATGCCCTGGGGTGTTCGCCAGTCATAAAGTCCTTGAGCCGATAACACCACCCCGGGAGTTTGCCGCGCCACTGTTGTGCATGTCCGCGCGTCGGAAAGCCTGAAGCAGCGCCCAGACTCCCACCTTGAACTGTCGGGTTCAAGGCCATGTTGACAGCGGCATCTCCGGGGTCACCAAGCTTTCTGCACGTCGTGTTCCCCACTTTTCGGCGCCGCCAGTCGGGCACCGCCAAGGGTCGAGCCGCCCAGATGGGCCAGCCAGTGACACCGAGTTCCCGCCGCGAGCTGCGCCAGCGTCGGCGCCGGCTTTCCGCCGCTCAGCAACGCCGCGCCGGTGCGCAATTGGCGCGAGTTGTGCGCTGTCGCCTGGAGTTCCGCCGCGCCCGCCGCATCGCGTTCTACCTCGCCAGCGACGGCGAAATCGACCCCGGGCGGCTGCTGGCGTTGGCCCAGGCCACCGGCAAGGCCTGCTATCTGCCGGTGCTGCACCCCCTCGGCCACAACCGCCTGCACTTTGCCCGCTATCGCCATGGGCAGCGGTTGGCGCGCAATCGCTACGGCATCCCCGAGCCGCGCCTGCACACCCGCCATGGCACCCCAGCCTGGGCGCTCGATATTGTTTTTTTGCCACTGGTCGGTTTTGATCGCCGGGGTCATCGCCTCGGCATGGGAGGGGGATTCTACGATCGCACCCTGGCGTTCAAACACCACCGCCACGCGCCCAGACCCCTGCTGATCGGCCTCGCCCACAGCTTGCAGGAACTGGGCACGATAGTTGCGCAGCCGTGGGATGTTGCGCTCGACGCGATCGCGACCGAACGCGAGTACATATGCCGGCCGCGCACGCCACAAGCCGCCAGGCACAAACCACCGGAGTAGCTCTGTGCGCAAGACCAAGATCATCTGCACCATAGGCCCGGCGACCCAGGCGCCGGAGATGCTGCGCCGACTCGCCGATGCGGGCATGAATCTGGTGCGGCTCAATCTGTCCCACGGCGACCACAGCTCCCACGGCGATGTCATCCGCGCCGTGCACGCCCTCAATGCCACCCGTAATCACCCGGTGGCGATCCTGGTCGATACCCAGGGGCCGGAGATCCGCACCGGCGATCTGGCCCACGACCTCAATCTGCACGAGGGGGATGTCATCTCGGTGGTGCCGCTGGGCGAGACCGATGTCGAGGCCAGCTCGATTCGGGTCAATTACGCCGACATCGTTCAGGACGTGGCGGTCGGCGACAAGATCACCGTGGACAATGGCCTGATCAATCTCGAGGTGTTGAGCAAGGGCGCGCGCTCGATGCAGTGCCGGGTCACCGACGGTGGCGTGCTGAAGAGCAAGCGCCACGTCAACCTGCCCGGCATTCGCGTCAATCTGCCGAGCATCACCGAAAAGGACAAAAGGGACATCCGGTTCGCCTGCGAGCAGGGCGTCGATTTCATTGCCCTGTCGTTCGTGCGCAGCGCCGCGGATATCGCCCAGGCGCGAGCGCTGCTGGGCGCCGACTGCAACATCAAGCTGATCGCCAAGATCGAGAATCAGGAGGGCGTCACCAATCTCGACGAGATCACCGCTGCGGCCGACGGCATCATGGTCGCGCGCGGCGATCTGGGCGTCGAGATTCCCATCGAGTATCTACCGCGGGTGCAGCGGCGCATCGTGCGCAACTGTGCGATCCAGGGCAAACGCGTCATCGTCGCGACGCACATGCTCGAATCCATGATCGAAAATCCGACGCCGACGCGAGCCGAAGTCACCGACGTCGCCAACGCCGTCTACGAAGAGGCGGACGCCATCATGCTGTCGGGCGAGACCACGGTGGGCAAATACCCGGTGCGCTGTGTCGAGATGCTCGATCGTATCGCGCGCTCCATCGAAAACAGTCGCGGGCTGCGCTTTACCGACGAACTCGTTCCCAGCGACGACAAA
>CBDDRG010000327.1:0-3935 GCA_965232975.1 uncultured bacterium
CGCGCGGCTGGCAACAGGCGTGGCAGGGCAAACCCCACTCGGAGCAAGACCAAATAGGGATCCGTTGGCGTGGCCCGCGCTGGATCCGGGTAGGTTGCTTGAGGTGTGCGGCGACGTACATCCCAGATGAATGGTTGCCCACGACAGAACCCGGCTTATAGGCCGACTCCCACTTAATTCTGAGTAGAAAGTCCGGGTGGGCAAGGCGCGCATGCCCAACCCGGCACGTTCGACACCGCACCGCATACGGCGCTGTGGCTACCGTGCAGATCGCTAACAGACGCAGATAACGCGCACCGGCACCGGTTGGGAGGTCATCATGAAAGCGGTACTGGCAGGCATTCGGGTGCTGGACTTCGGCCGCTACGTCGCCGGCCCGCACTGTGCTGCGCTGCTCGGCGACTTCGGCGCCGAGGTCATCCGCGTCGAAAAGATCGACGGCGGCGAAGACCGCTATATCGCACCGGTGGCGGCCACCGGCGAGGGCGCGGCCTTCATCCAGTGCGGGCGCAACAAGCTCGGCATGACGCTGAACCCCACCAAGCCCCAGGGCCGCGAGATCGTGCGCCGCCTGGTCGCCACCGCCGATGTCGTCGTCGTCAACGTGCCCTACAGCGCGCTGCCCGAGATGGGCCTCGACTACGACAGCCTGAAGGCCATCAAGCCCGACATCATCCTCACCACCTGCTCATCCTTCGGCTCGGTCGGCCCCTACGCCGACAAGCTCGGCTTCGACGGCATCGGCCAGGCGCTGTCCGGCAACATGTACATGTCGGGCCGTGGCGACGAACCCATGAAGTCGTACAGCCCCTATGTCGATTACGCCACCGGCGTGCTGTGCGCGCTCGGCACCGTGCTCGCGCTGCGCGAGCGCGAGAAATCCGGCCAGGGCCAGATCGTCGAGGGCTCGCTGCTGGCGAGCGCGATGAACGTCACCAACATCGTGCTGATGGAGCAGGGCGTGCTCGGCAACAACCGCGTGCCCTCCGGCAACCGCGGCCAGAGCGGCGCGCCCGCCGATGCGTTCAAGACCACCGACGGCTGGGTGCTGGTGCAGAGTATCGGCCAGCCGCTGTTCCGGCGCTGGGTCGAACTGATGGGCGAGCCCGCCTGGCTCGACGACCCGCGCTTCAAGGACGACCCCGCGCGCGCCGCAAACGGCGCCCTGGTGTCGGCCCGCATGCAGGCCTGGTGCGCCGGCCAGACCACGGCGCAGGTGCTGGCCACGCTCGAAGCCGCCAGGATTCCGGCCGGCGAAATCCTGTCGCCGCAGGAGTGCCTCGACAACGTCCACGTGCAGGGCGGCGGCTTCCTGAAGTACGTCGACTTTCCCGGCCTCGACAAGCCGGCGCCCGTGGTGGCGACCCCGATCAAGCTGTCGCGCACGCCCGGTGAATTCAGGCTGCGCGCGCCGACGCTGGGCGAACACACCGATGACATCCTGCGCGCGCTGGCTTACAGCGACGCCGAGATAGCGGAGTTGCGAGCCAGACGGGTGGTGTAACTGATCACTTGCCCACCCCGCACTTGGTTTCTCATTCCTCCCATCGCCCTGCCCCCGCCCGACCTACCGACTGACGACGCCCAATCATGTGGCGCGTCTGTGGCGATGGCCGTTGCGAATACCGCCACGCATGTTGCTACATCCGCGCCATGGTCTCGATGCCGAGCAGTTCCAACCCCTTGGCCAGGATGGCGGCGGTGAGCTGGCACAGCCGCAGGCGGCCGGCGCGGGTGGCCTCATCGACGCACTCCTTCAGCACCGGGCAGCGCTCGTAAAAGTGCATGTAGGCGCTGGCGAGGTCGTATAAATAGGTGCACAGCAGGTGGGGGTAGGCGTCCTCGCCGACCTGGTGCAGCACCTCGCCGAAGCGCAGCAGGTGCAGCGCGAGGGCTTTTTCCTCCGGGCTGGCGATGACGATATTGCCCTTGAGTTGTTCGCCGTCGAGCCCGGCCCTGCGGAAGATGCTGCCGATGCGGGTGTAGGCGTATTGCAGATAGGGCGCGGTGTTGCCCTCGAAGCTGAGCATCGCGTCCCAGTTGAACAGATAGTCCTGGGTGCGGGTCTTGCTGAGGTCGGCGTATTTGACGGCGCCGATGCCGATCTTGCGGGCGACCTCGGCGCGCTCGGCGGCGGTCAGGTCGGGAGCCTTGGCGGCGATGACCTGTGCTGCCCGTTCGACCGCTTCCACCAGCAGATCAGTCAGTTTTACGGTATCGCCGCTGCGGGTTTTGAAGGGCTTGCCGTCGGCGCCCATCATGGTGCCGAAGGCGTGGTGTTCGAGGCGCACGGCGGCGGGCACGAAGCCCGCCCTGCGCGCGACGCTAAACACCTGCTTCATGTGCAGGCTCTGGCGGGCATCGATGAAATACAGGATGCGGTCGGCGCCGAGCACCTGGTGGCGGTAGCGCAGTGCGGCGAGGTCGGTGGTGGCATACAGAAAGCCGCCGTCGGACTTCTGCACGATGACCGCGCCGGGGTCGCCGTTGCGGTCGGCCAGTTCGGGCACAAACACCACCTGGGCGCCTTCGCTCTCGACCGCGAGACCCTGGGCCTGGAGCTCCGCGAGGACGGTGCCGAGATCGTCGTTGTAGGCGCTCTCGGGCTTGATGTCGGTGGCGCTCAGGGTCACGTTGAGCGCGCGGTAGATGGCTTCGCTGTGGGCCGTCGAGATCGCGATGAAGCGCTGCCAGAGCGCGCGGCAGTGGGCGTCGCCCCGTTGCAGGCGAACCACATAGGCGCGGGCGCGGGCGGCGAAGGCGGGGTCGGCGTCGAAGTGGGCCTTGGCCTGGCGGTAGAAGTCTTCGAGGTCGGCGAGGGCCAGGGCTGGGGCCTGGCCGGCGCCAAGCTGATCTTCCAGCTCGGCGATCAACATGCCGAACTGGGTGCCCCAGTCGCCCATGTGGTTCTGGCGGATCACCCGATGGCCCAAAAACTCCAGCACGCGCACCACGGCGTCGCCGATGATGGTGCTGCGCAGGTGGCCGACGTGCATCTCCTTGGCCAGATTGGGCGACGAATAATCGACGACCACGGTTTGCGCGGGCTGCGCGGCCGCGGCGCCCAGCAGCGGATCGCCGCTCAGTGCCGTCAGCGCCTGACTCAGAAAGCCGGCGGCGAGCTGGATATTGATAAAGCCGGGGCCGGCGATGCCGAGCTCGGCGGCGATGCCGGCCAGATCCAGGTGGCCGAGGATTTTGGCCGCCAGCTCGCGCGGGTTGGCCTTCAGCTTTTTGGCGGCGGCGAGGGCGCCATTGGCCTGAAAATCGCCAAATTCGGGGCGGGTGCTGGCGACGACGCTGGGCGGGCAGTCGGCGGGAATGCCGGCGGCGATCATCGCGAGTTGGACTCGGTGGTTGAGCAGGGCGCGGATATTCATCGGGTGAGGGGCAGATGACGCCACCGGTTGGACGGCCGGCTAGTTTAGCGGTTGGCTCCTGCCGCTGCCATTGACCGGGCGGGCGCGCCTATAATGTTGCTCCCGCCGTTGGGTTCGTCGCACATACAGGAATCGCCATGGTGGTCGCCCAGTTTATCGAAACCCAGTTGACCCAAGCACTCGCGCCCACTCACCTCGCGGTGGTCAACGAGAGTCACATGCACAATGTACCGCCCGATGCCGAAACCCACTTCAAGGTCGTTATCGCAAGCGCCGCCTTTGCCGACCTGCGCCAGCTCGCGCGCCACCAGCGTATCTACAGCTTGCTGGCGCCGGTGCTGAAGAACCCGGTGCACGCGCTCGCGCTGCACACCTATACGCCAGCGGAATGGGCGGCGACCGCGGCCCCGCCGGCATCGCCGGAGTGTCGTGGCGGCTGAGTGCGCGGCTGGTGCCCTTCAGGAGCCCGCGCAGCGTCGATATTCGCCTCGCGGCGCTCTGCCCCTTGCGGGCACCGGCAAGATCATGAATAGCGAACTGCGCACGTCGTTCCGG
>CBDDRG010000328.1:0-25344 GCA_965232975.1 uncultured bacterium
CCCAGACTGACGCTCAACAATGCCATGAATTGAAGAAACGAACTGACGCCGTGATCCGCGGAAGCGCCCGCCACTTTAGCAATGGTGATCGGGCCGCTCAAGTGTTTGATCGAAATATCGCCGAAGAGCATTTTTTTAACCGACCCCAAAATGAGGACGGAGGTTTCCCAGGTCTGGTTGAACGCCTGGCCAAGCGCGGCGATGGGCCCGTAATGAATGTCTCGCACCCACTCCGCCGGCCACTCGGGAACCGCCACACTGACGCCGACCTGGCCGATGGTGTCGCCGGCGTCATCGACCAGGGGCCGCGGTGTCAGCTGGGCGCGAATGTCGTCGCCATCACGCTCCAGGATCAGTTCTATGATCTGGCCGGGGCGCGCACGCACATAATCAACCCAGGCCGCCCAGCCAGATATTGCGATGCCGTCCGCGGCAAGAATACGATCACCGGTGCGCAAACCCGCCAGTGCCGCAGGCTCGCCGGGCAGAACCTTGTCAATCACCGGCGGGACCGGTGGCCGATAGAGTTCGATGCCGATGTCAGCGATGGGATCCGGGGCATCCGGGTTTACATCCCAGTGATCGAGCACGCCGGTATAGAGTCGCGCCCCGCCCGCAGCGGACGCCTTGACCGCAAACCGGATTTCTCCGCTGTCGCCAATGCGCTTGACCAACTGCTCGTTCAGCGCCTGCCAGGTCGGTGTCGGCCCGCCGTCTACCGCAACGATTTCCTGGCCCGCCCTGAGCCCGGCCACGGCGGCCACGGAACCCGGCGTCACCGCACCTACCACGGGCGCCACGCCCTGCACCCCCAGCAGATAAACGGCCCAGTAAAGAACGATCGCAAGCCCAAAATTGGCCACTGGCCCGGCGCTGACGATGGCCATCCGCTGCCACACCGATTTGCAGTTGAAGGCGCGGTGCCGTTCGGCCTCAGCCACCGGCCCCTCGCGCCCATCGAGCATCTTGACGTAACCGCCCAGGGGCAGCGCGGAAAGGGCGAACTCGGTGCCCTGACGATCGCGCCACCGGCATAGCACCGGCCCAAAACCAATGGAAAAAGTCAGCACCCTGACACCACAACGGCGTGCAACCCAGAAATGGCCAAACTCGTGGAACGAGATCAGCACGCCGAGCACTATCAGCGTATAAAAAACCGTGTGGATAATTTCCATAGTCAACGCCCCATCCTGGCGCCTAACACTAGAGTTCCGTTATCAATCGCTGCGCCCGCTGGCGTGCGCGCACGTCGGCGGCTTCGACTGAGGAAAGATCAGTCAGTTCACCCCGGCGCCAGGATTGCAGAACCCGATCGACGATTTCAACGATCTGCGCAAAGCGGATCCGACCGGCGAGGAAAGCGGCCACCGCCACTTCGTTAGCCGCGTTCAACGCCGCCGGCACGTCGCCACCCGCCTCGCCGGCCGCCCTCGCCACCGCGAGAGCAGGAAACCGCTGCGGATCTGGCGCCTCGAAATGCAAGGCGCCGATTTTGATCAGGTTCAGGGGCTCAACGCCCGACGCCAGCCGCTCGGGCCAGCCGAGCGCATGAGCAATCGGCGTGCGCATATCGGGATTACCCAGTTGCGCAAGCACCGAACCATCCACATATTCCACCAATGAATGAACGATGCTTTGGGG
Source organism: uncultured bacterium (assembly GCA_965232975.1). Taxonomy (GTDB): domain Bacteria; phylum Pseudomonadota; class Gammaproteobacteria; order Pseudomonadales; family Porticoccaceae; genus CBDDRG01. The sequence continues at coordinate 1,642 of CBDDRG010000328.1, forward strand.
GTGCACCACCACCTGAACCACGTCGGGGCACACGCCGAACAACCAGCAGGCTTCGATGAGCTCCAACCCCTTGTTCATCATGGTGGCCGAATCGACAGAGATTTTTCGACCCATCTGCCAGTTCGGGTGGGCGCAGGCCTGAGCGGGCGTAATGCGCTCAAATTCCTCCAGCGGCAGGGTTCGAAACGGCCCGCCCGACCCCGACAACAGCAGGCGCCGAACGCCGGCGTCGGTCTGGTCGCGATACCCCGGCGGCAGGCATTGGAAAATGGCGTTGTGTTCGCTGTCGATGGGCAGCAGGGTTGCGCCAGAATGGGCGATTTCGGCCATGAACAGCGCGCCGGCCATCACCAGGGCTTCCTTGTTCGCGAGCAAAACGCGCTTGCCGGCGCGCGCTGCCGCCAGCGTGGGCGCTAGACCGGCGGCGCCCACTATAGCGGCCATCACCGTATCGACATCCCGGTGTGCGGCGACAAACGCCAACCCGGCATCGCCCCACAGCACTTCGGTGGCGGCAGAAACGCTGGCGACAAGTTGCGCCGCCGCCTCTTCGCTGGCAACCACCGCGTAGCGCGGCACCAAGCGCCGGCACTGCTCGATCAGCGTGTCCAGCCGCGAATGCCCGCTGAGCGCAAAGACGCCAAAGCGATCGGGATGGCGCGCCAGCACATCGAGGGTGCTGACACCGATGGAGCCAGTCGAACCGAGCACGGTGACCTGTTGCATTGGCTAGAGTCGGTTGTGCGCGAGTGAATAACACAGGGCGAAAACCGGGAGCGCCGCGGTCAGGCCATCGATGCGATCCAGCAATCCACCGTGGCCGGGGAGGATATTGCCGCTGTCTTTCACGGCGCGCTGACGCTTGACCATACTTTCGAGCAGGTCGCCAATGATGGAGGCGGCACCGGTTGCCAGGGCGAGACCGAGCCAGAGCGCCCACCCCAATGCGTCGGCGTCGGCATGAATCCCGAGCGCTATCGCCAGGACGGCGACGCTGGCCATGCCGCCGAAGACGCCCTCCCAGGATTTACCCGGGCTCACCGCCGGCGCCAGCTTGCGGTGGCCGTAGCGGCGCCCGCAAAAATAGGCGCCGATGTCCGCGCAGGCCACTATTGCGACAACGAGCAGGATCAACCAGACACCCTGTGGGTGATAACTCAGCAAATTGAGTGCCACCCAGAACGGCACCAGCACCAGCACACCCATTGCCAAGCGGCCCCAGCGGCCGCCCCAGACCGCGGCGGCACGCGGAAAGTTGCCGACCAACGCCAGCGCCACCAACCACCAGATGACGGACAGGCTTAGCAGTATGCGGGCCGAAGCTTGAAATAGCCCGTCTGTCGCAAAGCCCAAGCCCAGCGCAGCTAAGCCGATCGCGCCACTCAGAACCGCGACGACGAACGCGACTCGCTGCCCGGGCTGGACCAGACCGGCGAGGAAGCTCCACTCCCAGAGTGCGTAGGCCGTAACCGCGGCGGCCAGCGCGGAAAACCCCCGCGGACTCAGGCCGAACAGCGCAGCCAGCACGCTGATCGCCAGCACTACCGCCGTGATGACTCGCTGTTTAAGCACCGAGATGTCTCGCGCGCGCCGACTGAGGTTCGTTGCAGCCAAACTTGCGCTGGCGTCGATGGTACTCGGCAACCGCCTCATCGAAGGCCGCACCATCAAAATCGGGCCAGTAGCACGCGGCGAAGTGAAACTCGGTGTAGGCGAGTTGCCAGAGCAGGAAGTTGCTGATGCGCCGCTCCCCGGCCGTGCGGATACAAAGATCGGGTGGCGGCAGGTCGCCCAGACAGAGAGAGCTGCCGAACAGCGCTTCGGTGACATCAGCGGGCGCCAATTCGCCGACGCTTACCTGTATCGCCAACCGCTGCACGGCCTGGACAATATCCCAGCGACCACCGTAGTCCACGGCGAGCACCAGCATCAATGTCGGATCACTCACCGCGGTGGCCCGCTCGGCATCACCGATCAGTTTTTGCAGGCGGGGGCTGAATCGGCACCGCTCACCGATTACCCGCAGACAGATCTTGCGGCGATGGAGTTCCGCCGTTTCCTTTCTCAGGTAGGTGGCAAACAGCGCCATGAGCGCACGCACCTCAGCGCTCGGCCGCCGCCAGTTTTCACTGCTGAAGCCAAACAGCGTGAGCACCTCGACGCCATGCTGCTGGCAGGCATCGAGTACGTCGCGGATGCGGTTGACGCCCGCCCGATGCCCGGCTGCGCCAGTCAAGCCACGCTGCCGCGCCCACCGGTTGTTGCCGTCCATGATGATCGCGACGTGGCGCAGCGGACAGGCGCCGGCCACGGCCTCAAGGGTAACGGTCATCTGAAACCCCAATTCGGCTGCTAGATTTCCAGCAAATCCTTCTCTTTTGCCGTCAACGCGTCGTCGACCTTACTCGCAAACCGATCGGTAATTTTCTGGATATCCTCATGCAATCGATGCTCTTCATCTTCGGTGATCATTTTTTCTTTCTGCCACTCCTTGGCGTCGGAGAGCACATCGCGGCGAATATTGCGAATCGCCACCTTGGCGGTTTCGGCTTCCTGACGGGCTTGCCGGATGAAACCCTTGCGCGTCTGTTCGGTGAGCGCCGGCATCGGAATGCGGATCACCTCGCCCACCGTCATCGGCATCAGGCCCAGATCCGCCTTCTGAATCGCTTTCTCGATCTGCGGCACGAGATTTTTTTCCCAGGGCGTCACCGCCAGGGTGCGAGCATCGAGGACGCTGATATTTGCCATCCGGGTCAGCGGCGTATCGGACCCGTAATAGGGCACCAGGACGCCCTCCAGAATTACCGGGTGGGCGCGTCCGGTGCGAATTTTGTTGAATGCATGCACCGCCGCCTCGACGGCTTTGGCCATGCGCTCTTCCGCGTCCCGTTTCAGCTCATTGATCATGGTCGGCCTTCTTTAATCATCGGCTTGAGCGCAACCCGGACGCCAACGGCCGCCCTTGTCACCAGCCAGCGCGTGTCGGCGGATTGCAACTCAACTCGCTCGTTCTTCTATCAAGGTGCCCTCTTCACCCCCGGTGGCAATATTGAGTAGAGCGCCGGGTTTGGACATGCGAAACACGCGCACTGGCATCCGATGTTCGCGACACAGGCAAATTGCGGTCAGATCCATGATGCCGAGCTTGCGCTCCAGAACATCATCATAAGTAAGCTGCGGATACAGCACCGCAGTGGGTACCCTGGCGGGGTCGGCGTCGTAGACACCATCGACCTTGGTGGCCTTCAACACCAGATCGGCACCGATCTCGATGCCGCGCAGACAGGCCGCGGAATCCGTCGTAAACAACGGGTTGCCGGTGCCTGCGGCAAAGATAACCACCTGCCCCGCCACCAGGTTGCGGATCGCCACACGCCGGTCATAGTGATCGGCGACGCCGGCGACCGGAATCGCCGACATCAGGCATACCGCCAACCCGCGGCGATCCATAGTGTCACGCAGCGCCAACCCATTCATCAGGGTGGCGAGCATGCCCAGGTGATCGCCGGTGACCCGCTCCATGCCCGCCGCGCTCAGCGCCGCGCCGCGGAACAGGTTGCCGCCACCGACCACGACGCCGACCTGAACCCCCAGGGCAACCACTTGGCCGATCTCCGTCGCGATGCGCTCCAGCACCTGGGGATCGATGCCGGCACTTTCCGCGCCCAGCAATTCCTCGCCACTGAGCTTGATCAGGATGCGGCGGTATTTGTTGGGCTGCGCTGATTTCATCAAGCTGATCCGGCGAAGATGATTGCTGACCGCGGCCTATTTTTTGGCGTCGATCTGCGCCGCGACCTCGGCGGCGAAATCGACCGCGGCAACTTCGATGCCCTCGCCCACCTCAAAGCGCACAAAGCTTTCGACGTCGGCGCCGGCGGCCTTCAGCAGCTTGGCAATTTTAACCTCAGGATCCTTGACAAAGGGCTGCTCGACGAGGCTGCTCTCGGCAAGGAATTTGTTCAGGCGGCCGGCGACCATTTTTTCGATGATCTCTGCCGGTTTGCCGCTGTCCTGAGCCTGCGCCAGATACAGCGCCTTTTCTTTCGCGATCAATTCCTGCGGCATGTCGGCAGGCCTGACCACGGGCGGATTGACGGCCGCGACATGCATTGCGATGTCCCGCGCCAAGTCGTCGCTGCCGCCGGTGAGCGCTGCCAACACGGCGATGCGGCTGTTGCTGTGGACATAGCTGCCGACGCGGGGGGCACGCACGATGACAACGCGGCGCACGCTGATGTTCTCGCCGATTTTTTGCACCAGGGCCTGTCTCGCGGCTTCCAGGTCGCCGGCCATGAGAGTCGCCACATCGGCCTGCTGTTCGGCAAAAGCCTTATCGACGACCGTCTGCACAAAGGCCCGAAAACTGTCGTCACGGGCGACGAAATCAGTCTCTGAATTCACTTCGACAATCACCCCATAGCCGTCGCCACCGGCGGCCACCCGCACCGCCACCACACCATCGGCGGCGGTGCGCCCGGCTTTTTTGGCGGCCTTCATGCCGCTCGATTTACGCAGTTCTTCGATGGCTTTATCGATATCACCGGCGGCATCCACCAGCGCCTTCTTGCACTCCATCATGCCGAGACCGGTGCGCTCGCGCAATTCCTTCACTTGGGAAGCGGAAATCCCCACCATGTTGCTACACCTCACTTAGCCACTTGTTAATTGCCAAAAAGGGGGCCAAGCCCCCTTTTTGATCGTCACTCACGCCAGACGCAAACCGGGTACCGGAGAGCTGAACCCTAACCAGCCACCCCGACGCCGTCGAGGATCGGCGCCTGTTCGGCTGCTGTCACTTCGACAAACTCGTCCTGCTTGCCCGCCAGCGGATTGGCCTGGGCCCTGCCTTCGAGAACGGCATCGGCCATCGCCGTCGCGTACAGGCGGATCGCACGAATGGCATCGTCATTGCCCGGTATCACTTTGTCGATGCCGTCGGGATCGCTGTTGGAGTCGACGATGCCGATCACCGGGATGCCCAGCTTGTTGGCCTCCTGGACGGCGATGCGCTCGTGATCGACATCGATCACCATCAGCGCGTCGGGCAGGCCACCCATGTCCTTGATGCCGCCGATGGAGCGCTCGAGTTTTTCCATCAACCGCACCCGCACCAACACTTCCTTTTTGGTGAGCTTGTCGAAGGTGCCATCGGCGCTCTGCGTCTGCAATTCGCGGAGGCGGCGAATCGAGGCGCGGATCGTCTTGTAATTGGTGAGCATGCCGCCCAGCCAGCGGTGGCTGACATAGGGCATGGCGCAGCGTTCGGCCTGTTCCTTAACGATCTCCTGCGCGGCGCGCTTGGTGCCGACGAACAGCACCTTATTGCCGTTGACGCTCAATTGGCGAACATGGGCGAGGGCGCTATTAAAAGCCGGCACGGTGAGGTCGAGATTGATGATGTGAATCTTGTTGCGGGCACCGAACAGATAGCGGCTCATCTTCGGGTTCCAGAAGCGCGTCTGGTGACCAAAGTGGACGCCCGCCTGCAACATGTCGCGCATGGTGACAACGGTCATAGTCAGTTCCTGATTGCGGGTTAAACCTCCACATTCCCCATTTGCCAACCCGCCGCCGTCGCCGGTCGCCGAGCACCCAGGCCAATGTGTCGAAATGTGTGTGGCGTTGGTTACATCTAAGATAACGCCCCGACAGCCGAGCCGTCGGGGCGCGCTTTATACCATAATCGGCCCGCTCTATGAAGCGGACGCCGGGCCTGGCGAATGCCCCACCCCGGCCAAGGGTTGCTACAATGGCGCTCCCCGGCCGCTTGAAGACGTCGTGCAATGTCTGCTACCAGCAAACCGCCAGCCCAACTCGCCAAGATGCGCGTCGCCGGGCGCCTGGCGGCAGAGGTTCTGGAAATGATCGCCCCCCATGTCCGGGCGGGCATCACCACCGGCGAGCTCGACCGCATTTGTCACGACTATATCGTGGGCACCCAAAAGGCGATCCCGGCGCCCCTCAATTACCGCGGCTTTCCCAAATCGATCTGCACCTCCGTCAATCAGGTGGTCTGTCACGGTATTCCGTCGGCGAAACGCGTGCTGAAAAACGGCGACATCGTCAATATCGACATCACCGTCATCAAGGACGGCCATTACGGCGACAACAGTCAGATGTTCTGCATTGGCAAGGTGCCGGATCACGCCCGCCGCCTGATCCAGGTCGCCCAGGATTGCCTGTATCTGGGTATCGCGCAAGTAAAGCCGGGAAACCATTTGGGCGACATCGGCCACGCGATTCAGAAACATGCGGAGGCCCACCACTATTCAGTGGTCAGGGACTACTGCGGCCACGGTATCGGCACCGAGTTTCACGAAGATCCGCAAGTACTCCACTACGGCACGCCGGGCACCGGAATGGTGTTGCGCGAAGGCATGACCTTTACCATCGAACCCATGATCAACGCCGGCCGCCACGAGACCCGGCTGAAAAGCGATGGCTGGACGGTAGAGACCCGCGATGGCCGCCTGTCGGCGCAGTGGGAGCACACTCTCGCGGTCACTGCGGCCGGCGTCGAGATACTTACCGCCCGCGCGGCGGAGGCATTGGCGGAGGCATTGTTGCCGGCGGCGAGCAGCCGCGCCGGGGGTTGAGCCCGTGCCCGCCGCCCCCGTTGCCGGGCCGCCCGCCGACCCCGTCGCCCTGTTGCCCCTGCTGTTTTTTGATGAACAGCGCTTTCTGGCGAATCTGCGGACCGGCGCGCCCATCGAGATCTTCCGCGATGCCATCAACGCCGCCAACATCCATTTCGACACCCGCTTCGAACAGGGCGAGCAGATTCGCACGCTGGTCAACGAACGCGCGGCCTTCATCGACCGGATTCTCGGCCACGCCTGGCACCGGTCGCAGTGGGACGCGGACATCGCGCTGGTCGCGGTCGGCGGCTACGGCCGCAACGAACTCCACCCCCAATCCGATATCGACCTGCTGATCCTGACCCGCGAAGCCGATCACAGCAGATATCAGTGCCGTATCGAGGAATTTCTGACCTTCCTGTGGGATATCCAGCTCAATATCGGCCACAGCGTCCGCTCCCTCGACCACTGCGTCGAGGAGTGCAAGGCCGACATCACCATCGCGACCACGCTGATGGAGAGTCGCACCATCGCCGGCGCCGGCGAGCTCCGCCAGTTGATGGAACGGCAGACCGGGCCGGATCATATCTGGCCTTCACCGCAATTTTTTCGCGCCAAATGGGACGAGAAGATCGCCCGCCACAACCGCCACGGCAATACCGAGTACAACCTGGAACCCAACATCAAGGAGGCCCCCGGCGGCCTGCGCGACATCCAGACGGTCCACTGGATTGCCAAGCGCCACTTCCGCACCCACACCCTCGACGCGCTGGTGGACAAGGGCTTTCTGACCCACGAGGACTGCCATCGCCTGATGCGCGGCGAGGAGTTCCTGTGGCGGGTGCGCTACGGCCTGCACCTGCTCGCCAAACGGCCGGAGGAGCGCCTGCTGTTCGACTATCAGCGCAAACTGGCGGTTGCGTTCGGCTACCGGGACAACGGCGAGCGCCTCGCCGTCGAGCAGTTCATGCAGCACTACTATCGCGTGGTGCTATCGATGCGCGAGCTCAACGACGTCTTGCTGCAGTATCTGGACGAGGTGATCCTGCGCGACAACCAGGCCAAAACCCTGCGCCCGATCAATGCGCGCTTTCAGGTGCGGGACGACTACATCGAAACGACGCACGACCAGGTGTTCGCCGAGACGCCTGCCGCACTGCTCGAACTCTTTGTCCTGCTCGGCGAAGACGACAGCATCCAGGGTATTCGCTCCGCCACCATCCGCCAGATGCAGCGCAACCGCCATCGCATCGACGACGACTTCCGCGGCGCGGAAGTCAGCCGCGAGCTGTTCATGCGCCTGTTGCGCTGCCCCGGCAAGCTGTCGCCACAACTGCAGCGGATGACTCGCTACGGCATTCTCGGCCGGTACCTGCCCGAGTTCGGCCGCATCATCGGCCAGGTACAGCACGATCTGTTTCACGCCTACCCGGTGGACGCGCACACCATCCAGGTGATCCGCAATATCCGCCGCTTGGCCAATCCCGAGGAAACCGAGAAGTTTCCGGTGGCCAGCCACATCTACAAAAATCTGCCCAAGCCCGAGTTGCTGGTCATCGCGGGCATCTACCACGACATCGCCAAGGGGCGCGGCGGCGATCACTCCGCCCTGGGCGCCATCGATGTCGTCAACTTTGGCGTGCGCCACGGGTTGCCCGCCCAGGAGATTCAACTGCTCAAGTGGCTGGTCGAACACCATCTGTTGATGTCGGCCGTGTCCCAGCGTGAAGACATCGCCGACCCCGATGTCATTCACAAATTTGCCTGCCAGCTCGGCGACCAGATCCATCTCGATTACCTGTTTGCGCTCACGGTTGCCGACATCAACGCCACCAATCCGACGCTGTGGAACAACTGGAAGGGATCGCTGCTGCGCCAGCTCTATTTTGCGGCGCGCGACGCGCTGGCGCGCGGCCTGGAAAACCCGGTCAACAAGCTGGCCTGGATTGCCAATACCCGCCGGGAGGCACTGGACTTGCTCGCCGAGAGCGGCATCTCACCCGCCCACAGCCAGGCGCTGTGGGGCGACCTCGACCGCGATTTCTTCCTGCGCGAAAACGCTGCGGTGATCGCCCGCTGCACCCAGGCCATCGCCGCGGCGGGTGCCAGCAGGGAACCGGTGATCCACATCGAGGATGCCGGCGTCGAAGATGCGACCGCGACCCGCATCTTCATTCACACCAAGGGCCTCAGCAATGTGTTTCCGATCACCGCGGCGACGCTCGACAATCAGTTGCTGAACATTCAGGACGCGCGCCTGTACAGCGCCAGCAACGCCCACACCTTCGACATTTTCTATGTGCTCAACGAGCATGGCGAATCCTTCGCCAAAAACCGGGTGCGCGCCGCGCAGGTCAGCAATGCCCTGCGCGAGGCATTGCTGTGCCCGTCCAGCAACACCTTTCGCGTCCAGCGCCGCACGCCGCGCCAGTTAAAACAGCTCACCATCGGCACCAGCCTGTACATGAGCAACGACCTGGCCACCAACCTGACCCTGCTCCAGATCATCACGCCCGACCGCCCCGGTCTGCTGGCGCAGATCGGCCGCATTTTCATGCGCTTCGGGCTGCGCCTGCACAGCGCCAAGATCGCGACCCTGGGCGAGCGGGTCGAAGACGTGTTCTATGTCACCGACGCCGATTACCAACCGCTGTTCGACCCGGTGTTCTGCCAGCAATTGAAGCACGCCATCTGTGAGGATCTCGACAAACGCAATCTCGAAGATGCGTCGGCTACGGCGCCGCTGCCGCCCACCAAGATCTGGCACTGACTCTCCATGAACCCAGCGCTCGGCTTGCTCCAACCCTACCCCTTCCAAAAACTGCACGCGCTGAAGGCGGGGATCGCGCCATCACCGGCGCTTGCGCACATCAACCTGTCGATCGGCGAGCCCCAGGATCCGGCGCCCGCCTTCGTCCGCGACCGGCTGGCCAGCGAACTCGGCCGGCTCGCCAACTACCCGACCACGCAAGGTATCCCGGAGCTTCGCCACAGTATTGCGAGATGGCTCGCGCGCCGCTTCCAGCTCGTGGCGCCACCCGATCCCGAGCGCGAGATTCTGCCGGTGAACGGCACCCGCGAGGCCCTGTTCGCGTTCGCCCAGCTGATCGTCGACCGCAGCCGCGCGCCCGCGGTGGTGATGCCGAACCCCTTCTATCAGATCTACGAAGGCGCGGCGCTACTGGCGGGGGCCGAGCCCCTGTTCATCAATTGCACCGCCGCAACCGGCCTCAACCCGGATTTCGACAGCGTCCCCGCCGCCACTTGGGAGCGCTGCCAACTGCTGTATATCTGTAGCCCCGGCAACCCCACCGGCGCGGTGCTGGGGCTGCCAACGCTGAAACGTCTGATCGAGCTCGCCGACCGCCACGATTTCGTTATCGCCAGCGACGAGTGCTACAGCGAAATCCATGCGCCGGACGGCACGCCGCCGCCGGGCCTGCTGCAGGCTTGCGCCGAACTGGGGCGCACCGACTTCCGCCGCTGCGTGGTGTTTCACAGTCTGTCGAAGCGGTCGAATCTGCCCGGCCTGCGCTCCGGTTTCGTGGCCGGCGACGGCGAGCTGCTGCAGCGCTTTTTGCTGTACCGCACCTACCACGGCTGCGCGATGCCGATCCCGAGCCAGCTGGCGAGCATCGCCGCCTGGGACGACGAGGCCCATGTCGCCGCCAATCGCGACCTGTACGCCGCCCGCTTCCGCGTGGTGCGCGACATTCTGGCACCGGTCACGCCGGTGCAGATGCCGGACGCCGGGTTTTATCTGTGGCTACAGACGCCCGTCGCGGATGACCTGTTCACCCGCGAGCTGTTCGCGCACCAGCACGTCACCGTGGTGCCCGGCCGGTATCTGGCGCGCGCCACCCCCGCCGGCAACCCCGGCGCGAACCGGGTGCGGATCGCCTTGGTGGCACCCACCAGCGCTTGCGCCGAAGCCGCCGAGCGCATCAAGGCGCTACTCGAAAAGCTGTAGCGGCGGGAATGCAGCGGCCGCCATGACCAAAGCCGAACGGGCGCTGTTCATCCAGCGCCGCCTCGCCGAGCTGTATCCCGCGCCGCCGATCCCGCTGCACCACCAGGACGCCTTTACGCTGCTGATCGCGGTGTTGCTGTCGGCGCAGTGCACGGATCTGCGGGTCAACCAGGTGACGCCGGCGCTGTTCGCGCTCGCCAACACCCCCGCGGCGATGGCGCAGGTGCCGGTGGCCACCATTCAGGCGATCATCCGCCCCTGCGGTCTGGCGCCGCGCAAGGCCGCCGCCATCAGCGCGCTGTCTCAAATTCTGCTCGACCGGCACGGCGGCGCCGTGCCCGAGGACATGGCCGCGCTGGAAGCCCTGCCCGGTGTCGGCCACAAGACCGCGAGCGTGGTGATGGCGCAAGCGTTTGGACACCCGGCCTTTCCGGTGGACACCCATATCCACCGCCTGGCCCAGCGCTGGGGGCTGACCAGCGGCAGGAATGTGGTGCAAACCGAGCGCGATCTGAAGCGGCTGTTCCGCCGCGAACACTGGAACGCGCTGCACCTGCAGATCATCTACTACGGTCGCGAACACTGTAGCGCACGCGGCTGCGACGGCCGCGTTTGCGACATCTGCCGCACCTGCTTTCCACTGCGTACCGGCCCGCTCGCGACCTTGAAAGCCTGACCGGCACCAGCGGCGACGCGCCGCACAAAAAAACCGCCGGACGGCGGTTTTTTTGTCGCGCAACGATTAATCGGCAGCGCTCACTCGTCGCTATAGCGGGGCGGGCGTTTTTCCAGAAAGGCCGCCGCGCCCTCTTCGATAAAGGGCCCCAGGCACAGCACCTGACCGCGATCCTCCAGCGCGATGACCGCCTCCAGACTGCCCGCATCCTGGGACATGTTGAGCCCCTCCTTGGTCAGCCGCAGCCCCAGCGGCGACATCGCGATCATTTCGTCGGCGAGCGCCTTGCCGGTCGCGTCCAGCGCGTCCTTCGCGACCACCTCCGACACCAGCCCGATGCGCAGCGCCTTGGCGGCATCGACAAAACGCCCACCCATCATCATCTCGGCGGCATTGGACGCGCCCACCGCGCGCGGCAGAAAGTAGCTGATGCCGATGTCGCAACCGGTAAGGCCGATCTTGCTCATCGCGACATTCATGCGCGCGCCTTCAGCCGCATAGCGCACATCGGCCGCGAGCGCAAAAGCGAGGCCGGCGCCGGCGGCGGCACCCTGCACCAGCGCGATGATCGGCTGCGGGCAGCGGCGCATGCGCATGATGATTTCGGCCACCCGCCGCTGCCCGCGGGCGCCGGCGGGCACGCTGGCGGCGAAATCCCCTGCCTCGTTCAAGTCCAGACCGGCGCAGAAGTGGCGCCCCGCGCCCCGCAACACCACCACGCGCACGGCGTGATTGAAATAGAGGCCACCGAAATAATCGGACAGCTCCTCCATCATCCGGCGATTGAGCGCATTGAACTGATCCGGTCGGTTCAGGGTGAGCCAGTCCACGCCCTCCCGGCGGTCAATCGCGATGGTTTCGTAGGCGCTGGGGTTGCGGGCGTTCTCGACCATCGGCCGTCTCTCCTGGTTTACGAGTGAAGGTCACGCCGAGGTGGGGGCGCACTCCGGATCCTGCTGGAATTCGACCATGTTGCCGGCCGGATCGGCGGTAAAGATGAAGCCCTGAACCCGGTCATAGGGAATGTTCGCGGCGATCAGGTGCTGTTCGGCCTGCTCGATGTCGGCGACGAAATAGGCGGTGTGGGGCCCGCGTGGATCGCGCTTCATCCCCGTCATGCCGGGGATGGCGGCGGCGTGAGCGGCCGGATCGCGCTGGATGACGTGGATCTGGCCATTGCCGAATTGCAGCCAGAATCCGGGTACCACCGTGCGGAGCTTCTCGGGAATGTCGCGCTCGACCGACGTCATGCCCAGCACCTCGACGTAAAAATGCTCCATCGCGGCGAGCTCGGACGGAGTTTTGGTATTGATTGCACTGTGATTGATGCGCGTGACCTTGATCATGAGGTCGCTCTCCCCTGGCGCCGACTGGCGCGGCTGGTTGCGGTCATAGGTGTGTGTAGCCGGTCGTTATATTTCGCTGGGGCAATGCTAGGCCGCAGCCAGCATTTGCGCAATGCGCGCCAACCGCGACGCCAGTGACCCGGAATCGACGCACACTTCAGCAAAACCCCGCGCTCCACATCAAGCTATCGACGGCGGGGCGGATGGACTAGACTTCGTACGGGTGGCGCCCGCCCCGGACATCGGTGGCGGCTCAGCCACTCCCAACCACACTTATGGCCGGGATTCGACAACCCCTATCTTGAGCACCCGGGCATGAACGCCAGCAACCCTGCCTTGCACGGCCTGCTCAGGCGCCTGGTCGCGAGCCACCACCTCGACGAAAGCAGCGCCCAGCAGGCGCTGAAAATCTGCCGCAACAACAACCCCACCCTGGTGAGCTACCTGGTCGAGCAGTCGGGCGTGTCGGCGGCAGCGGTCGCCACCGCCACCGCGTATGAATACGGGCTGCCCCTGCTGGACCTCGACGCCATCGACGTCGGCGCCTGTCCGCGCCAGATACTCAACCGCAAACTGGTGAACAAGTACCTGACACTGCCCATTTTTCAGCGCGGCAACCGTCTCTATGTGGCGGTCAGCGACCCCACCAACCATCAGGCATTGAACGAGATCCGCTTCTACAGCGGCGCCACGCCGGACACGCTGATCGTCGAACACGACAAGCTGAAACTCGCCATCGAGCGCTTTCTGCGCACCGACGACGAAGACATCACCACCGCCCTCGGCAATCTCGCCGACATCAATCTCGAACTGATCGCCGACGACCCGGTAGTGGCTGCCGAGGACGATACCGCCGCTGCCGACGACGCCCCGGTGGTGCGCTTTATCAACAAGTTGCTGCTCGACGCCATCAAGCAGGGCGCATCGGACATCCATTTCGAGCCTTATGAAAAATTTTATCGGATCCGCTTTCGCACCGACGGCATTCTCGAGGAGATCACCCAGCCACCGATCGCACTGGCGCCACGGCTGGCGGCGCGGCTGAAAATCATGGCGCAACTCGATATCTCGGAGCGCCGACTGCCCCAGGACGGGCGCATCAAACTGCGCATGTCGAAGACCCGCGCCATCGATTTCCGGGTCAATACCCTGCCCACCCACTGGGGTGAAAAAGTGGTGCTGCGGATTCTGGATGCCGGCACGACCCGGGTCGGGATCGAAGCCCTCGGTTTCGATGAAGAGCAGCGAACTGCGTATCTGAAGGCTCTGAACCTGCCCCAAGGCATGATTTTGGTCACCGGTCCCACCGGATCGGGAAAAACCGTCACCCTCTACACCGGGTTGGGCATCCTCAACACCAAGGAGCGCAACATCTCGACGGCCGAGGATCCCATTGAAATCAACATGGACGGCGTCAACCAAGTACAGGTCAATCCGCGCGTCGGCATGACCTTCGCCGAGTGCCTGCGCGCCTTCCTGCGCCAGGATCCCGATATCATCATGGTCGGCGAGATCCGCGATCTGGAGACCGCCGAAATTGCCATCAAGGCCGCGCAGACCGGGCACCTGGTGCTATCGACGCTACACACCAACAGCGCCCCCGCCACCATCACCCGCCTGCTCAACATCGGCGTAGCCTCCTTCAACCTGGCGACCTCGGTGAGCCTGATCATTGCCCAGCGTCTGGCGCGCCGGCTGTGTGTCCACTGCCGGGTGCCGGCGGAGCTGCCCGCGCGGGTGTTGACCGAAGAGGGCTTTGACGATCTGGAGCTACCCCTGGAAGAGCTGCACATCTACCGCCCGACAGGCTGCCAATACTGCAAGCTGGGCTACAAGGGGCGCACCGGGCTCTACGAAGTGATGCGCATGACGCCCACCATTGCGCGCCTTATCATGGAGGGCCGCAACGCCATGGATATTGCCACGCAAGCGCGCGCGGAGGGCTTTCGCCCGCTGCGCCAGATTGCGCTGCGCAAGGTGGCGGACGGCACCACGAGCCTCGAAGAGGCGAACCGCATCACCAAGGATTGAGGACTGACCCATGGCCAGCGCGCAGGCACAGACCTACATCTACAGGGGCAGGGACAAAAACGGCAAGCCGGTCAACGGCGAGATCACCGGCAACACGCCGATTCAGGTCAAGGCCCAGTTGCGCCGTCAGGGTATCGTCCCCGGCGCGGTGCGCAGGAAGCCCAAACCTTTGCTCGGGCGCACCAAGCCGGTCAACCCCGCCGATATCGCCCTCTTTACCCGCCAGCTCGCCACCATGATGAAGGCGGGGGTGCCCCTGGTGCAGAGCTTCGCACTGATCGCCGACAGCAGCACCAAGCCGAAATTCAAGGAGCTCATCACCGACATCCACACCCACGTCACCGCGGGCAACAGTTTCGGCTCGTCGCTGCGCCGCCACCCCAAGCATTTCGACAACCTGATGTGCAGTCTGGTGGAGGCCGGCGAGCAGGCCGGCGCGCTCGACGTATTGCTCGAGCGCATCGCCAACTACAAGGAGAAAACCGAGCGCCTGAAAGCCAAGATCAAGAAGGCGTTGACCTACCCGACCGCGGTGGTGGCCGTCGCCATCGTGGTCACCGGCATTCTGCTGGTGAAAGTGGTGCCGGTGTTCGCCGAGACCTACAACAACTTCGGCGCCGAGCTGCCCGCTTTCACCCGCTTGGTCGTCAGCCTGTCGGAGCTGGCGCAGACCTGGTGGCTGCCGCTACTGCTGCTGGTGTTCGGGCTCATCGCCGGCGTCCGCCAGGGGCGACAGAAGTCGCCGGCATTCGCGGCGGCCACCGATCGCTACCTGTTGCGGGTGCCGGTCATTGGCAAGATCCTGGCCAATGCAGTCATCGCCCGCTTCGCCCGCACGCTGTCCACCACCTTTGCCGCCGGGGTGCCGCTGATGGATGCGCTGCAATCCGTCGCAGGCGCCGCCGGCAATGCCCTCTACCGCGACGCCATCCTGCGCGTGCGCGACGACGTCGCCACCGGGCGCTCGATCCACGATTCGCTAAAAATGGCCGGGGTGTTTCCGGTCATGTTGCTGCAATTGACGGCCATCGGCGAGGAGTCCGGCGCCCTCGACGACCTCATGGAACGCGCCGCCGAGCACTACGAACTGGCCGTCGACGACGCCGTCGACAACCTCACCGCCCTGCTCGAACCCCTGATCATGTCGGTGCTCGGCGTGCTGGTGGGCGGCCTGCTGATCGCGATGTACCTGCCCATTTTCAACCTCGGCCAAGTGATCTGAACGTGGCGGAACTCGTCGCCCTGCTGCCCGGCCCGGCGCTGGTGGCGCTGGCGCTGGGGTTTGGCCTGCTCATCGGCAGCTTCCTCAATGTCGTCATCCACCGCCTGCCGCTGCAACTGGAGCAGGGCTGGCGACGGGACTCGCTGGATTTTCTGCGCAGCGAGAACCCGCCGGACACCGCCATCCCGGACACCGCCGGCGACGCCCCACCGCCAACCATCAGCCTGTGGTCACCGCCGTCCCACTGCCCGCACTGCCTCGCCCCGGTGCGCCCCTGGCACAACATTCCCGTGGTCAGCTATGTGCTGTTGAAAGGGCGCTGCGCCAATTGCGCGCAGCCGATCTCCCGGCAATATCCGGCGGTCGAGCTCGCCTGCGGTGTGCTCACCGCCGCCGTGGTGTATCTTGCCGGCCCCGCCGCGAACGGGATCGAAGTACTGCTGGTGCTGGCATTCACCTGGGCGCTGATTGCGCTCACCGGCATCGATTTCAATCACCAGCTGCTGCCGGACGCCATTACGCTGCCGCTGTTGTGGCTGGGCTTGCTGGCCAATATCAATGGCGCCTTCACCGCGCTCGACAGCGCCGTGATCGGCGCGGTCGCGGGCTATCTGGCGCTGTGGTCGGTGTTCTGGCTGTTCAAACTGGCGACCGGCCGCGAGGGCATGGGCCACGGCGACTTCAAGCTGCTGGCCGCCCTCGGCGCCTGGGCCGGCTGGCAGCAATTGCCCACCCTGGTGGTGATCGCGTCGCTGCTGGGCGCGGTGGTGGGCAGCCTGGGCGTGTTGCTGCGCGGTCGCGACCGCCGCGTGCCCATCGCCTTTGGCCCCTACCTGGCCATAGCCGGCTGGCTGGTGCTGGTCGCCCAATGGCAGCAGATGATTAAATTTTGATCAGACACAGCGCCGCATCGTTGCATCCGGGCGCGGTGGCGCAATTTCGAGGGGGGGGACACCATGTATATCGTCGGCCTGACCGGCGGCATCGGCAGCGGCAAGAGCGCCGTCGCCGCGCAGTTCCGCGCGCTGGGCATCAAGGTAGTGGACGCCGACCTCGCCGCCCGCAAGGTGGTCGAACCCGGCATGCCGGCACTCGCGGCCATCGCCGACCATTTCGGCCCGCGGGTGCTGCTCGGCGACGGCAATCTCGATCGCGCGGCATTGCGCCAGATCGTGTTCGGCGACGACACCGAGCGCGTCTGGCTCGAACAACTGCTGCACCCGCGCATCGGTGCGTGGCTCGCGGCGGAGCTGGCGGCCGCCACCAGCGCCTATGCCATGCTTGAATCGCCGTTGCTGCTGGAATCGACCCAGCACCAGAGTGTGCGCCGGGTTCTGGTCGTCGATGTTCCCGAGGACGTACAGGTCAGCCGCGCCATGGCGCGCGACGGCAACACCGCGGCGCAGATCCGCGCCATCATCGCCAAGCAGCTACCCCGCGCCGAACGCCTGCGCCGCGCCGACGATGTCATCGACAACTCGGCCGACCTGGCGGCACTGATCGCACCGGTGGCGGCGCTGCATCAGCGCTATCTGGCGCTGGCGGCGGAGTACGCGCGGTGAGCGCCGAGCTGATTCTGCGCTGCCCGGTGTGCAAGAAGCCGGTGCCCTGGAAACCCGCGTCGGCCTATCGCCCGTTCTGTTCGAAACGCTGCCAGCAGATCGACCTCGGCGACTGGGCGGCGGAAAACCACCGCATCGCCGGCGACCCCCTTGACGCTGCGCCGGATCTCGACGACGGCGACTGACGCCGGCTCAGCCGGCCAACAAGCGCGTCAGCACCGGCTGGTTGGCGGCCGGGAATTGATAGGCGCGCAGCTCGGCGAGCGCAACCCAGGTGATCTGCTGGCCCTCGTTGCCCACCGGGTCGCCGCTGAACGCCGTCACCGACCACACCGCCAGCGACACCGCGCGCGCGGGGTAATCGTGATCGACGGTCAGTAACGGGGCGCAGTGCAGCACCTCGATCGCGAGTTCTTCCGCCAGCTCCCGCACCAAGGCCTCGCGCTCGGTTTCACCCGCGCCGATCTTGCCGCCGGGAAACTCCCACAGGCCGCCCTGGTGCAGATGATCCGGGCGGCGGGCAATCAGCACGCGCTGGCGGTCGGGGCTGTAAATGACGCCGGCCACCACCGCCAGCCGCGCGCCGGAGCGCTCGCTAACCGCGGTATTCGGCGTCAACTGCGGTACTCCGCATTGATGCGCACATAGTCGTAGGACAGATCCGTGGTCCACACCGTCTCTGCGCAATCGCCGCGACCGAGCTCGATGCGAATGCCGATCTCCTCCCGCGCCATGACCGCCTGACCGGCGGCCTCGGTATAGCTGTCGGCGCAGCCACCAGCGGCGGCAATCAGCACCTCGTCGAGCCAGACCCGCACCCGATCCACGTCGAAAGCGGCCACGCCGGCGCGGCCCACAGCGGCGAGAATCCGCCCCCAGTTGGGGTCGGACGCGAACAGCGCGGTCTTCACCAGCGGCGATTCCGCCACCGCATAGGCCACTCGCAGGCACTCGGCGGCAGTGGCGCCGCCGCTGACGGCGACGGTGACGAACTTGGTCGCGCCCTCGCCGTCGCGCACCACCGCCTGCGCGAGTTCGAGGCACACGGCATCGACCGCCGCCTGCAACGGCCCGACCTTGGCGGCGTCCACGGCCACGCCGCTGGCGCCGGTCGCGACCAGCACCAGCGCGTCGTTGGTGGAGGTATCGCCATCGACGGTGATGCGGTTGAAGGAGCGCGCGTTGGCAGCAGCCAGCACCTGCTGCAGCAGCCCCGCCGGCAGCTGGGCGTCGGTGGCGACATAGGCGAGCATGGTCGCCATGTCCGGCTTGATCATGCCCGAGCCCTTGGCGATGCCGGTGACGGTAATTGTCTTGCCCCCCAGGTCGAACTGCCGCGTCGCGCCCTTGGGGCGGGTGTCGGTGGTCAGAATGCCGTGCGCCGCCGCCGCCCACCCCGTCTCGCTCAAATCGGCGCAGGCGGCGGGCAGCGCGGCGACGATCTTCGCCACCGGCAGCGGCTGGCCGATGACGCCGGTGGAAAACGGCAATACCGCCTGTGCCGCGACGCCGGTGAGCTGCGCCAGCTCCGCGCACACCGCGCGCGCGGCGCCGAGGCCAGGTTGCCCGGTGCCGGCGTTAGCGTTGCCGGTGTTGGTGACCAGATAGCGCGGCGCGCCGGCGGCCAAGTGGGCTTTGGCGACCTGTACCGGCGCCGCGCAGAACGCATTGCTGGTAAACACCGCGGCCACCGTGCTGCCGGCGGCGAGCGCCATCACCACCAGATCGCGGCGGCCCGGGGTTTTGACACCGGCGCTGGCGGTGCCGAGGCGAAAGCCCGCCACCGGGTGCATGACAGCGGGGAAACTGGCGGTGCCTACGGCCATGGTTGTGCGATCCTCTTGCTTGTTGTTGGGTGGAGGGAGTTGGCAGTGCCGGCGTGGGCGGCGGCAAACGCCGCGCGATAGCCCGCAGCGGCTGGCAAGTGTGCGGGTTGCGGCGAATACTGACAACGTCGTTGCACAGCCTTGGCACAGCGTCGTTGACGCGGCACGGCGCAAGCCCGGTGTCTCGCGCCAACGGTTTAAAACCTTGAACCCGCCCCGGCCAGCACGCAGAATCCGCCCGCCGCCGGCTCCACAACTGCCGTCCAGCGGATCACTCGATTCGCCGGGGCGGGTAGCACCCAGAACGGTGACCAACAACCAGGTAAGGCACGCAAGTCATGGCACTCCACCCGGATTTCCCGCGCTCGCCCTACGCCATCCTGCCCCCCGAATCGCGCTGGTTCCCGGCGGCGGAAGAACTGCGCGCCACCGCCTACGTAAAGCTGCTGCCGCCGCTGGTAGCGCGGATTCGCGAGGCGGTTGCGGCCTGGCGCGCCAATGCTTACCCCGGCACCTCCGCGACCTCCCGCGCGCTGCTGCACTGGTGGTTCGCGACCGATCACCTGGTCGAGCAGGCCGACGGCGCGCAAAGCCCGTTCCGCTACTACTTCGCCCAGCGCGAGGCGGTGGAGACCGTCATCTGGCTGTTTGATGCGCGCGGCGCCCGCGACAAGTTCGACCTGCTGCGTTTCGATGCCTCCGGCGCGGTATCCAGCAACATGTTCGACGAGGACTGGCCGCGCTACGTGATCAAGATGGCGACCGGCGCCGGCAAGACCAAGGTGCTGGCGCTGCTGATCGCCTGGAGCTATTTCCACAAGCGCTACGAGGCGGATTCGCCGCTCGCGCGCAACTTCCTGCTGATCGCACCCAACATCATCGTGCTCGACCGCCTGCGCGCCGATTTCGACGGTCTGCGCATCTTCTTCAACGATCCGGTGCTGCCCGACAACGGCCACGCCGGGCGCAACTGGCGCGACGATTTTCAGCTCGCGCTGCACATTCAGGACGACGTGCGCATCGTGCGCCCGACCGGCAACCTGTTCCTCACCAACATTCACCGCGTCTATCTGGGCGAGGTGCCGGAACCTTCGCTGGACGATGACGACCTGCGCGACTACTTCCTGTCGCCCTTCGGCGCCAGACCCGTCGGCAAGACCACCGACAGCGGCACGGATCTGGGCGCAATCGTGCGCGAGATCGACGAACTGGCCGTGTTCAACGACGAGGCGCACCACATCCACGACCCGCGCATGGCCTGGTTCAAGTCGATCCAGGACATCCACCACCGCCTGCTGCAAAAGGACTTGCGGCTGGCGTTGCAGATCGATGTCACCGCCACGCCGCGCCACAACAACGGCGCCATCTTCGCCCAGACGGTGAGCGACTATCCGCTGGTCGAGGCCATCGCCCAGAACGTGGTCAAGCATCCGGTGCTGCCGGACGCCGCCAGCCGCGCCCGCCTCACCGAACACAAGAGCCCGATCATCACCGAGAAATACGCCGACTACCTGCAACTGGGCGTCGAGGAGTGGCGCAAGAGCCACGCCGAGCACGCGGCACTGGGCAAGAAAGCCGTGCTGTTCGTGATGGTGGACGACACCAAAAACTGCGACGCCGTGGGCGAGTACCTGCAGACAATCTGTCCCGAGCTGCAAGGCGCGGTGCTGGTGATCCACACCAAGAACAACGGCGAGATTTCCGAAGCCGCCTCGGGCAAGAGCCGGGACGAGCTGGAACTGGTGCGCAAGCAGTCGAACGCCATCGACACCTGGCAGTCACCCTACAAGGCCATCGTCTCGGTGCTGATGCTGAAAGAAGGCTGGGACGTGCGCAACGTCACCGTCATCGTCGGCCTGCGCGCCTATGCCGCCAAGAGCAACATCCTGCCGGAGCAGACCCTGGGGCGCGGCCTGCGCCGCATGTACCCCTCGCCTGTGCCGGCGTCCGGGGCCGCCGGCGAGGGTTCGGATACGCCCGAAACCGTCTCGGTCATGGGCACGCCCGCCTTCATGGAGTTCGTGGAGTCGATCCAGAGCGAGGGCGTCACCTTCGACCGCGTGCCCATGGGTGGCGCGGGTGGACGCGAGCGGCAGGATTCCGTGGTGGTCGAGGTCGATAGCGAATCCCCCGACAAGGACATCGATGCGCTTGACATCGCCCTGCCGCGCCTGACCCGGCGCTTCAATCGCGAGTTCAAGGACTTGGCGGAACTGGACCCGGCCGCGTTCGGCAATCCCCGGCTGCCGGTCAAGTCCTTCACGCCGGACGAGACCCGCGAGATCGTCTTCAAAACCCTGCTCGAATCCGAGGTCGATCACGTCATCCAGCTCGACGGCACGGGATCGGCGGACTGGCGCTCCGTGGTCGCCTTCTTCGCCCGCCAGCTTTTGAAAGACCTGCGCCTGGTCGGCGGTTACGACCTGCTCTACCCCAAGGTGCGCGACTTCCTGCGCGCGCACCTGTTCGATCACCCGGTCGATCTCGACGATCCGGTGATCCTGCGCAATCTGTCCGAACCAACGGTCGCCAAGCTGCTGTTCGACCACTTCCGCGCCGCCATCAACGCGCTGACCCTCCGCGACAGCGGCGGCTCGCGCATCGAGGGCCATATCCGCCTGCGCGACACCCGGCCGTTTCGCACCGAGCCGCGCGGCTTTCTGCCGGCCAGAAAATCCGTGTTCAACCGCATCGTCGGCGAAGCCAATGCGGATAGCCTGGAACTGGACTTCGCCGCCTTCCTTGACAGCGCGCCCGACGTGC
This sequence comes from uncultured bacterium, assembly GCA_965232975.1. Taxonomy (GTDB): domain Bacteria; phylum Pseudomonadota; class Gammaproteobacteria; order Pseudomonadales; family Porticoccaceae; genus CBDDRG01. The sequence goes on from CBDDRG010000328.1 coordinate 23,622, forward strand.
AGGCCTTCGGCAAGAACTATCTGGCCGTCGGCTTCAAGCTCGACTATGTGAAGGCCAACGGCGAGCTGTCCACCTACACGCCCGACTTCATCGTGCGCACCGTCGATGGCGCGGTGTGGCTGGTCGAGACCAAGGGCCGCGAGGAGCTCGACCTGCCGCAAAAGATGACGCGGCTCAGGCAATGGTGTGCGGATGCAACTGCCGCCAGCAAGGAAGAGGACGGCTCGCGCTACGGCTTCGTCTATGTGGATCAGGAAAGCTTCGCGGCGCACCGGCCAACGGATTTTGGCGGGCTGATCGCAGCTTTCCGTACCTATCAGCCTTGATCTAGAATGCCCATAAACCCATATTTATGGAAAACCAGAAATGAAAACCACACTTGAACTCCCCGACCCGCTGATGCGCGAAGTGAAAATCCTCGCCGCGCAAAACAACCGCAAGCTGAAGGACGTCGTGGCCGAATTGATCACACGCGGACTCCAAAAAGCACCGCCTGCTGCGGAACCGCCGCTGGATCTGACGCAATGCCTTGGCAAGTGGCCCCATTACCAATCGCTGGGCGAAGTGGTGGAGTACGTCCGCGAACTGCGCAAGGATCGCGATGAGGATTGATGCCCTGTTGGGTCAGCGCGTGTATCTGGACACCAATGCCCTGATCTACGCCTTCGAAGGTGATCCGGCCACGCAGCCGCCCAGCGTCGCGGCACTCATGGGCGCCGTCAGCCGCAATGACGTGGCGGCCTATGCCTCGCTACTGGTGCGTGCGGAAATTCTGGTACTGCCGTTGAAAACGGGCAATCAGGCGCAAATTGCGTTTTACCGCCGCCTGCTGGACGAGTCCGGCCCGCTTCACAGCGCGCCGCTTACCCCCGCAATCGCCGATGCCGCCGCAGCGCTGCGGGCGGCACATCCATCGTTGAAGCTGTTGGACGCGCTGCATCTGGCAGCCGCCATCGAAGCCGGTTGCCGGGTCTTCGTTAGCGGCGATGTTCACCTGCGCGCAGCTTCAAAAGACCGCATTGCCGTCCTGTCCTACGACGAACTCGTGGTGCAGTCATGAGGAAACCACCCAAACTCGCTTGCGCACTCACCGCTGCAGAGCTGTCTATCGACGCGCCCGATTCCATCGCGGGATTGACCAACGCTTTCCCTGAGCATCAACCGTGACTTCAAGCGAGCAAATCGCACGCTGGCTGACCGAGCCCGAAGGTGAGCGGATCAAGTTCAAAACCGCATCGAACAACTTTCACTTCGAGAAACTGGTGGACTACTGCGTTGCGCGGGCCAACGAAGGCGGCGGCAAGATCATTCTCGGCGTCACGGATCGCCCCGAGTTGCGCGTGGATGGCAAGTTGAACATCGCGGCGCTGATCCTGTTCGGTACGCGCGCGGCGCTTGGTCGTCACCTGGCGCAGGCGGAGATCGTCTTTGAGTACCGCTCTTCGGAAGCCTCGGGGCCGGCGCAGGATCGGATCGAATTCCGCGAGGGCTTTTTCCTGTATCACGAGACGCTGTGGGAGCGCATCAACCTGCGAAACGACCGCCAGAGCTATCAGGATGGCCTGTTTCGCTACGACATCCCCACCTTCGACGAAACCGCCGTGGGCGAGGCACTGAGCATCACCGTCGCGCACCGTGACTACCTGCTGGGCGCTTCCATCTGCGTGCAGCAGTAGGGGCGGCGGCTGGAGATCGTCAGCCCTGGCAGTTTTCCCCCGGGCAT
>CBDDRG010000329.1:0-8797 GCA_965232975.1 uncultured bacterium
GCCGATCTCGCGCGCTGGAGCTGGCAGGCCGGCCTCGCCAGCCGGCTCGATCTGGATCAGGCGCTGACCAGCCTGGAGCAGACCCGCGCGCAGCTGCCGTTGCTGCACACCGGGCTCATCCAGGCCGGCAACCGGCTCGCCGTGTTGCTCGGGCGCGAGCCGGCGGCGTTATTGCCGGTAATCGCCGAGGCTGCTGCCATCCCGGCCGTCAGCGGGCGGATAGCGGTGGGAATTCCGGCCGCGGCGCTGCGCCGGCGCCCCGATGTGCGCCGCGCCGAACGCGAGCTGGCGGCGCAGACGGCCCAGGTGGGGGTCGCGACCGCGGCGCGCTATCCCGCGTTGTCACTGCTCGGCAGCATCGGCCTCGAAGCGCTGACGCCGGCCGCGCTGCTCGACGCCGGCGCGCGCACGTTCAACCTGGGCGCCAATGGGCTGTGGCCGCTGTTCGATGCCGGCCGCATGCGCCACGGCATCGCCATCGAAAGCGCGCGCCAGGAGCAGGCGCTCGGTCGCTACGAGGCGACGGTGCTGACCGCGCTGCAGGAGGTCGAGGACGCCCTGGTCGCGTACGCCGATGAGCGGAGCCGCCAGCAAGCCTTGCTGGCGGCCGGTGAATCCGCCGCCGGTGCGCTGGCGCTGGCGCAGGACAGCTACGCCGGCGGGCTCACCGATTTTCAGGTGGTGCTCGACAGCCAGCGCACGCTGCTGACGGTGCAGGATCAGATCGCCACCAGTGCCGCCGCTGTCAGCGCCAACCTGGTGCGGCTGTACAAGGCGTTGGGCGGCGGCTGGCAGTCCCTGCCGACGACTGCGGCACCGGATGACCAAGCTGTCGTCGGCAGCGCCGCTGGCGACCCCGTTGCCGCGCTGAGCCACGACATCGCAACGCCCGCTGATGGGGAGCACCAACCTTGATCGATGCCAACACCAATGACCCTGCCATTCGTCTCGGGTTCGGTGGCCGGCGGCCGCGCTGGCACAAATACGCGCTCGTCGCCGCGCTGGCGCTGGTGGCCATCGGCATTGCTGGGGCAGTGCTGTGGAATTCCGCCGCTCCCACGCCGCGCTATGTGACCCAGCCGGTGCAGCGCGGTGATCTGCAAGTGATGGTCAATGCCACCGGCACGCTGCAACCGATCAACCAGGTGCAGGTCGGCATCGAGATTTCCGGCACCATCCGCACGGTCGATGTCACCTACAACGATCGGGTCACAGCCGGGCAGACGCTGGCCAAAATGGACACCAGCAAACTCGAGGCGCAGATGCGGCAGAGTGAATCCGCGCTCGCGGCCGCGCGCGGCCGCGAGTTGCAAGCCGAAGCGACGATTCGCGAAACCAGGGCGCGTTTGGCGCGGCTGCGCCAGGTGCGCGAATTGAGCGGCGGCAAGGTGCCGTCGAAGGAAGAACTCGATATCGCCGACGCCAATGCCGCGCGCGCGCTGGCCGATGCCGCGAGCGCGCGCGCGGCGGTGGCGCAGGCGCAGGCAACGCTGGGTGCCAACCAGACCGACCTCGCCAAGGCCACCGTGCGCGCGCCCATCGATGGCGTGATCCTGTCCCGCACGGTCGAACCCGGGCAAACCCTGGCGGCGTCGTTCCAGACCCCGGTGTTGTTCGAGATCGCCGAGGATCTCGCGCGCATGGAGTTGCAGGTCGATGTCGACGAAGCCGATGTCGGCCGGGTCCAGGTTGGCCAGCAGGCGACTTTCGCCGTCGCCGCCTATCCCGATCGCGCCTTTCCGGCCGAGGTCACCCAGGTGCGCTATGGCGCCCAGGCCCTGGCCGGCGTGGTGACCTACAAAACCGTGCTCAAGGTCGATAACGCCGAGCTGCTGTTGCGCCCGGGCATGACCGCGACCGCCACCATCGCCGTGCAGCAGGTCAAGGATGTATTGCTGGTGCCCAACGCCGCGCTGCGCTTTGTGCCCCCGGCGGAGAGCGGCGAGCAACCCGGGTCGGGCAGCCTGGTCGGCAGCCTGCTCATGGGCGGCCGTGGCGGCGGCCGCGGTGGTCGCGGCGAGTCGGCGCAGGCCGGGGGGCCGCGCGTCTTCGTCGTGCGCGACCAGCGCCTGGTGGCGGTGCCGGTGGTGGTCGGCGCCAGCGACGGCATCTTCACCGCGATCGAGTCGGCGCCGACCGGCACCGATGCGGCGGACAAGGCCGCACTGATGCCGGATACGCCGGTCGTGATCGATGTCGCCAGCGCCAAAAAAACCTGAATGACTCCGCTATCTGCGCCTGCGCCCGGTTCCGCAACGGTGTTGTCCGCGGCTCCGCTGGTGCGCCTGCGCGCGGTGACCCGGGTCTACGGCAGCGACGACGCGACCATGGCCGCGCTGCGCGGCATCGATCTGGACATTGCCGCCGGCGAGTTCGTCGCCGTGATGGGCGCCAGCGGCTCGGGCAAGAGCACCTGCATGAACATTCTCGGCTGTCTGGACACGCCGACGGCCGGCAGCCACCAGTTTCGCGGCGTCGAGGTCGGCGGGCTGACGCGCGATCAGCGCGCGGAGCTGCGCCGGCACCACCTGGGCTTCGTGTTTCAGGGCTTCAACCTGCTGAACCGCACCACGGCGCTCGAAAATGTCGAGTTGCCGCTGATCTACCGCGGCCTGCCGGTGGCGGAGCGCCACCAGTTGGCGCGCGCCGCGCTGGCATCGGTGGGCCTTGGCGGCCGCGAAACGCACACGCCGGGCGAGCTGTCGGGTGGTCAGCAGCAGCGCGTCGCCATTGCGCGCGCCATCGTCACCCGCCCGCAACTGCTGCTCGCCGACGAACCCACCGGCAATCTGGACTCCGCGCGCAGCGCGGAGATCATGGATCTGCTGTGCGCGTTCAACCGCGACCAGGGCATCACCGTGGTGATGGTCACCCACGAGGCCGATATGGCCGCCTATGCGCGGCGCATCGTCACCTTCCGCGACGGCCTGATCGAAGCCGACCTGCCGGGTGAGGGGGCCAGCTGATGTTCGGCAATATCCTGCTGCTGGCGCTGCGCGAACTGCGCCGCAATCTGCTGCGCTCGCTGTTGACCATTCTCGGCATTGTCATCGGCGTGGCCGCGGTCATCGTCATGGTCACCCTGGGCAGTGGCGCGACCGCCCAGGTGAGCGCCCAGATCGCCAGTCTCGGCACCAACCTGTTGATCGTGATACCGGGCAAACGCATGGGCCCCGGGCTATCCAGTGGCGCCGTTGCGTTCCGTGCCGAGGATGCTGCCGCGATCGCCCGCGAGGTGCCGGGCGCCGCCCTGGTGGCGCCTACCGCGGCGATGTCGCTGACCGCGGTAAACGGCAACCAGAACTGGTCGACGATGGTGATGGGCGTCACCGCCGAGTTCTTTGCGGTGCGCAACTGGGTAATCGGCAGTGGTCGCCCGTTTACCGCGAGTGAAGAGCGCGGGGGGGCGGCGGTCTGCCTGCTCGGCGACACCGTGCGCACCAAGCTGTTCGGCGGACAGGATCCCATCGGCAGCCAGGTGCGCCTGCAAGCTCTCGGCTGTCGCGTGGTCGGCCTGCTCGCCGCCAAGGGCCAGTCGACGATGGGCGCCGACCAGGACGACCAGGTGTTGATGCCGCTGCGCACGCTGCAACGCCGCCTAGTCGGCAATCAGGACGTGAGCCAGATTCACATCTCGGTCGACGCCGCCGTCACCACCGCGAAAGCGCAGCGCGATATCGAAAGCCTGCTGCGCGAGCGGCGCCATCTGGCGGCCGGGGAGGAGAGCGATTTCAGCGTGCGCGACATGCAGGAGATCGCCCGCATGCTGACCAGCACCACGGCGACGCTGACCGCACTGCTGAGCGCGGTGGCCGCCGTCAGCCTGCTGGTCGGCGGCATCGGCATCATGAACATCATGCTGGTGTCGGTCACCGAGCGCACGCGGGAGATCGGCATCCGTATGGCCATCGGCGCGCGCGAGCGCGAGGTGTTGCTGCAATTCCTGGTGGAGGCGGTGGTGCTGGCGTCGTTCGGCGGCCTGCTCGGCGTGGTGCTGGCCGTGGTCGCGTCCCTGGGTCTCACTCGCATGCTGGCGGTGCCCTTTGTGTTTGATCCCGGCATCGTGCTCATTGCCTTTGGTTTCAGCGCGGCGGTCGGCGTGGTGTTCGGCTACATGCCGGCGCGCAAGGCGGCGCGGCTCGATCCCATCGAGGCGCTGCGCCACGAATAAGGTGCCCCGGCGGCCAGTGCCCGGGCCGCGGCGCGGCTGACGATCTGCTGATGGCCCGCTCCTGATGCTGCCGGGTAGTGCCTGCACCGCCCGCCGTCTTGACCAGGGCGGCGCGAATGGCCCGAAAAAAACGCGGAGGCCGTGGTTGCGGATAAGGGCCATGACAGCATGATTGCTTGTGGATGCCTCGTCCCGCGGCTGAAATAACGTCGACGCGGCCTAAAAAAATTTGCGCGACGTACGACCAAATTCGGCTTTTCCGCAGGACAGTCTCAAGTCCGACAGGCTCCCCTGCGCTGGAACTCTGCCCGAGGCAGGCGGTCTTGTTTTCGTACCCGGTTCCTAATCCGAACGGGCGCCGCTCTTTCATCATTCCAGGAGGCAGCCATGCTGGTACACGAAGTCATGACCCCGCAAGTTGAACTCATGAACCCCAATACCCTGCTGAAACAGGCCGCGTGTGCGTTGCGCGATCGCGATGTGGGTATTCTCCCGGTCGGCGAGAACGACCGCCTGGTGGGCATGCTCACTGATCGCGACATCGCCGTCCGCGCGGTTGCCGCGGGGAAGCATCCCGATAACACCACTGTTGGCGAGTGCATGACGCCGAGCGTCCTGTACTGCTACGAAGACGATAGCGTCGCCGAGGTAGCGAACAACATGGCCAAGAACCAGATCCGCCGCCTGCCGGTCGTGAACCGGGATAAACGGTTGGTGGGAATCGTGTCGCTGGCGGATTTGGCTCAGTCCGCCTCGGCGCAAACGACCGGCGAGACCTATCGCGAAATAGCGCCCCCGCATTGACGGCCGCGCCGTCGCGCTGCAGCGCCAACCAGCTTAAAAAACGTCTCTTTTGACGTATGAGTGGGTAAGCGCAGCAGCGTCGACGGCGCTCCCTGCCATGAACATCGAGGCGCGGTCGTCGATGCGGGCGGAAGCTCTTTTTGAGGTGGTGGGCTTCCGGCGGCCAAGCGAAAGACCGGAGGCTGCCGACGACTGCCCGCCATCCCACCATCGCTCGATTCTTCCTGATCGCCGGTAAACTCGACTTCCGGCCCCTTAACCCGCGTGCCACGCAAATTCATAAGAGCCAAAAACATGGCCGGCTCGCGCCAACCGGGGCGTATCGATGGACGCATTGCTGCTCTCGCGCATCCAGTTCGGCTTCACCGTCGGCTTTCACGTCCTGTTTCCGACGCTGACCATCGGCCTCGCCTGGTTCCTGGTTTTCTTCGAGGCGCGCTGGCGGCGCACGCAGCGGCAACACTGGCTGCAGCTATACCGCTTCTGGGTCAAGATCTTCGCGCTGACCTTCGGCATGGGCGTGGTCTCCGGCTTGGTGCTGTCCTACCAGTTCGGCACCAACTTCTCGCGTTTTTCAGAGCTCGCCGGGCCGGTGATGGGACCGCTGCTGTCGGTGGAAGTGCTCACCGCCTTCTTCGTCGAAGCCGGCTTTCTCGGCGTAATGCTGTTCGGCTGGGACAAGGTCGGCCCGCGCCTGCATTTTCTCGCGAGCTTGCTGGTCGCGATCGGCACCACCAACTCGGCGTTCTGGATCCTGTCGGCGAACAGCTTCATGCATACGCCGCAGGGCGCCGAGTTCGTCGACGGCGTACTCATCCCACAGGACTGGTGGGCGGTGGTGTTCAACCCCTCGTTCCCGTACCGGCTCGCGCACATGCTGCTGGCGTCGTCGCTGACGACGGCGCTGGTGATTGCCGGGGGGTCGGCCTGGTGTCTGCGTCGCGGCGTGTATCACGAAGCCAGCCTGTCGGCGCTGAAGGCAGCCTTGCTGGTCCTGGCCGTACTGGCGCCGGCACAGGTCGTCGTCGGCGATTTTAACGGCCTGAATGTGCGCGAACACCAGCCGATGAAGGTCGCGGCGATGGAAGGGCTGTGGCAAACCACGCGCGGTGCGCCACTGGTGGCCTTCGCGTGGCCTGACCAGGGCGCGCAGACCAACCGCTTCGCCATCGAGATCCCCAGGCTGGCGAGTCTGATTCTCACGCACGAACTCGACGGCGAAGTGCTGGGGCTCGACGCAGTGGCGCGTGCGGACCAGCCGCCGGTCATGCCGGTGTTCTTCGGCTTCAGGCTGATGGTCGGACTCGGCTTGCTGTTCGTGCTGCTCGGCGTCTGGGGTATCTGGACCTGGAGGCGCGGGCGACTCGACCAAGCCACGCGTCTGCAGCAGGCGCTGGTGCTGGCGACGCCGCTCGGTTTCGCTGCCACACTCAGCGGCTGGATCGTCGCCGAGACCGGTCGCCAGCCCTGGGTCGTGCACGGCCTTCTTCGTACCGCCGACGGCGTCTCGCCGGTGCCGGCAGCCAACGTCGCCGTTTCGCTGACGCTGTTCGTGCTCGTCTACGGACTGCTGTTTGCCGCCTACCTGTATTTCGTCTTCAGGCTCGTGCACAAAGGCCAGGCGCTGCCCGAGAAGCATCTCGCAGCGATCCGCGGCGCGCGACCGGGCGAACTGCTGATCGACGAGCCCGCAACAGAAGGAGTGCGCTGATGGACCTCACCTTGATTCTCGCCGGCATCATCGTCTTCGGTGTCGGGGCCTACGTCATTCTCGACGGCTTCGATCTCGGCGTCGGCATCCTGTTCCCGTTCATTCCGGACGATGCGATGCGCGATACCGCGATCAACAGCATCGCCCCGGTCTGGGACGGTAACGAGACCTGGCTGATTCTCGGCGGCGCGGTGCTGTTCGCGGCGTTCCCGGTCGTGTACGCGGTGGCGCTGCCGGCGTTCTACGTCCCGATTATGCTGCTGCTGTTCGCGCTGATCTTCCGCGGCGTCGCCTTCGAGTTCCGTTTCAAGGCGATGCGCAGCAAGCACTGGTGGTCGGGCGCCTTCACCGGTGGCTCCACGCTCGCGGCGTTCGCGCAGGGTCTGCTGCTCGGCGGCATCCTCGAGGGCGTGACCACCGGGCCGGGGCCGGACGGCTCCGGCATCGCGCTCGAATTTGCCGGCGGCAGCTTCGACTGGCTGACGCCGTTCTCGGTGGTCACCGGCCTTGGTGTCGTCGGCGGCTACGCGCTGCTCGGCGCGACCTGGCTCAACATGAAGACCGAGGACGGCCTGCGCGACTGGTCGCGCGCGGCGGCGCGCAAGGCGCTGTACATCTCGCTGTTCGCGCTTGCGGTGGTGAGCCTGTATACGCCACTCAAGTTCGATTACATCGCCGAGCGCTGGTTTGCCGACATGCACTGGCTGAGCCTGTCGCCGGTGCCGCTGGCCACCACCGTCGTCGCGTTCTCGCTGTATCGCGAACTCAAGATCGGCTCGCACTATCCGCCGTTCTTCTACGCGATCGCGCTGTTCCTGCTCGGGTACCTCGGCATCGGCATCAGCCTGTGGCCGCACATCCTGCCGCCGGCGCTGACGGTCTGGAATGCGGCGGCACCCCCGCAGAGCCAGGTTTTTGTGCTGATCGCGCTCGCGGTCACCCTGCCGATGGTGATGATCTACACCGTCTACGCCTACTGGGTATTCCGTGGCAAAGTCGAAGCCCGCGCCGGCTACGCGCACTGAGCGCGCGCGGGGCTGGAATCGGCTGGCGTGGTTCGTCGGCCTGTGGGCCGGCGGCGTCGCGGTGTTTGGCCTCGAGACCTGCGGCCAGCGCGCGCTGGTTCTGTAATTGGCGCACTGTAGGAGCGCCCGTGGGCGCGACCTCGTGCTCGCCAACGGCAGGAATGCGGCGGCAATCACATCGCCTTTTGAATCAATAGGTTGGGTTTCTAAGCGCCAGCAAGGCCCCGATACCCCGGATAATGACGAAACCCCGATCCCAGCATGAGCCGGCTCAGACGATGCCAGCGGATCCCAGCCGCCTGATTGCCGCGCTCGCACGAGACCGGATCAATCTCGATCTGAAGACGCTCGACCTGTGTTTTCTTGCCGGCCTTTACCTGCGGGCCGAGCGGGCGTCGCTTGCGTCTTTCGAAGAGGGCGTGCTCATCGACATGTTCGAGCAGGTATGCGACGTGGTGGATCCGGGCGCGGAGCGTCCGCGCAAGCGCGCGGCCCACGTCATCCAACGGCTCCGCGACCAGCGCATGCTGGCCCGGGTGGACGGCGCGGGCATTGTCCGATCCGGTGAGTACACGCTGACGCGACTGGCGGCCGCAGTCGTCGAGTACTTCCTTGCCGATGAAGCGCTCACACGCGAGAGCTTGACCCTGCTCACGGGCACGTTGCGGGCCCAGCTCGCCGAGATCCTTGCGGCAGCCCGGCGCGCTGACACCGAGGATGCCTGGCGGGGGCGGGTGGTGGCGCCATTGCGGGTAACCGTTGGCGATCTCGTCGGCGGCATCGAGCGCCGGCAGCGGGGGCTCGATTCGCAACAGGAAGAGGTACAGGCCGAGATCGCCAAACTCCTGCAGGCGGATTGGTTTGGTGCCGTCGAGCGATGCCAGTCGCTGCTCGACACGACCACCCATACGCTGCGAGAACTCAACGAGGTCCTGCTCCGCGACACCCACCACTTTGTCGCGCTGCTGCAAGAGATTCAGGCCTTGGCTTCGCAGGCGGAGCAGGCCGAGTCCGAAGAGGCTGGGCAACGCGTCATCGAACACATCGATCGCATCGCTGCCTGGGGCGGCGCCCGGCAGCGCGCCT
>CBDDRG010000330.1:0-17886 GCA_965232975.1 uncultured bacterium
GTATGAACAGGAGCGACGTGGACATGAGGCAGGTTTTGGCGGTGGTTTGCGTGGTGATGACGGCACTGATCAGCGGTGGCTGCGCGTCCGGTCTGACGGGTGACACCTATAGCCGGGAGGATGCGCGGACACCGCAAACCGTGCGCATGGGCGAGGTGGAAAATGCCCGCCTGGTGAAGATTGAGGGTACCAAGACACCGATAGGCACTGCCGCCGGCGCCATTGTTGGCGGTGTCGCGGGCAGTAGCGTGGGTGGTGGCAGGGGCAGCATTATCGCGGCGACCGTGGGCGCGGTGGCTGGCGGTCTGGCCGGCTCAGCGGCGGAGGAAGGCTTGACCAAAACCCAGGGCGTAGAGATCACCGTGCGCGAAGACAATGGCCAGACTCGCGCCTATGTGCAGGGCGTGGAAGAAGGCGTCATCTTCTCGCCGGGCGACCGGGTGCAAATCCTGATTCTCAATGGCGAGTCGCGGGTGGTCAAGGTCAGCGGACGCTAAGCGATTGGCCGGCCGCCGGTTGCCGACCGTGGCAGCGCTGGTCAGCGTGTCGTCGGCGCTTCGGGGCCGTTGGCGCGCCGGCACAGGTCGAGCCACAGCTTGATGCCGGCGCTGCGGTATTTGCGCCGCTGCAGCACGAAGTAGAAGTGGCGGCGGAAATCCCGCTGCGGCGTTGCCAGCGGCACCAGGCTGCCGCGCCGAAAGGCGTCGAGCAGTGCGATCCGCGACAGGCAACTGATACCGAGGCCAGCCTCCACCGCGCGCTTGATGGCTTCGGTGTGCTGTAGCTCCAGGAGCACGGGCAACTCGGTCAACAGACCGTGCATGGCCCGGTCGAAGGTCTGCCGGGTGCCGGAGCCCGCTTCGCGCAAAATCCAGGTGGCGGCAACCAGATCCCCATCGCTGAGTTGCGGGTATCGCGCGAGGGGGTGTTCGGGGGCGCAGAACACCACCAGCTCGTCGTCCCGCCAGGGGATCATCTCCAGTTCCGGATGCCGGAATTCGCCTTCGATCAACCCGATATCCAGTTCGAATCCGGCGACCTTGTGCACGATCTCGGCGGTATTGGCCACCTCCAGCACCACTCGCGCGCCCGGGGCCTCCGCCATCAGGCGCGCGACTATGCTCACCGCCAGATAGTTGCCGATGGTGAGGGTGGCGCCCACTTTCAGCCGGCCGATGACGCCCTGTTGGCCGAGGGCCAACTCGAACTCCTCCGCCTGCGCCATCAAAGCCTGCGCCTGCGGTAGCAAAGACAATCCCAAGTCGTTGATTTTAAGTCTCTTTCCGATACGATCAAAGAGGCGTACGGCGAACTGCTGCTCAAGCTCGCGGAGCGCGCCACTGGCCGCCGACTGGGACATGCGGAGGCTGTCCGCAGCGCGGGTGATGTTCTGGAAATGGGCGACGGCGAGGAAGACCTGAAGCTGACGCAGGCTGTAACGCATTATCAGAATTTCCGATTATGGATATAGAGATTAATCGTTTAGTGGATATATCAATCCTGAGTTATGGTTGCGCGGCCGTCAGTGCGGGCAATTCGATCAAGACTGGAAAGCGGAGGCGAGAACACCGGCGATGAGCAACCTGAGCCGCGAGCGTGTCATCAGCGTACACCACTGGAACGAAACCCTATTCAGTTTCAAAACCACGCGCGACCCCGCCTTTCGCTTCAAGAATGGCCATTTCATCATGCTCGGCCTCGAACTGAACCAGCGCCCCCTGTTGCGCGCCTACAGTATCGCGAGCGCCAACTACGAAGACGAGATGGAGTTCTTCAGTATCAAGGTGCCGGATGGTCCGCTGACGTCGCATTTGCAAAAACTCGCCGTCGGCGACGAGATTCTGGTCAGCCGCAAGCCGACGGGCACGCTGGTGGTCGATCACCTGTTGCCGGGGCGGCGCCTGTATCTGCTCAGCACGGGCACCGGTCTCGCGCCCTTCATGAGCATCATTCGCGACCCCGAAACCTACGCCCTGTACGATCAGGTCATTCTGACCCACGGCGTGCGCTTTGTGTCCGAACTGGCGTATCAGGACCTGATCAGCGACGAGCTGCCGAAGCACGAATACTTTGGCGACGATGTGCGCGGCAAACTGCGCTATTACCCCACCGTTACCCGCGAGCCGTTCCGCAACCAGGGACGGCTGACCGATCTGATGACCAGCGGCAAGCTGTTTGCCGATCTGGGATTGCCCCAGCCTAATCTGGATGAAGACCGCTTCATGATCTGCGGCAGCCCGAGCATGTTGAAGGATCTCTCCGGCGTGCTCGATGCCTGGGGTTTTCGCGAGACCCGCCACGGCGATCTCGGCCACTATGTGATCGAGCGCGCGTTTGTCGAGCAGTAAAACCCGTCGGCTCCGCACGTCAACCTGATGTTCGGCTTGGTGCGGCTGGCGTAGCTGGCTTCAGCCCTTGCCGCGAAGCTGCGGATTGGCGCAATTGCGTGGGGGTTCACCCCGGCGCAACCGTTCGATATTGTCCGCCACCCGCTCGGCTATGCCGCGCAGACTCAGGTCGGTGGCGCCGCCGATATGGGGCGTGCCGATCACATTGCAGGCGAAGATCGGGTCATCGGGGTCGCAGGGCTCCTCCCAGAACACGTCCAACCCGGCGCCCGCAATGCGACCTTCCCGCAGCGCCGTGAGCAGGGGGAGATACGCAATCACCGGGCCGCGGGCGACGTTGACGATGTAGGCATCGGGTTTCATGCACGCCAGTTCGGCGGCGGCGATGAGGCCGCGCGTGCGGTCGTCGAGAGGCGTCGCGACAATGACGAAGTCGGCCGCACGCAATGCAGCGTGCAGCCCGCTCTGATCGAAATGGGCGGCCACGGCAATCGCCGTCTCTTCGGCACTGCTTTTGGGCCCGCGGCGGGACACTGCCACCACCTGCATATCGAAACTCAGCAGGCGCTGTGCCAGCTCCCGGCCGATGCCGCCGTAACCGATGATCGCGGCGGTCCGGCCCTTGAGCGCGCGCCCCAGCGGGCTGCCAAAGGCGCGGTTGCGCAGCCGCTCCTGGGTTTTGGGAAATTGTCGGGCCAGGGCCAGCATCAGAAAGACCGCGAGCTCCGCGACCGATTCCGCATTGCCGGTGCCGGCGGCGGGCACGTTGGCGACATAGACATTGGCGGCGGTGGCGGCGGCGATGTCGATGGCATCGAGGCCGGCGCCATACTGTTGCACCAGTTTCAGACGCGGTGCGCCCAACGCTTGCGCATCGATGCGCGAGATGGTGGGAATCAGCACATCGGCATCGGCGGCCGCGCTGGCGATATCGGCGACCGCGCAGGTGCGGACATCGTCGTCGGGCAGCAAACTCTGGAGCAACTCCTGAATAAAGCGGAAGCGTTCGTTACATACGATGATATTCACAATCCCTCCGGGTTGTTCAGCCGGCAAGACGGCTGTGCTGGCGGGCATAGACTAAGTAAAGCACCAGGCCGAGGGCCATCCAGAGCGCAAACCGCAGCAGCGTGATACCCGGCAGGCTCGCGATAAGATACAGACAGGCAATCACCGCCAACACCGGCAGCACCGGCACCCAGGGCGTGCGAAAGGGCCGGTGCAGATCGGGCTGGGTGCGTCGCAGCACGATCACCGCAATGGAGACGACCGCAAAAGCGGCGAGGGTGCCCACATTGACCAGCTCGACGATCTGTCCAATGGGGAGCAATCCGGCGATCAGCGCGATGGTCGCGCCGGTAGACAGGATGGTGCGCGCCGGGGTTTTGAAGCGCGCGTGCACCGCCGAAAACACCGGCGGCAGCAGGCCGTCGCGCGACATCGCGTAAAAAATCCGCGTCTGGCCGTACATCAGCACCAGCAGCACCGAGGTCAGCCCGGCGATGGCGCCAATACTGACCAACCCGGCCGCCATGTGCTCGCCAACCTGCACCAGCGCAAAAGCGACCGGGTCGCTGACGTTGAGGGTCTGGTAGGGCGCAATGCCGGTCAGCAGCAATGCGACCAGGATGTAGATGACGGTGCACAACACCAGCGACAGGATGATGCCGAGGGGAACATCGCGCTGCGGGGTACGCGCCTCCTCGGCCGCCGTCGAGACCGCGTCAAAGCCGATATAGGCGAAGAAAATCAGCGCCGCGCCGCTCATTACGCCCTGCCAGCCAAAGGGCATGAACGGTTGCCAGTGCGTCGGTTCGACGTGGGGAATGGCAACATAGACAAAGAGCGCGAGCACGGCCAGTTTGATGATCACGACCACACTGTTGGCGACGCTGGTCTGGCGCACGCCGAACGCGAGCAGCCCGCTCAGCAGCAGGATGATCCCGGCAGCCGGCAGATTGATGAGGCCGCCATCATGGGGCGCGGCGCGCAGCATCTCCGGCAACGCCCAGCCCAGGGTCTCCAGCATGCGGTTGAAATAGCCAGCCCAGCCGATGGCGACGGCGCTCGACGCGAGCGCGTATTCCAGAATCAGATCCCAGCCGATCACCCAGGCCCACAACTCGCCCAATGAGACGTAGGCATAGGTGTAGGCGCTGCCGGCCACCGGCACGCAGGCGGCGAACTCGGCATACACCAGGGCCGCCAAGGTACAGGCGACGGCGGCGACAATGAACGATACCGCGAGCGCGGGCCCGGCGTGGGTGGCGGCGGCGATGCCGGTGAGCACGAAGATGCCGGCGCCAATGACCGCGCCGATGCCGAGCAGGGTCAGCTCGAACGGCCCCAGCACTCGTCGCAGCCCGCCGAGCTGGCTTTCCGCCACTGCGGTGGCGGGGTCTTTCTTGCGCCATAGGTCGTTGGTCATGCCGCCCTCTTGATATTGTTGACGATGACTGGGTTCTGGCGCCCGCTCGTACAAATGCGCATGCCAAGGCGCGCGGACAAAGGTGGGCAAGCAAGAAAGGTGCAAATGGGCGCGCAACCCGCGCACCGAGCGCGGCGATTATAGGGGCAAGGGGCGGGGTGACCAACCGGCCGGAGCCCACGCGAGGCGGTCGCAAAAGCTGTTAGCATGGCCGCCCCGAGTCGCCTGCGATCTGCCAACAGCTTGATTGGCACGGGCTGCGCCGTACCGCGGGCCACTATTCGCAGCACTCTTGATGAATGCACCTGTGGCAATAAATCTGTGGTTGCTATTGCCCCTGCTGACCGCCGCGTCGGCACTGCTGACTGCGCTGATGCGCCGCTACGCGCTGGCCCGGGGCCTGCTCGATCTACCGGGCGAGCGCACTTCACACGACGGCCACACCCCGCGCGGTGGCGGCGTCGCCATCGTCGCCACCTTTTTTGCGGCCCTGCTGCTGTTGTGGTCAACCGATCAGGTCGACACGCCGCTGTTTTGGGCGCTGTTGGGCGGCGGTGGTGGCGCGGCGCTGGTCGGCTTTCTCGATGATCACGGCCACGTCAACGCCGGCTGGCGTCTGGTCGCGCATTTCGCGTGCGCGCTGTGGGCGCTGAGTTGGCTGGGTGGCTTGCCGCCGCTGCCGGTGTTCGGTGCGCTGCTGAACCTGGGCTGGGTTGGCCAGGGGCTCGGTGCGTTGTACCTGGTATGGATGCTCAATCTGTACAACTTTATGGATGGCATCGACGGCATTGCGGGCATTGAAGCCATAACCGTCAGCGTCGGTGCCGTCTTGCTGTGCGCCCTGAGCCCCCCTGCCGGCCTGCCCTGCTATCCGCCGCTGGCGCTGGCCGCCGCGACGGCAGGCTTTCTGGTGTGGAATTTCCCGCCCGCGCGCATTTTCATGGGTGACGCGGGCAGCGGTTTCCTGGGCATCGCTATCGCCGTGCTGGCACTCGACGCGGCTTGGCGGGTGCCGGCACTGGCCTGGGGATGGCTGATTTTGCTGGGTGTGTTTATCGTCGACAGCACCTGGACCCTGCTGCGCCGCGCTGTCTCCGGCGCCAATGTGGCGCAGGCCCACCGCAGCCACGGCTATCAAATCGCGGCCCGCCGATGTGGCGGACATCGCCCCGTAACCCTTGCCGTCGCCGTCATTAACCTGGTGTGGTTGCTGCCGCTGGCGCTACTGGTGGTGACTGGCCGACTCGACGGTCTCTCGGGGATAGCGGTCGCGTATGCCCCGTTGGTGGGGTTGGCGGCCAAACTCGGCGCGGGGCGCCCTGATTGAAGGAGTGTCGTCGACCGTTATGGAACACCCCGATACCAAAACGCTAAAGCCGCTCGCCGCGAACTTCCATGGTTGCATGCCCTTCAATTGACTCCGCCAGCCAGTCGCTGATCTCGCCGGTGGGCGTGTAGCCAACGGCTTCCTCGGTGATCAGCAGTGCCCGCACGGCGTCGTAATCGCGGCGCGCGAAAGCCTCCACCAGATCGTCGAGCAGCGTGCGCAGCCGGGGCCAGGGCAGTACCAATTCGTTGGCGCGCCGGATCTTGGGGTGCCGGGTGGTGTACACCTGGCCACCGATCAGCAACTCCTCAAACAGCTTTTCGCCGGGGCGCAGGCCGGTGTACTCGATCGCGATATCGCCGTCGGGGTGCTCGGCATCCTTGACCGTCAAGCCGGACAGCTTGATGAGCTGGCGGGCGAGGTGATCGATCTTGACCGGATCGCCCATGTCGAGCACGAACACGTCGCCGCCCTTGCTCAGCGAGGCGGCCTGGATGACCAGTTGGGCGGCCTCGGGGATGGTCATGAAATAGCGGATGATGTCCGGGTGGGTAACGGTTATGGGCCCCCCATTGCGGATTTGCTGGCGGAAGCGCGGCACCACCGAGCCGGAGGAATCGAGCACATTGCCAAACCTCAGCAAGGTGAAGCGCGTGCGGTTGATGACGTGCGCGTCGGGGGTCAGGCCATAGTGTTCGGGTTCCCAAAACACCACCGCCGACTCCCGGCTGAAGGCCTGCAGCACGAGTTCTGCCAGACGTTTGGTCGCGCCCATCATGTTGGTGGGGCGAACCGCCTTGTCGGTGGAGATCAGCACAAAATTCTCGACCTGGTGAAGGATGGCGGCCTGCGCGGCGTGCAGCGTACCCAGGACGTTATTGCGAAAGCCGTGGTGGCTGTTGTACTCGACGATCGGCACGTGCTTGTAGGCGGCGGCGTGGTAAAGGGTCTGAATATGGAATTTTTTTATCACATCCAATAGTTGCCAGGGCTCGGTGACGGAGCCCAGCAGGGGGATCACCTCGATGGTCGGCACCGCCTGTGCCACCAGTTTCAGCATCTCGTCGGCGACCGTGTAGAGGTTGTACTCCGAGTTTTCGAACAGCACCAGGCGGGCCGGCGCGGCGGTGACAAGCTGCCGACACAGCTCGGCGCCAATCGAGCCGCCGGCGCCGGTCACCAGCACGGCTTTGCCGCGAATGCAGGGCGCGAACAACTCCGGCAGGGGCGGCACCACGTCGCGGCCCAGAATGTCGGCGACATCGACATCCCGCAACCCCTCGATACCGAGCACGCCGCGCGCGAGTTCGTCCGGCCCGGGCATGGTCTTGACATGGAGTTGGTAGGGTTCGAGCAGTTCAATGATCTGTTTGCGGCGCTGGCGGCTCACCGACGGCATCGCCAGCAGGATTTCCTTGACGCCGCTGGCGGCCATCATTTTGGGAATCAACCGCGGCGGATAAACCGGCAACCCGACGATCGTGGTGTGTTGCAATTCCGGGTCGTCGTCGATAAATGCCCGGGGTTGGTAGACGTGCCCCCGCTGCAGCACCAGGGCTAGTTGGCGTCCGGCGGTGCCGGCACCGTAGATGGCGACCGGCAGGCCGCGCCGCTGCCCCTGCTGGTGCAAGCCCAGCAGTTCGGCAAACACCGCGCCGAGAGAGTTGCCATAGAGCCAGGCCCCCACGCCGTAGCGGGTGGCGGTCATGGTCAATATGGCGGCGGCCCAGTAGGCGAAGGGCACTGACCGGGGTACCAGCGGGGCGTTGGGCTGCAGAAAGAACAGAATCACCATGAAGGTGGCCAGCCCCAGGGTCACGGCGCGCAGGATCTGTTCGAGGATTTCGCGACCGGTGTAGCGGGTGACGGCGTTGTACAGACCGCTGTGGATCAGATAGGGGACGGTGGCCAGGGGCACCAGGATGAACACCGGAACCATGGCGCCGAACTCTGCGCCGAAGGCCTCGGCGCCGACGCCGACAAAAAAGGCGCCGGCCAAACTCAACCCGATTG
This sequence comes from uncultured bacterium, assembly GCA_965232975.1. Lineage (GTDB taxonomy): Bacteria > Pseudomonadota > Gammaproteobacteria > Pseudomonadales > Porticoccaceae > CBDDRG01. The sequence continues at coordinate 8,117 of CBDDRG010000330.1, forward strand.
CAAAGAGATCAAAACCGAACAACAGCGCGCGCTTGGACGATCTGGGCAAGCTGGTCAGCAGTTGGCGCATTGACGATTCCGTGTTCGGTGGGGCGGCCAACCAGGGGCGGCAGAGCGTTCCGCGGCGACCCCAGTCGGCGTGCAGGCAGCGCCAGGGCGGCGCTCGCGACCCTCAGTATAGTGAGCGCCGCTCAGGCGGACAAATGCCCGGCGCACAAGTACTTAGAGCCTGTTCAAGATTTCGCTGAGGGCGCATCGCGGCGTTAAAACCGGCCTCGAAATGCGCATGTGCGCCCTGTATACCGTACTTTTTCGGTCAGTTTCGCTTTCTCTTGGACGATACCGCAGCACGCCAGCCCCGCGGTGAGGCTCACACCAGATACTTATCCAGGGATTCATTGATCTCGGCTTCGATGACCCTGCGCAGCGCCGACATCATAAAGCTCAGGTTGACGCTGACCGCGATTTCGCCCTCCGCGCATTCAATACGGCCGTCGACGCCGCCGGCGTGGGCGTAGTGGAGGCTGTCGCCACGCCAATGCGCCTGGCCGCCGAACTTGAGGATCAGCCTGTCGACCAGGGCGGCGACGACCTGGTGCGCGTCCTCGGGTCCGAGGCTGTGGCGGCGGGTGATCTTGATTTCGGCCATTGGGGCGCCGCTCCTGATGGTTTGATCGCGCTATTGGTGGCCGCGCCCGGGTTGTCGGGAGCCGGCAAGGATACCAGCCCGCCGCCCTTTCCGGGCATTTGGTGCAGGTGCGATAATGGCCGCCCAAATCCGCCCCGGCCAGCGTTTTCAGAGCCTTGCCGCCGCCCTGCGCGAGTGGGGCCGCGCTTGCGCCGCGACGGCGACGGCGACGGCGACGGCGACGGCAACGGCAACGGCGCCACAACAAGGTAATCAAGCGATGCGCGAAACTTTGCCCGGCCCGCGCCAGGGCCCTCTCACCGACATCAGGGTAGTTGAATTTGGCGGCATCGGCCCCGGCCCACTGTGCGCGATGCTGCTGGCCGATGCCGGCGCCGACGTGTTGCGGCTCGACCGTCAGGAGCCCTCCGGTCTCGGTGTGCCGCGCGGGCAGGATTACGACATTCAGCGCCGCGGGCGCAAATCCGTCGCCATCGACCTCAAGCATCCAGCGGCGAAACAGGCCGTGCTCAAGCTGATCGCCACCGCCGACGCCATTCTCGACCCTTTTCGCCCGGGCACGCTCGAAAAGCTGGGTCTGGGGCCGGATGTCCTGCTCGCCGCCAATCCGCGCCTGGTGTACACGCGTACTACCGGCTGGGGCCAGCGCGGGCCACTGGCGCAATCCGCGGGCCACGACATCAACTACTTGTCGATTACCGGCGTGCTCGCGGCCATCGGCCCGGCCGACAGTCGCCCGTACCCGCCGTTGAATGTGGTTGCCGACATGGGCGCCGGCGCGATGTTTTCGGCATTCGGCACATTGGCCGGGATCATCTCGGCGCGCGCGACGGGCCGCGGCCAGGTGGTCGACTCGGCCATGTGCGACGGCTCTGCCTATCTCGCCGCCGGCATGTTCGGCCTCTATGAAGAGGGCGCCTATGAACTGCGGCGCGAATCGAACATGCTCGATGGCGGCGCGCCCTTCTACCGCACCTATGGCACCGCCGACGGCGAATACATGGCGATCGGCGCGATCGAGCGCAAGTTCTTCGACATCGCGCTGGCCAAGCTCGGCATCGACGGTAGCGGCTGGAAAGACCACCGCGACAAGACACTTTGGCCCGAGATGCGCGCGCAGATGACCGCTGCCTTCGCGTCCAGAACCCGCGCCGAGTGGGCCGCGGTGTTCGAGGGCACCGACGCCTGTGTGTCCCCAGTGCTCAATTTCGAGGAGGCGATGAGACATCACCACAATGTCGCCCGCAACAACTTCCCGCGCGTCAACGGGGTGCGCCAGCCCGGGCCGGCCCCGGTGTTCGAAGGCACCCCGGGCGCCATCCAGTTTCCGCCGCCGGCGTTTGGCGCGCACACCGACGAAGCCCTCGCCGCTTGGGGATTCTCGGCCCAGGAAATTGCCGCATTGAACGCACAGAAAGCCATTGGAACCGAGGGTTACGCACAAAATATCTGACCGCCCAAACACCATCCAAGCCCATCCACCAGGAGCCCACCATGGCACTTTCCGGAACCGACCTGATCAACAACTTCCAGCTGTATTTCGACGGCGCCGACAAAGCCAATTCGAGCCTCTATCTGTGTATCGGCGCGGACATGACCGATGCCGACGCCCAGGCGATCATCGCCGCCCTGCGCGCTGACAAGCTGTGGTCGGCGGAGCCGGCAAAAACGGTGCCCGATGCGCATAAGCCGATGTATGCCAAAGAGATGACCTTCATCGGCCAAGTGTCCGCCAAGTCCGGCGGCAAGACGTTCCACGCCGCGGCCTACGACCACCCCAAATTCGCCTACAGCCCGGCGCGCTGGGAGGCTTGGAAAACGCTGATAGCGCAAAAATTTGGTTGATCGACACCGAAGAGCCTGTCCGACTTGAGCGTCTAACGCCAGCGGCTTGCACCCGGGGCGGGGCGCCAACGTTGGTTTTGTGCCCGGGCGCGATCCGCGCGGGTGCAAACGCATTGTCTCAACGCCACCGCCACCGGTGGCGGCCACAAAGGTCAGGCACTCGGCCGCCGAGGATCGAAGGAGTGACACCGCATGTTTCCCGGCAGCCTGTGGTGGTGTTTTCCTGCTCACGGATGCCTCTCCCTCATAGTCACCGCCCTCACGCCAGCCCGAAATACCGCTCGAAGAAGGCGGCCAGCTTGTCCAGCACGGATTGCTTCTTTTGCCCGTGGCCGTTGTCTTTCGAGAAGCGGGAAACCGGCGGCAATACCTTGGTGATGGCGGTGCCGGCGGTGGGGATGGCACCGTCGCGGAAGGCGTTGTCGATGAAAGCGCGGGTTTCCTCGGCGTTCAGGTTTTCTTCCTGGATGATGCGCTCCAGTTCCTCGGCCTTTTTGGCCACCACGAAGGCCTGCCACTGGGCATCCACCTTGCCCTTGGTGGACACGGCATCCACGAACTGCTCGATGAGCTCCTTCTTGTTGCGCAGGGGAGGGCTGGCGTTGATGGCGCGTTCGATGTCGGCGCGGATTTCCTTGTCTTGCCCGCTGCCCTTGGCCTTCAGGTACTGCTCCACCAGCATCAGGATGTAATCGACGTTGATCTCGACCTGTTTGATCAACTCGATCTCGAACACCACGTCGTCGTTGATGCTTTCCTTCTCGGCGTTGGATGCGCTGCGGAATTCGGCGTAGAGATTCAGGTAGATGCTCTGGTAATCCTGAAAATCGCGCTGGCTGAGAATCTCATTGCCGGCGAAGTCGTCAAACGCGGTGAGGATGTTCTTCAGCCGCAGAATGGCGCCAAACAGCTTGATGAAAGCCTTCTGCGCCGCTTCGCCCACAATGGCCTGCCCCAGCGGGAACAGCGCCTGTAGCTCGGCAATCTTGCCCTGATATTCGCTGTAGTACTCGGCGTAGGGCTTCAGCAGCACGATGCCCTTGGCGTCCTTGTTGCCGAACAGGGCCAGGGCATCGTTGGTGGCCTGTTCCAGATTGCGGAAGGAGACGATATTGCCGTAGGTCTTCACCGAATTGAGGATGCGGTTGGTGCGCGAATAGGCCTGGATCAGGCCGTGGGCCTTCAGGTTCTTGTCCACCCACAGGGTGTTCAGCGTGGTGGCGTCGAAGCCGGTCAGGAACATGTTGACCACTACACCCAAATCCAGCTCGCGGGTTTTCAGCCGTTGCGAGAGATCCTTGTAGTAGTTCTGGAACTTGTCGGCGGAGGTGTCGAAACTGGTGCCGAACAGCGCGTTGTAGTCCTGGATGGCGGCTTCCAGAAAATCCCGCGAGCCTTGATCCAGCCCGGCGGTCTCGAATTCCTCCTCGCCCAGCAGGCCGTCCGCCTCGTCCTCGTTGGCGGCAAAACTGTAGATCAGGCCGATCTTGAGACGCTGCGCCTCGGGCAGCGCTTTTTGCTGCGCGGTGAATTCCGCGTAGTAGCGTTTGGCGGCATCGATGCTGGCGGTGGCGAACAGCGAATTGAAACCGGCCAGCCGCTTGCCGTGCATCTTGTAGGTGGCGGCGCGCTTGGTCTTCTGGTCGAAGTGCTCGCGGATGTAACCGACGATCTGGCTGATGCGCTCCGGCGCCAGCAGCGCCCGCTCGGTGTCGATGGCGGGCACCTGCTTGTCCTTGACGCCGGGCGCGGTCTTGATGGTGTTGATGTAGTCGATGCGAAACGGCAGCACATTCTTGTCGTTGATGGCATCGACAATGGTGTAGGTGTGCAGCTTGTCGCCAAAGGCCTGCACCGTGGTGCGCCGCAGCGGATTGCCGCCGGTGCCCGAGTTCTCCGCAAAAATCGGTGTGCCGGTGAAGCCGAACAGGTGGTAGCGCTTGAATACCCGGGTGATCTCGGCGTGCATGTCGCCGAACTGGCTGCGATGGCATTCGTCGAAGATCACCACCACATGCGCCTGATACACCGGGTGCGTTTTGTTATTCGCCACGAAGCGGCTGAGCTTCTGGATGGTGGTGGTGATGATGCGGGCGTTGGGGTCTTCCAACTGCTTTTGCAGCACGGCGGTGGAGGTGCTGGAGTTGGCCGCGCCCTTCTCGAAGCGCTCGTACTCGCGCATGGTCTGGTAATCCAGATCCTTGCGACCCACCACGAACAGCACCTTATCCACGGCCGGCAGGCCGCGCGCCAGTTGCGCGGCCTTGAAGCTGGTCAGGGTCTTGCCGCTGCCGGTGGTGTGCCAGATATAGCCGCCCGCCGCCAGGGTGCCCAACTGTTTGTGATTGATGCTGGTGGCGATGCGTTGCAGAATCTGCTCCGCCGCCACGATCTGATAGGGCCGCATCACCAGCAGCTTGCGATCCACATCGAACACGCAGTAGCGGGTGAGCACATTCAGCAGCGAGTGCTTGGCAAAGAAGGTTTTGGTAAACCCGTCCAGCTCCGTGATGGGCCGGTTCTTCGCATCCGCCCACCAGCTGGTGAAAGCAAAGCTGTTGGAGGTCTTGTTCTTGCCGCGTTTGCTGCGCTGCTCGGCCAGGTGGCCGTCGCGCACCGTGTTGCTGTAATACTTGGTCAGGGTGCCGTTGCTGATCACGAACAACTGCACATACTCGAACAAGCCCGAGCCGGCCCAGAAGCTGTCGCGCTGGTAGCGGTTGATCTGGTTGAAGGCCTCGCTGATGTCCACGCCCCGGCGCTTCAATTCCACATGCACCATCGGCAGGCCGTTGACCAGCACCGTCACGTCAAAGCGGGTGGCGCGCGCCCCTGTCGCCTCGTACTGGTTGATGACCTGCAAGGCATTGTTGTGGATGTTCTGCTTGTCGATCAGGGTGATGTTCTTGGTGCTGCCGTCGTCGCGCTTGAGCAACTGGACGTGGTCTTCCTGAATGCGCGCGGTCTTTTCGACGATGCCGTCATTGGCGCCGGCGATGCAGCCGCTGAAAAAGCGCTGCCACTCGGCATCGGAAAAGCTGGTCTTGTTCAGCGTCTCCAGTTGCGCGCGCAGGTTGGCGATCAGCGCCGCTTCCGAGGTGAGCGGCAGATAGTCGTAGGCCTGCTTCTGCAACTGGGCAATCAAGCCCCGCTCCAGCGCCGCCTCGCTCTGGTAGGCCGCCTCGCGCACGCCCGGCTCGGGCGAGAACTCGGCCACCACCGTGCTCTCGCCGGACAGCGCTATTGCCTCGTACCGATTGGGTTTGAGGTCTTCGGTCATGCGGCGTCCTTCAACACTCCCCCTCTCCCCCTCTCTCGCGAGCGGGAGAGGGGAGCGAATGGTGGGGCTTGAGGTGTTCGCTCATGTGCTCACCCAATGGCTGACGGGCCGGGTCAGAAAGTCTTGCAGTGCAATGCCGTCGCCGCCCACCAGCAGGCTGCGTTGCGGCTTGAAAGCCTCGGCAAAGGCGGCCATGCCGGGGTGCGCCTGCGGTGCGCGGCCGCTCTTGACCTCGATGGCCACCAGCCGCCGACCGGCCTGGACGACAAAATCCACCTCGTGATTGCGGTCGCGCCAGTAATACAGGCGACACTCTCCGCGCATGGCGGCATTGGCCAGGTGGGCACCCACGGCGGACTCCACCAGTCGTCCCCAGAATTCGCGGTCGGCGCGGGCTGCTTCCAGCGTCATGCCGGCGCTCACCGTCATCAGCGCCGTGTTCAATACCTGCAACTTGGGGCTGGAAGCCCGGCTGCGCGCCACATCGCCGGCGTACTTGGGCAGGCCGCAGACCATGCCGGCGCCGGCCAGCAACTCCAGGTAATGGGCCAGCGTGGTGGTGTTGCCGGCATCCTGCAACTGGCCCAGCATCTTGGTGTACGACAGCACCTGTCCGGAATAGCGGCAGGCCAGCTCGAACAGGCGGCGCAGCAGGGCGGGCTTGTCCACGCGGGTCAGCAGCAGCACGTCGCGCGCGATGGAGGTTTCGATCAGGCTGTCGGCCACGTAGCGCGCCCAGCGCACCGGCTCGCCGATCAGGGGCGCCGCGCCGGGGTAGCCGCCATGGAACAGGTAGTCCTCCAGCGACCAGCCGAAGGCGGCCTGCATCTCCGAAAACGACCAGTGCGACAGCGGGATCACCTCAAAACGCCCGGCCAGGCTTTCGGTCAGTCCCTGGGCGATCAGCAGGGGCGTGGAGCCGAGCAGCACCACCTTGAGCGGGCATTTTTTGCGGGTATCCTCATCCCACAGGCGTTTGACCGTTTCCGACCAGCCGGGGATTTTCTGGATTTCATCGAGCACCAGCACGGCGCCGACCGGGCCTTCGATAGCCAGCCGGGCGGCCTCCCATTGCTGGGCGATCCAGTCCGTGCTGCGCAAACCCGGCTCGTCGGCGCTGGCCTGGCGCACGGGCACCGGCAGGGTTTCGATGACCTGCTGCACCAGCGTGGTCTTGCCCACTTGGCGCGGGCCGGCCACCACCTGCATGAAGCGGCGCGGCTCGGCCAGCCGGGCGGTCAGGGTGAGGGCCTGCGTGCGCTGAAAGGGTTTTTCCGGTTTGCCAAGCATGCTGAGTATTTTTACTCAATGCATTGAGTAAAATCAATCAGCCCCCGGCCCCTCTCCCAGGGGACACGGGCCGGGGGAGAGGGCAAGAATCGTGGTGCACTCAGGCCGCCTCCCGGAAGGTCAGCAGGCGGTCGCGGTAGTACTCGTATTGTTGGCGCCGCGCCTTGATCTCGGCGGGCAGGCCGCTGGACAGGTCGTTTACCAGGGCGTCGAATTTATCGAGGATGGCGACGATGCGAGCTTGTTCCTCGCGTGCTGGGACTGGTATGACGAGCTTGCCAAGACTTTCGCCGGAAAGCCGCTTGACCTTCGCCCTGGCCACGAATTTGTTCTTTTCTGCGTGGAAGGCTGTGGTCTGGAAGTAATAGGAGACGAACTTCGGATTCATCGAATGTCGGAATGCGAAACAGTCGTCGTGAATGGCTACCTCACCATCACCGAGCCATGCGACTGCTTTGCCTACATCCTCGACCGTCTCTCCGACTCCGGCGATCACTAGGTCGCCGGACTTGGCGAATCGCAGGGTGGATACCATGTCCGAACGCACATGCGAAACCGTCGCCGTGATGGCGGTGCCGTACTGTGTGTAGATATCACCGTAGTGGATGCAATCAATGCCGTCCTCGACATAGTCTGCTTTAGTGAATCGCCGTCCGCGAATGAACTCGCCGACCTCACCCAAAGTCGCCCAGCAAACATCAGGCTGGTCGGCGAAGGCGAGTAGCGCGTCGCGGTAGTACTGGTACTGCCGCCGACGCGCCTCCAGCTCCGCCTCCAGCTCCGCCTCCAGCTGGGTGAAGGTGTCCAGCACTTTCACGATCTCGCGTTGGATTTCGAGGGGTGGGATTGGAACCCGAAAACGATTCATGATCGACGCATTCAGATTATTGATTGTTGTTGTGGAGAGCGCTGACTCTAGGTATTCACTGAATGTATTGCCGATAAGCAGGTGGAACAGAAATCGGCTATCAATACCACCTTTGGTGCGAAGCACCGCCATAAACCCACCAAAGCAATGATCGATATCCTCTGTAATGTAAGCAACTTTCCCGACGTGCGCCTTTGATCCACTGGCAGCGCTGATCAAAATATCATTCGTGCGCAGCCATTGGTCGTCACGAACCCGGACGGAGCCAGCCACGGTCTTTACGTCGGAATAATTGATGGTGTTTGAGGAGAGGGTAATGTTGTTTGAGCGGAGAACGCGTATTTCACCATCTGGACGCTCATCATTTTTTCTGTAGGTGACCCCTCTCGTGTATGACGCAATCTCGCCAACGGATTTGAACTCCACTCCCTCCGGGCAAAGTTCCGCAATCAGCTCCTCAATCCGGCTCATGGCTTTTTCTTCCCGCTGATTTTCTTCTGCACCGCCTTCACGGTTTCCAGATAGGCCGCTTCCACTTCGGAAGGCAGCTCGGCAAGCTGGGCGCGGAATTTGGCATATTCCGTTTCGGCGTGAGCAATGGCCTGCTGATGGCTGACGTTTCCCGCGCCCGGCAGGGTTTTGTCGCGGATCCGATCCAGCAGTTCTTTCCAGTAGCTGCCGCCGCCGAGGTTCTTCAAGCGCACGTCATCCATGGCGAAGCCCTTGACCAGGTATTCCCGCAGACGCTCGGTAGCCCAGATGCGGAACTGGGTGCCCTGCCGGGACTTTACCCGGTAGCCAACCGAGATGATGACGTCGAGGTTGAAATGCTCGACACGGTAGGTCTTGCCATCTGCGCCAGTTGTTGCAAATTCTGCAATAACTGAAGGGCGCTCCAGCTCGCCTTCGGCAAACACATTGGCGATATGTCGCGAGATGGTGGATTTGTCCCGTCCCAGCAAGTCGGCAAGCTGGTTCAGGGAGAGCCAGACCGTATCGCCATCGAGTCTCACATGGATGGCGGGCGCATCGCCGCGCTGGTACAGAAGGATTTCACCGCCGGGTTGCTCGCTCATGCCCGTTCGCCTTCCAGCTCCGCCACGATGGCATCAATGGCCGTGCGCAATTCCGCCTGCCGCGCCACGATGCCGGCGATCTGGGCATTGAGCTGTTGAATATCCACCACCTCGCGGGTGTCTTCCTGCTCCACGTAGGACGAGACGGCGATGTTGTAGCCGTTCTTGGCAACCTCGCCGTTGTCCACCAGCCGGGCAAAATGCGCGATGTCCTTGCGCGCGGCAAAGGCATCCAGAATCTTCTGCCGGTGCGCTTGGGTGAGCTTGTTCTTGTTGCCGCTGCGGGTGAATTCGCTACTTCCGTCGATAAACAGCGTGGCATTGTCGTGTTTGGATTTCTTCAGCACGATGATACAGGTGGCGATGGTGGTGCCGAAGAACAGGTCCGGCGGCAACTGGATCACCGCATCCACGTAGTTGTTGTCGATCAGGTACTGGCGGATTTTCTGCTCGGCGCCGCCGCGGTAGAGCACGCCGGGAAACTCGACGATGGCCGCCGTGCCGTTCACCGCCAGCCAGCTCAGGATGTGCAGGGTAAAGGCCAGATCTGCCTTGCTCTTGGGGGCGAGCACACCGGCCGGGGCGAAGCGCGGGTCGTTGATGAGCAGCGGGTTGGCGTCGCCGTCCCATTTGATGGAGTAAGGCGGATTGGAGACGATGGCCTCGAAGGGTTCGTCGTCCCAGTGCTGCGGGTCGGTGAGGGTATCGCCGTGGGCGATGTCGAACTTCTCATAATCCTAAATCCGGCAGTTACCCTGCCAC
>CBDDRG010000331.1:0-21109 GCA_965232975.1 uncultured bacterium
GTGCTGCGCGCGACCATGCGCAAAATCGCCGACGGCGAAAGCTGGCAGATGCCGGCGACCATAGAGGATCCGGCGGTGCTGATGGAGATCGAAGCCGCGCTGGCCAGAAGGGGATTCCCGCCGCAAACCTGACGCGGGCGCCCCAACTCGGCCCCGATCGGCGGCGAAAGCGTTGTAAGATGGTGCGATCGATGAGACCCACCGCCATATCCCAAGCTTGTCATCTACATAACTTTGGGTTATTTACGTGGCGGGTCGGTTTCCGGTATAAATGCGCGTCTTTTTTTGCGCCCCTCGCGCTGGGCGCACTCGTAGAGCCTGTTCAAGATCTCGATCAGAAGATGCAGCGCCAGGCAAAACTGGCCGAAAAAACGCAACATACACGGCGTATGTGAGCATTTTGAGGCCAGTTTTAACGCCGCGATGCGCGTTTCAGCGAGATCTTGAACAGGCTCTTACAACAACGCTTGCCAACCTCCGGAGGCTTGGGGTTGAAACCTACCAATATCAAAGATCCCGAATATTTTCACCGCGTCGTGGATTGCCAGTACGCGTGCCCCGCGCACACGCCGGTGCCCGAATACATTCGCCTGATCGCCGCTGGCCGCTACGCCGACGCCTACATGGTGAACTGGGAATCCAACGTGTTCCCGGGCATTCTCGGCCGCACCTGCGATCGCCCCTGCGAACCCGCCTGTCGCCGCGGCCGTCTCGAGCAGGAGCCCGTGGCTATCTGCCGCCTGAAGCGCGTGGCGGCCGACAACAAGGGCGACATCGCCAATCGCATGCCCAAGAAGGCGACCAGGCGCAACGGCAAAAAAGTGGCGCTGGTGGGTGCCGGGCCGGCATCGCTGACGGTCGCGCGCGATCTCGCGCCACTCGGCTATGAATTGCACCTGTTCGACGCCCAGACAGCGGGCGGCGGCTTCATGCGCAGCCAGATCCCGTCGTTTCGATTGCCCGAGGAAGTCCTCGATCAGGAGGTGGGCTTTATCGTCGACATGGGCGTTCTCAGCCATTACGACACCTACATCGAGAGCCTCAAAAAACTCCTTGGCGCAGGCTACGACGCCGTCTTTGTCGGCTCGGGCGCGCCCCGTGGTCGCGACCTCGAAACCCTGCCCGGCCGCCAGGCCGCCGACGCCGCCATTCACATCGGTATCGACTGGCTGGGCAGCGTTGCCTTTGGCCACACCACTGCCATCGGCAAAACGGTCATCGTGCTCGGCGGCGGCAACACTGCGATGGATTGCTGCCGCACCGCCCGCCGCCTCGGCGGCGAGGATGTGAAGGTCATCGTGCGCAGCCCCTTCGCGGACATGAAGGCCTCGCCCTGGGAAAAGGACGATGCGATGGCCGAGGACATCCCGATCATCGACAACCACGCCCCGCTCGAATTCGTCGTCGAAAACGGCACACTGGTGGGGATGAAATTTGACAAGATGCGGGCCGAATACGACAACAAAGGCGGGCGCACTCTCGTCTCCACCGGGGAGCCACCGGTGTTTTTCCCGTGCGTCGCGGCACTGATGGGGATCGGCCAGGAAAACGCTTTCCCCTGGATCGAACGCGATATCGGCATCAACTTCGACAAGTGGGGCATGCCGCAGATCGACGCAACCACCTTTCAATCCACCAACGCCAAAGTCTTCTTTGGCGGCGATGCCGCATTCGGGCCAAAGAATATCATCACCGCCGTTGCCCACGGTCATCAGGCCGCAATTTCAATCGACCTCTTCTGTCGTGGCGAGAACGTCAATGCCCGGCTGGCGCCGGGGGTTACGCTGGTGAGCCAGAAAATGGGCATTCACGAGTGGAGCTACGACAGCCAGATCGAAAACGATGCCCGCTACAAGGTTCCCCACGCCGACAAGAAGATCAGCCTGAAGGATCGCAAAATGGAGGTCGAGCTGGGCTTCGACCTGGCCACTGCGTTCAAGGAAGCCGAGCGCTGCCTGAACTGCGACGTGCAGACGGTATTCAGCGACAAACTCTGCATCGAGTGCGACGCGTGCGTCGATATCTGCCCCACCGAGTGCATCAACTTTCTCGATGCGGAGGATGAAACCAGCCTGCGCACCGCGCTCAAGGTGCCCGCGCTCAACCGGGATCAGCCACTCTATGTGTCCGGAGCACTGAAAACCGGCCGTATCATGGTCAAGGACGAAGACGTCTGCCTGCACTGCGGCCTGTGCGCGGAGCGCTGCCCCACCTCGGCCTGGGACATGCAGAAATTCCTCTATCAAGTCACCAAGGCGGGCACCCTATGAAACGCCTAGAGTCGGTCAATGACTTCGTCATCCGCTTTGCCAATGTCAACGGCACGGGCTCGGCCAGTGCCAATGGCATGTTCGCCAAAGCCGTGTTCCGGATGGGCATCCCCATCAGCCCGAAAAACATCTTTCCCTCGAACATTCAGGGCCTGCCGACCTGGTACGAGATCCGCATCAACGGCAACGGCTATATTGGCCGGCGCGGGGGCTATGACATCGTCGTGTGCATGAACGCGCAGAGCATGGCGCAGGATATCCGCGAGTTGGAGCCCGGTGGCTACGTCATCTACGACAACACCAAGCCATTGGACCTGCGCCTCCAGCGCGCCGACGTACACTTCGTCGGCCTGCCGCTGACCGAGATCTGCCGCCAGGAGTACACCGACCCCCGCCAGCGCCAACTGTTCAAGAACGTCATCTATGTCGGCGCGCTGGCGGCGCTGCTCGACATCGAATTCGCCGTGCTCAAGGATCTTGTCGGCGAGCAGTTCCGCGGCAAGGAAAAACTGATTGCACCCAACATCCACGCGCTGGAGATGGGCTTCCAGTATGCGGTGGAACATTTCAAGTGCCCTCTGGGCATCCGCCTCAAGCGCTGCAACAAGGTGGGCGACAAGATTTTGATCGAGGGCAACGATGCCCTCGCGCTCGGCGCCATCTACGGGGGTGCGACGGTCGCCGCCTGGTATCCGATCACGCCCTCGACCTCGGTCGTGGACAGCTTTGAAAAATATGCCAGGCGGCTGCGCATCGACCCCGGTACCGGCAAGAACAAATTCGCGATCGCGCAAGCCGAGGACGAACTGTCCGCCATCGGCATGGTGATCGGCGCCGCCTGGAACGGCGCGCGCGCCTTTACGGCCACCTCCGGCCCCGGCCTGTCGCTGATGAGCGAGTTCCTGGGCCTCGCGTATTTTGCCGAAGTGCCGGCGGTGCTGTTCGACATCCAACGCGCCGGACCTTCGACCGGCATGCCGACACGCACCCAGCAGTCCGACATTTTCGCCGCCGCCTATGCGTCCCATGGCGACACCAAGCATGTGCTGCTGTTCCCGGCCACGCCGTTCGAATGTTTCACCATGGGCGCCGACAGTCTCGACCTCGCCGAGCGCCTGCAGACGCCGGTGATCCTGCTGTCCGATCTCGATTTGGGCATGAACGACAACATATCCGAGCCGCTGAAGTGGGACGACAACCGCCGCTATGATCGCGGCAAGGTGCTCGACGCCGCGCAACTGGACAGTCTCAAGGAGCGTTTCGGTCGCTATCTCGATGTCGATGACGATGGCATCTGCTACCGCACATTGCCCGGCACTCACCCCGACAAGGGCGGCTTTTTCACGCGCGGCACGTCGCGTGATGAATACGCGGTGTACACCGAAGCGGGGGATGCCTATGTGCGCAACATGGAGCGGCTGCTGAAAAAAATGGAGACCGCCAAGCAGCATGTGCCGGCACCCGAGTTTTTCGCCGCCACCCAAGCTACTCGCGATGGCATGATTTTTTTTGGCTCGAGCACCGCCGCCACGCAGGAGGCCATGGATATCATGGCCGCCGACGGCCAGCATTTCGACGGCATGCGGTTGCGCGCGTTCCCGTTCAACCACGAAGTCACCGAGTTCATCGCCAACCACGACCGCGTGTTTGTTGTCGAACAGAACCGCGACGGCCAGATGCGCAAACTGTTGATCATCGAAGCCGACATCGACCCCAAAAAACTGATCCCGATCACCCATTACGATGGCACCTCGATCACCGCGCGCGCCATCGTCGGGCAGATCCGCACCGCCATCAGTGGCCCTCACAGCGCCACTGTCACCCCCTTGCGCCGCAAAACCGCGGGAGAAAAACCATGACCTATGTTCGCCCCAGTTTTCGCCACCCCAACCTCCAAGCGAATGAAAAGGGCTACAGCAAGCGTGAGTACGAAGGCTCCTTGTCCACGCTGTGCGCCGGCTGCGGCCACGATTCCATCAGCGCCGCCATCATCGACGCCTGCTTCGAGCTGGCCATCCCGCCCCACCGCGTCGCCAAAATTTCGGGTATCGGCTGCTCGTCAAAAACGCCAACTTATTTTCTCGGCAAATCCCACGGCTTCAACTCCGTGCACGGGCGTATGCCGTCGGTGGCGACCGGCGCCAATCTCGCCAACCGCGAGATGATCTACATCGGCGTTTCCGGCGACGGCGACAGCGCGTCGATCGGCCTCGGCCAGTTCGCCCATGTCACCCGCCGCAACCTCAACATGCTCTATGTCGTCGAAAACAACGGCTGCTACGGCCTCACCAAGGGTCAGGATTCAGCCACTGCCGACATCGGCTCGGTCAGCAAGAAAGGCGAGCCAAACCCCTACCAGCCAATCGACCTGTGCACACTGGCGCTGCAACTGGGCGCCACCTTTGTCGCCCGCAGTTTTTCGGGCGACAAAGAGCAACTGCTGCCGTTGCTCAAGGCCGCCATCGCCCACAACGGCTTCGCGTTCATCGATGTCATTTCACCCTGCGTGACCTTCAACAATCTGCCCAATTCCACCAAGGGCTACGAATTCGCCCGCGATCACATCGAGGCCACCGGCAAGATCGATTTCGTGCCGGTGCGCCAGGAAATCACCACCAATTACGCTCCCGGCTTTAGCCAGGAAGTGACGCTGCACGATGGTTCGGTGATCCATCTCTACAAAAGCAAAGAGATCGATTGCACCGATCGCAACGGCGCCATTCGCGCGATCCAGGAGCACAAACAGCGCGGCCAGATCCTCACCGGCCTGCTTTACATCTGTGCCGAAGACGGTGATTTCCACGACAGCCAGGGCACCGTCAAAAGCTCCTTGAGGGATTTGAACGAGGCCGATTTGTGTCCCGGCAGCTACGCGCTGTGCGCCATCAATGCGAGCATGAGATAGGCCGCTAGCGGCGTTCGCGCCGCGCTATTTCCGGCGGCACCGCCAGCAAAAGTGAGGCCGGATGGGAGCATTCCCATCCGGCGCCCAAACAACCACCACCCCGGGTTCTCGCCTCGACTCGCTATTATTTTAGAGCCTGCTCAAGACCTCGACCAGGGGATGCAGCGCAAGGCAAAGCTGACCGAAAAAGCGCAGCATAAGGCCAGTTTTAACGCCGCGATGCGCCCTTCAGCGAGATCTTGAACAGGCGCTTAGAACCAGCCCTTCCGTTTGAAATAGACCACCATCATCCCCGCGATTCCCGCCATCAACAGCAGCACAAAGGGATAGCCGTAGTACCAGTTCAATTCCGGCATCGCCAGCGGGCTCCCGTCGCCATTGCCATTGCCGAAGTTCATCCCGTACACGCCGGCGATAAAGGTCAGCGGGATGAAGATCGTGGTGATGACCGTCAGCAGCCGCATCACCTCGTTCAGGCGATTGTTTATGCTGGAAAGATAAATATCCATGATGCTGGTGGCGACATCGCGGTAGTTCTCGATCAACTCGATCAGTTGGACACTGTGGTCGTAACAGTCGCGGAGATAAATGCGGGTGTGGGCGTCAATGGGCAAGGTCTCATCCCGCAGCAGCGAGTTGATGACATCCCGTTGCGGCCACAGGATCCGGCGCAGGATCAGCAGCGAGCGCTTGATGTCATGCAGATCCGTCGCCAGCTGCTGCGACGGCGCCGCCAATACTCGATCTTCCAGCCCGTCGAGGCGCTCGCCCAGCGCTTCGAGAGTGGGAAACCCCTCGTCGATAACGACATCGAGCAGCGCGTACAGCAGATAACCCGCGTTAGAGTTCTGCATCGGGCCGTTCGCGATCCGCAAGCGTCGGCGCACGGGTTCAAACGGATCCCGATCGTCATTGACGATAGACACCACGAAGTCGGCACCGTAGAAAATGCTGACCTGCGTGGTGTGCACGCGACCCCCGGTTATGACAGGCAGCGCGACGACGATGAAATACCGCTCGTCGTAGGCGTCAAATTTTGGCCTTTGGCCGGTGTTCTGCACGTCTTCGAGAGCGAGCGCGTGCAGGTCAAACCGCCGCCCCAGCTGCTCGAGCAACGTGGATGACGGGGCACCCTGAACATGTAGCCAGAGCGTAGCCGCCTTTTTCGGTTCGGGCACCTCATCCGCTACCGAGGTCACGACTTTTTCACTGTAGACGTCGGCACCGTAGCTGACGCAGCGAATCGTTGTCGTCTGACTGCCCAGCGAATCTACCGCCAGGGTTCCCGGCGGGGTGCCGGGGAGAGAATAGCGTTTGATGATTTTCCTCATTGCCGGGTTTCGCCATGACTACTGATCGGTGGGAGGTTATCCCGCATGCCGTTCGACAATTCGGGCTGACAGCGGACGCGAAGTCGCGTTTAAAAAGCCGAGTTCGAGGAACAGGAGCATTGACCAGGGCTACCGTCGATCAGGTCACCGTGGACAAACAGCAGCGCACCGACGTCGGAGACAATCTCACCGCTTTGGCTGCCGACCGGAGCGAACTGGTAGTCGCCCTCGCGCAGCAGGGTGTCGTCAACAAATGCCTCTCCGGTGAGGATCAGGCATTCGGCGGGCAACCGGTGGGCACTCCAGGGGACAGTAGAACCTGGCCGCATCCGCAACAACATGGAATGTTCCGGGCCATCGCTCCACAGACTCTTCACCTGCACGCCGGTGCGCATATCGCGCCAGCCGTCGCCCGCGCGCAGGGTCACCGGCGCGGGGCCTGGGCGCGGCAGCCTGGCGGCAATCAACTCGCTCGCCACTGCGGCGGCATCGCCCAACTGCGCTCCTCGCAGGCACAGCAGCGCGCCGCCGGTGGAACTTACCCGACCGTGGCGACTTCCCGCCGGAGCCAGGTGGTAATCGCCTTCGGCCACCTCCAGATCACCCAACCGCACCGCACCACGCAGCACCACACACTCCTCGTGCTCGCGGTGGTGGTGAGTCGGCAACGACGCGCCCGCGGCCAGTTCGATCAGCACGGACTTGCCGGTGGCGCCGTCATTGAGCAGCTTCATCCACACGCCGTCCACCACGAATCGCCATTCACCCCCATCGCGCCGGACATTGATAAGGCCACGGGCTCTGGCCCGGCTCGCACGCGCACGCGCGAGCAAGCGATCGCGCATCGCCGTGGTGCGGCGGATGTCGGGCAGGATCGGATGCAGCGCGAGCTGACGAAGCTGATCGACGGCCGTTGTCGCGCCACGATCTGCGGCAACATCTGTCGCCGCAACGGGACGCTTATCGAGGTTGTGCGTCATCGGGATCCCGCTTGTTTACAGCCTCGAGCGCAAGCACCTCGCGCAGGCGGATCAGCGCTCGCCGTATGTGGGACTTCACGGTTCCGAGCGGCAGCGCCGTATGGTTGGCGATCTCTTCATGGGTGAGGCCGCCAAAAAACGCCAGACTGAGCAGCTGCCGGGGTAGCGCATCGATGCTGACGAGCGCCTTGTACAGTGCGCGTCGATGCTGCGTTGCCACCAACGAGTCCTGGGGGTCATTGTGTTGCGACGCTTCGCTGTCGAGCAAGCTTGCCGGCTCTGGATGGGGTTCCGCCCTGTCGCGACGACGCAAGCAATCGAGGGCACGGCTACGGGTGATGGTCAACAGCCAGGTCATCGCATTGCCGCGCTCGGCGTCGAAGCGCAAGGCCTGGCGCCACACCTGCCAATACACGTCCTCCGCAGCCTCCTCGGCGGTCTGCGCATTTCGGGTAATACGCAGCGCCAGGCCATAAACCCGGGCCAGAGTGGCATCATAGAACCTGCCGAAAGCCTGCTCGTCGCCAGCGGCAACGGCAACGAGCCAGTCGCGCAGACAGCGTTCATTGGCATCGGGCGCCGCTCGCCCGCAAGCTGCGGGGGGAGGCGGTGTGGGGGTGGAAGAGGCCATGGGGCGCTGCCGAAAATCCGGGTCACCCCAGTATAGTCAGCGCGGGAGAGCGGGCACAATCCACTTTGATAAGGCTATTTTGCCGGGCTGGAACGACCTTCGGGCGGCCTGGCACCCGGGCCGCATCGACCGCCGACACACATCACCGCAGCCAGTCATGGCACTCTCCTTGCCCGGCTGTCCGCTAATGCCCCAGACCTGAATCGCGCTGATGGCCGTCATCGTTCGCTACTTCGCCACTTTGCCGACCAGCAAGATCGTGCTCTGGTGTTACCTAATCTGGTATCTGGCGACGCTTTGGCACCATTTTGATCCATCGCCTGGGCTATGGATCAACTCGCTGGGTATCAGTTTCATTATTGGCATCGGGCTGCTGCTCAGCGTCACCCGTGCGCCGGGGGCGGCGCCAGACCCCTGGCAAACCGCACGGCTTTTTCTGATGCCCTTCTGCGTGTCAAGCTTTGCGGCGCTGATCAAGGACAAAAATTTCCTGTTTGTGTTTCCCACCGCGCCTCTGGAACTGGCCACGTCTTTGGTTGCCTGCGGCCTATTCGTCGGCCTGGTGATGGCGCTGCGGGCGGCGCGAGCGGCGAAGGCCTAATCGGCTTGCGCCGGCAGAACTTCCAGCAGGAAGGTCACCGGCCCGTCGTTGCACAACGATACCTGCATATCGGCGCCAAACCGCCCGCTGGCGACGGGCTGGTGGCGGCTCACCAAGGCCGCCAGGAATGCTTCGCACAGGGTTTCCGCGGCGGCCGGCACGGCGGCAGGCGTAAAGCTCGGTCGCAGACCTTTGCTGGTGTCGGCGACCAGCGTGAATTGGGGAACCACCAGCACACCGCCGCCGATCTCGCGCACATTCAGATTCATGCGCCCGTCGACGTCGGGGAAGATGCGATAGCTCAAGACACGGTCGACGAGCTTGCCCGCCTCTGCCGGCGTATCACTGCGCGCAATGCCGAGCAGAACCAGCATGCCGCGCCCGATCGCCGCGACTTCGTTGCCGGCGACGCTGACAGCAGCACTGCTGACGCGCTGAATCAGAGCGCGCATGTCGCCGGTCGCCCGTGGTTCAAGGTTTTTTCTTGCCGAGTGCGGCCATCTGGTCGGTCGCGCGAATCAGCGCATCCAAGGTGCCAGGTTCGCTGGAGGCGTGGCCGGCACCGCGGATAATTTCAAGCTGCGAACGGGGCCAGGCGCGGTGTAGCGCGAAGGCTTGATCTATTGGACAGAGGATATCGTAGCGGCCGTGGACGATGACGCCCGGGATATCCGCGAGACGATGGGCATTGGCGAGGATCTGATCCGGCTTCACAAAACTCTGATGCATGAAGTAATGGGCCTCAATGCGCGCCATCGCCAGCGCAACGTGGGGGCTGCCCAGGCGCTCCACCACATGCCGGTTAGGCAGCAAGGTTGCGCAGCGCGCCTCCCAGACCGACCAGGCCTTGGCCGCGCGAATGCGTTCCAGCTCGTTCTCGCCAGTGAGGCGACGATAGTAGGCGGCAAGCAGATCGTCGCGTTCACCGGCGGGGATGGGCGCGAGGAAATCCTGCCAATAATCGGGGAATATCCGACTCGCGCCATCCTGATAAAACCAGTCGATATCGCGCTTTCGACACAAGAATACGCCGCGTAAAATCATCCCCAGCACGCGTTCAGGATGGGTTTCAGCATAGACGAGACTGAGCATCGAACCCCAGGAGCCGCCAAACAGCAGCCAGCGCTCGATGCCGAAGCGCTGGCGAATAACTTCGATGTCGGCGACGAGCGCGGGTGTGGTGTTGTCATCGAGGCCGGCATGGGGTGTCGAACGGCCGCTGCCACGCTGGTCGAAAAGAATGATGCGGTACACTTCCGGGTCAAAAAAACAGCGGTCGTGCTCCGCACAACCGGCGCCGGGCCCACCGTGAACAAATAAAACGGGGACGCCGTCGGGACTGCCGCACTCTTCAACATACAACCGGTGGCCCGCGGAGACCGGGATCTGATGGGTGGCGTAGGGCTGGATGGCCGGATAAAACGAGCGCATTGAACGACTTCGATGAATGGTGGTGGTGGAGTCCTAACGAGGTTGACGCGGCGCGGGTGGGGGCCGCCGACGCGCCGTAAGATTAGCCTAAACCCCCGGAAAGAAGAAGGAAGATGCCAATGTCGAACTCAATCCCAAACACTGTCGGCGCCGTTGGCTCGCACCCGAACCCTGCCGCCGAGCCCACCCGCTGCCGCTGGGTTGGCAGTGATCCGCTGTACCAGCGCTATCACGACGAAGAATGGGGTGTCCCCTGCCGTGATGATCGGCGCCTGTTCGAATTTTTGCTGCTGGAAAGCGCGCAGGCGGGACTCTCCTGGATCACCGTCCTGCGCAAACGCGATAACTACCGCCGCGCCTTTGCCGATTTCGATGCGGCCGCCGTGGCCCGCTTCGACCGAGCCGATGTCGAGCGGCTAATGCTCGACGCTGGCATTGTGCGCAACCGCCAGAAAATCGACGCCGCCATCGGCAACGCCCGCAGCTTCCTCGATATCCAAAGTAGCCACGGCAGCTTCGCCAACTATCTATGGGCATTTGTCGATGGCCGGCCGCTGCAGAACCAGTGGCAGGCAGAGGGCGTGCCGGCGACAACGCCGGTGTCCGACGCCATCAGCAAAGACATGAAGAAACGCGGTTTCCGCTTTTTTGGCTCCACCATCTGCTACGCTCACATGCAGGCAACCGGCATGGTCAACGATCATGCGGTCAGTTGCTTCCGCCACTCGATCTGCCACCACATGGCACAACCGCAGGGAGGCGACGACGCGGCATCGCGCTGACGCCAACGCGGTTGCGCCTCAACCATTAGCTGCCATTAGCTGCGCGACTGGCGCCGACATCATCACACCACCCCATTCAACAACGAGGGATTGCAACCATGGCTGATAACAAACTGGAAGGCGTCAATATCCACAATGCGCTTGCGCTTCGGCAGGATTGGCTCGCGCAGGTAGTCGAAGACATCGTCGATCCTGCGCGCCCGATCATCGACACCCATCACCACCTGTGGCCAACCGGGGGCTTGATCCCCTACTCCCTGGATGACCTGTGGGCAGACACCGGCAGCGGCCACAACATCGTCAAAACCGTGTTCATGGAGTGTCACGCCAGCTACCGCACGGACGGCCCGGAACACCTCCGTTCACTGGGCGAGGTCGATTACGTCACTGAAATCGCCGAGCGCACCGCCAAGGATCCCAAAGGTCGGGCGCGGATCGCCGCCTTGGTGACCAGTTTCGATTTAACCCGGGGCGATGCCGTCGAAGAGCTGGTTTATCTGCACCGGGAGGCGAGCCACGGCCTGTTTCGCGGTATCCGCCAGGCCCTGGCTTGTGCCCGCCCCAACGAGGGAATAATGCTGGAAGCCGTGGGCCAGAAAGATCTTTACAAGAATCCCGCGTTCCTGCGCGGCATGAAAGTACTCGGTAAAATGGGCCACAGCTACGACTCCTGGCACTACTTTTATCAAAACCCCGAATTCTGCGCGCTCGCCCGCGCGGTGCCCGAAACCACGATGGTGCTCGACCATCTGGGCACGCCGCTGGCCACCGGGATCTATGCCAACAAGCGCGACGAGGTGTTCCAGCAGTGGAAACGGGACATCGCCGAAATCGCCAAATGCCCGAACACCATCGCCAAACTCGGCGGCATGGCCATGCCCGACAACGGCTTCGGCTGGATGGGGCGCGACAAGCCGCCGACATCGGACGAATTTGCCGCCGCGCAGGCACCCTACTATCTGCACATCATCGACTGCTTTACGCCGCAGCGCTGCATGGCCGAAAGCAATTTCCCTGTCGACAAGCTGTCGCTGTCCTACCAAGTGTTCTGGAACGGCCTCAAAAAAATCACCAAGAGCTTTTCGGAAGACGAAAAAAACGCAATGTTTGCGGGCACGGCCACCCGGGTTTACCGACTGTAACGCGCGCTGAGCACGCCTGTACTACCAAGGCCCCGATAGTGGTTGTTCGGTGGGTAACCGAACACCACCAACACCAAAGGCCTGGATAGTCTCCAGGCCCTTTTTCTTTGCGCGAATCCCCGCGTGGCGCGGGGTTCCGGGCGTTCGCCCTGCGGGTGGCACCTCGGTCCGAGGTACCGAAACGCCCCATTTCCCGGCCAGCCCAGTCTCTTTTCACTGTTTGCCCTGCGGGCAGTGGGGGCGTCGAACACTGCAATTACAGGGGCTTGGCGCGGCCTTTTCGTGGTCAGCCATGGCCATTGATACGCGGTCAAATCGCTACGCATCATTTTTTACCACAGTGGTGCTAATGTCCGGGCACATCTCCCCAGATCTGCTTGTGGAGTTGCAACTGCAAGCGCACCGGTAGTTGGTCGGCGAGAATCCACTCCGCCAGCTGGCGCGGATGCAACCGGCCGTGGCTGGGTGAAAACAGCAGTTCGACACCCCTTGCCGGCAACCCCAGGTCGTCGATCCGCAGTCGCGCCCATTGGTAATCGACGCGGTCGCAAATGACAAACTTGACCTCGTCGTGGGGCTTCAGCAAGGGGATATTGGTCCACAGATTGCGCCCGACCTCGCCCGAACCCGGCGTCTTTACGTCGAGGATCACCACCACGCGGGGATCGACGCCGGCGATGGGCAGCGCGCCACTGGTTTCCAGCGACACGCGGTAGCCGCAATCACAAAGCCGGGTGAGGAGTTCCAGACAACTGGGCTGGGCCAGGGGTTCGCCCCCGGTGACCGTAACCAGGCGGGGAGCGAACTCCGCGACCTGCGCGAGGATTGCCGCGAGGCCCAGCTTCTCACCGCCGTAGAAGGCGTACTGGGTATCACAATAATGGCACCGCAGCGGGCAGCCGGTGAGGCGCACGAACACCGTCGGCAGGCCAGCGGTGGTGGTCTCGCCCTGCAGGGAATTGAAAATCTCGGTGATCCGCAGGCTGTGGCCCGGCATGACACTAGCGCTCACTGATGGCTGGGATTGTCCGCACTTCCGGCGCCATGGGGGCGCATCATCGCAGGGATCAGAAATTGTCCCGCAGGTAGGTTTGCGCCAGGCGGGCGGCGCTGCTGTCGCCCACGGCCACTTTCCTGAGCAGGGCTTTGGCGCGAGCGCTGTCGCCCTGCAGATGGTATATCTTGCCCAGTTTGAACATGGCGTCCTCGGCCTTGCGATCTTGGGGGAACTTTTCGGTGACGGTGGCAAATTCGACCCTTGCCGGCTCCAGGCGGTTCTGCAACAACGCAATTTCGCCTAACCAGTAGTGGGCGTTGGCGACCCGCGCGCCGCCGGGATGGGCCGCAACGTAGGCGCGAAACTCCTTCTCGGCCAGCTCGACCTTGCGCTGCTTGAGCAGTTCGTAGGCGGCGTCGTATTGTTGAGTATCGGGGTCGGGGCGCGCGACAGCGGCAGGGGACTGGGACTGAATCGGCGCCGACTCACCGCTAGTCTCGCCACTCATCTCCCCACTCATCTCCCCACTCATCTCGCCACTGGTGCGGCGCTCATCTCCAGCCGCGCCAGCAAAGGCTGCATCGCCGCCATCGCCAGCGCTCGGAGCGCCCTCTTCGTCGGTGTTGGATGCGGCGTTGGCGCTCAGCTTGTCGTGCAGACCGGTCAGGCGGCCGTCGATATTCTGGTAGTCGTCGAGCTGGCGCTTTTTGAGCTGGCGGATCTCGTGGGCCTGCTCTTCGAGCAGCCCGCGCAACACGCGTACCTCGTCCTGCAGCGACTGGATCTGGGTAAAGGTCGTCGGTTGCACCACGGGTTGCACAGCCGCGCGGGGGTCGCGGGCATCGGCGTCGCCCACCGGGCGCGGATAGCTCGGCTGGGCGCCGTCGGAGCGATTGCGGTTGCCGATATCTTCGACAGTGGCGGCGGCAAGGGCGGTGGAGGCGACAGCGAGGAGAGATAAAACGCGGAGAGTAAAACGCATGGCGGGGAACCATCGACAGGTTGGGCGCAGTTTACACGGCGTCCAACCTGTCGAAAACCGCATTACTTCATTTCGACCCGGCGATTGAGCGCCCAGGCGCCTTCGTTGCTCTCGGCAACGGCAGGGCTTTCTTCACCGTAGCTGACCACTTCCAGCAGCGAGCCATCGA
The DNA here is from genome assembly GCA_965232975.1 of uncultured bacterium. GTDB lineage: Bacteria > Pseudomonadota > Gammaproteobacteria > Pseudomonadales > Porticoccaceae > CBDDRG01. The sequence goes on from CBDDRG010000331.1 coordinate 14,222, forward strand.
CACCCTGGGACATCAGGAACTCCTTGACCGCATTGCCACGGCGCTCCCCCAGCGCAATGTTGTATTCGCGGGTGCCGCGCTCATCGCCGTGGCCTTCCAGGCGCACATGCACGGGCCGCGCGGTGATGCGCTGGGCGTGCAATTGCAGCGCGGCAATGGCTTCCGGCTTGAGAGAGGCGCTGTCGAACTCGAAATAAAACACGGAGTCGATGCCGCCGGCGTCGTAGCCGCCGACGCTATCGCCAGACACTTCCCCCGTGGCAACCCCATCGTCGGTTGCAGTGCCCACAGCGCCGCCCGTGCTTTCGGGGGTGTCGGTGCTCGAACAGGCGCCCAGCATCACGGCAAAAAACGTCGCTAACAAGCCAGCTTTAACTGATTGAATACTCATAGTGTTTCCTCTGTAAACTCCTTTGATTGAGCGTGGGTTTGAAAACCGCGGCACTGTAGCTGATCGCATTATCGTTTTCCATCGGCGTTTGCGGCGATCATCCGCTCAACGCTTGTTTACCCCCCCTAAAAATGGCGACCACGCGGGTTCGCGCACATCGCCCTGACGCACCGGCAGCAGGAATTTCACGCGCGTATCGAGTGAAACCGCCGCCAACACTCCCTGGTTGCCCCGCTTGGTGGCGTAAATCGCCATCGCGCCATTCGGCGCCACCGACGGCGACTCGGCCATCGCCGTGTTGGTCAGCACGCGCATGTCTCCGCTCGCCAGATCCTGGGATGCAATATTGAAACCGCCACCGCCACGATGGACAAAGAGCAGGGTGCGGCCATCCGGGGACACTTGCGGCCGCGAATTGTAAGACCCGTTAAAAGTCAGGCGCTCGACGCGCTTTGAACCCAGCGCGAGCTTGTAAACCTGCGGCCCGCCGCCGCGATCCGAGGTGAAGACGATACTCTTGCCATCGGGCATCCAACTCGGTTCAGTGTCGATGGCGAAATGGTTGGTGAGGCGGGTGAGCGCCTGCGAACCGAGATCGAACAGGTAAATCTCGGGATTGCCGTCCTTCGACAGCACCAACGCCAGGCGGTTGCCGTCCGGCGACCAGGACGGCGCGCCGTTGAGGCCCCTGAAATTGGTCAACTGCTGACGCTTGGCATCGGACAGGCGCTGGCGAAACACCGCGGGGCGCCGCGTTTCAAAAGACACATAGACCACTTCCTGGCCGTTGGGCGACCAGGCCGGCGACATCAGCGGCTGCTTCGATTCGAGCATCAGGCGTTCGCGGGCGCCGTCGGCGTCGGATATCAGCAACCGGTAGATCAGTTTGCGATTGGCGCCCTTCACCGCGGTGACGTAGGCGAGGCGCGTGGAAAAGGCGCCGCGCACACCGGTGATGGCTTCGTACACCTTGTCGCTGATGTAGTGGGCGATATCGCGCAGATTCTTGGTCTGCCCGGGCACGATCTCGCTAAACAGCCTCTTTTCGCCATTGACACTGAGCAGGCTATAGCTCACGGCCAGTTGATCCGGCCCTTTGGATTGGATCTGGCCGACCACCAGGTATTCGGCACCCAGGATGCGCCAGTCGCGAAAATACACCTCTTCGGCGGTGCGGGGGAAAGCAATCAGATTCTCTTTGGGTACCGGCGCAAACAGACCGCTGCGCTCGAGATCCGCCGCCACAATGGAGCTGATGTTCTCCGGCAATGTTGTCCCTTCCATCTGGATGGGCACGATGGCGATACTGGTGGGGTTGTCGCGGCCCTGTGTGACTTCGATGGCGAGCTCGGCGGCCACCGGCCGGGCAAGCAGCAACGCAATCAACGACAGCGCGGTGGCGAAACGCTTAACAATCGGCAGCACTGTTCACCTCTAGGGTTGGAGCCCTTATTGTCGCAAGTCTTGGGCGCGAAAAACCAGCGTAAAGCGCCGAAACGTTTGATTGAACGCCTTTTCCGACAACTCCTGTAAGCGCTCGAAGCGCTCGGCCTTGCGCACCGCCTGCTCGGCGGAGCGATCAAAGGCGACATCGCCGCTGGATCTGGCCACACTTACACTGACGACCTGGCCGTTTGGCAACAACTGGATCGACAACTCGACGGCCATGCCGTTGCGCGCGCTGAGCGGGCGACTCCAGTGGTCGGTCATGCGTTCGCGGATATAGTCGGCGTAGCCCTGGACGTCGACGTTGGCGAGTTCGTCAGCCTCGGCTTCGGCCTCCTCTCGCGCCAGCGCATCGGCGATCTCACGCTCGCGCCTTTTGCGTTCGTCGGCGGCCTTTTTGGCGGCTTCCTGTTTGCGCTTTTCCTCCAGCTTGCGTTTTTCTTCCTGCTTGAGTTTTTCTTCCTGCTTGAGTTTTTCCCGCTCCTTCCTGGTGGCCTCGTCCTTTTTGAGCTGTTCCTCTTTTTTGCGTTTTTGCTCCGCCGCCTGCTTCTGCTTTAGATCCAGTTGCCGCTTTTGTTCGGCTTCCTGTTTTTGCTTTTCCACCGCCAACTGCTGGCGCTTGATTTCCTGCTGGCGCTGCGCCTCCTGCGCGCGCTGCTGCTCGACGATTTCTGGCTCCGGTTCAGACTTGGGCGGCTCGGGGGGTGGATCGTCCTTGGGCTCCGGCTTGGGCTTGGGCTGAGGTTTCGGCCGGCTTTTGGTCACCTCGCCCATCAGCGTGGCGTGAATAAATTTGGGCTGGACCATCTCCAGCTTGCGCTCGGGCACCCAGCCGATGATCAACAGCGCGAGCAGCACGCCGTGAAACAGTAGGCTTACCAGTACACCCCAGGCGTACGCGGAGGATTTACGCATGGATGGCTAGCGGCTCTGGCCCGGCGGCTCCGTCACCAGGCCGACGCCGGATGCCCCCGCCTGCTGCAGCGCGGACATCAGCTTGACGACCTCACCGTAATCGACACCGGCGTCACCCCAGATCAGCACCGGGGTTTTGGGTTTGAGCTTGAGCACCTTGCCCACGGTGTCGACAATCTTCTCCAGGGGTTGCCGTTGCTGTTTGGCATCCGCGCCCAGATCCATGTAGAGCGTGCCATCGGCCTTGATGGACACCAGGATCGGCTCGTCCTTGTCCTCCAGCGGCTTCGACGGCGCCTGCGGCAAATCGACCTTGACGCCCTGCATCAACATCGGCGCCGCCACCATGAACACGATGAGCAGCACCAGCATGACGTCGATATAGGGAACGACATTGATCTCGGCGAGCTGTTTGCGCTTGCGGGCGGGCATGGCGGTCAGGCGTTGTGAACGCGGCGGTGGAGGATGCTGGAGAACTCCCCGGCGAAGGTTTCGTAGCTGGTGTAGAGGCCGTCGGCGGTGGCGGCGAAGCGGTTGTAGGCGAGCACGGCCGGAATTGCCGCAAAGAGGCCCATCGCAGTCGCGATCAGGGCTTCCGAAATCCCCGGCGCCACCGTCGCCAACGTCGCCTGCTGCACGGTGGCCAGGCCGCGGAACGAGTGCATGATCCCCCACACCGTGCCAAACAACCCGACATAGGGGCTGACCGAGGACACGCTCGCCAGAAATGGCAAATGAGCGTTCAGTTTTTCTTCCTCCCGCGACAGCGCCACCCGCATCGCGCGCTCGGCGCCCTCCATCACCGCGTCCGGGTCGGCGCTGCCTTGTTGGGTGAGGCGGTTGTACTCGCGAAACCCGGCGCGAAACAGGCTTTCGACGCCATCGATGGTTTTTTTGCTGCCGACGCGCGCACCGCCATTGCGAAACAGCTCGTTGAGGTCTATCCCCGACCAGAACGTGGTCTCGAAACTCTCCCGGGCGCGCCGCGCGCCGCGCAGGTACAGCGTGCGCTGCACGATCATCACCCATGACACCATCGACGCCGCCAGCAACAGCAGCATCACCAGTTGCACCGGCAGGGTGGCGCCCAGGATGAGCGCCCACAGGGAAAGCTGTTCAGTCACTCGTGCCTCCGGGGGGTCGGGAAGAAAAAACGGTTGCGAGCAGCAGTTTGGGCATGGCGACCGGGCGCAGGGTGGAGCGGTTGACGCAGGCCACCTTCACTTGCCCCCGGCAGAGCACATCACCGTCGCGGCGTACGGTCTGCTCGACCACAAAGAAAGCGCGGCCGTGGTCGGTGCCGCAGGCGGTGGCGATGATCTGATCATCAAGGCGCGCTGGCTTCAGGTAATTTGCGGCGAGGGAATGTACCACAAAGATGAGGTCTTCGCCCCAGAACGCCGGGCGCGCGAAGCCATGGCTGCGCAGCCACTCGGAGCGCGCACGCTCCATGTACTTGAGGTAGTTGACGTAATAGACAATGCCTTGGGCATCGGTGTCCTCGATATAGACGCGGATCGGCAATTCAAATGTTTTCATGGGGTTTCCTGCGAACCGGGAGCTGGCACTGCGCCCTACAGACAGCCGGCGCGGTGAACAAGTTCACAGCAAATCGGGTTGTGGATCGGCGCACCGGGGCGACTGCAAGCCGAAATGTTCGTAGGTCTGGCGGGTGGCCATGCGCCCGCGCGATGTGCGCATCAGGTAGCCCTGCTGGATCAGATAGGGTTCGAGGACGTCCTCAATGGTGCCGCGCTCCTCGCTGATGGCGGCGGCGAGGCTGTCGAGCCCGACCGGACCACCGTCGAACTTGTCGATGATGCACAGCAGCAGGCGGCGATCCATGTGGTCGAAGCCGAGCTGATCGACATTGAGCAGATCGAGCGCACTGGCGGCGACGGCAGCGCTGATGTGGCCCTCCGCCCGCATCTGCGCATAGTCCCGAACCCGCCGCAACAGCCGGTTGGCGATGCGCGGCGTACCCCGCGCGCGGCGCGCGATTTCCACCGCACCCTCGGCGTCGATCACAACGCCGAGAATACCGGCGGCGCGGCGGACGATGGTGCACAGATCGGCAACCGAATAAAACTCCAGGCGCTGCACGATGCCGAAGCGGTCGCGCAGCGGCGACGTCAAGAGCCCGGCGCGCGTGGTCGCGCCCACCAGCGTAAAGGGCGGCAGATCGAGCTTGATGGAGCGCGCCGACGGCCCCTCACCGATCATGATGTCGAGCTGGAAGTCCTCCATGGCCGGATACAGGATCTCCTCGACGTCCGGGCTCAGGCGGTGGATTTCGTCGTTGAAGGGCACGTCACCGGCTTCGAGGTTGGTCAGCAGCGCCGCCAGATCGCCGGCCTTTTCGAGCACCGGCCCGGAGGTGGTGCGCAACTGCACCGCCATCTCGTGGGCGATGATGTGCGCCAGCGTGGTCTTGCCGAGGCCGGGCGGGCCGAAGATCAGCGTGTGGTCGAGAGGCTCACCGCGCAGCCGCGAGGCACCGATGAAGATCTCCATCTGCTCGCGCACCGCCGGCTGGCCGACGTAGTCGGCGAGGCACAGCGGCCGGATGGCGCGATCGAAGCGCTCTTCGGCAACCGCGGCGGCGGGCGCCACCAGGCGATCGGCTTCGATCATGGCGAGACTCTCGGTGTCATTTTTGCCCCACTGCTTTCAACGCCGCGCGGATCAGTTGTTCGGGCACCGGCACCATCTCACCCGCCGGCACCACAGCGCTGATCATGCGCGCGGCGTCCTGGGGCTTGTAGCCGAGCGCGACCAGCGCGCTCTCGGCTTCGCCGATTTGGGTCGCGAGTGTCGATGCGGCGGTGGTTGTGGTCGCGACGGCATCGGCGCTCGGCGCCCAGGCGCCGAGGCGGTCGCGCAACTCGACCACCAGGCGCTCGGCGGTCTTGCGGCCGACGCCGGGCATGCGCACCAAGGCGGCGATGTCGCCGGCGTGCACGCAGCGCACGAAGTCGGCCACGGTCATGCCCGACAACAGGTTCAACGCAAGCTTGGGCCCCAGCCCGCTCACGCGAATCAGCTCGCGAAACAACTGGCGCTCACCGACGCTGGTGAAGCCATAAAGCAGATGCGCGTCCTCGCGCACGCTCAGGTGCGTGAACAAGGTCACCGGCTGGTGAATATCGGGCAGACAGAAAAAGGTATTCAGCGATACCTGCACCTCGTAGCCGACGCCCTGCACCTCGACCAGCAGCCCGGTGGGTTGCTTGGCGAGCAAGGTACCGCGCAGATGACCGATCATCCGAGGTGGTCTCTCATCGCAGGCGGCCGCGGGCGTAGCCGGCGCCCGCGAGCGCCGCCGGCGCGCCCAGGGTGTGGGCGTGGCAGATGGCCACTGCCAGCGCGTCGGACGCATCCTCGCCGGGGGCGGCGGCCAGGCCGAGCAGCCGCTGCACCATGTGCTGAACCTGCTCCTTGGTCGCGGCACCGATGCCGACCACGGCCTTTTTGACAGTGCGCGCACTATATTCGGCCACCGGCAATGCAGCGCTGACCCCGGCGACGACGGCGGCGCCGCGCGCCTGACCCAGACGCAAGGCGGCGCGCGGATCGCGGGCGAGAAACACTTCTTCGATGGCCATCTGGGTGGGCCGGTGGGTGGCGATCAATTCGCTGACGGCGGCAAAAATGATGCCGAGGCGAGCCGGCAGGTCCACCTCGGGCAGGCGGATCACGCCGCTGCCGACATAGGTGACGCGGGCACCGCTGACCGCGACCACTCCGTAGCCGGTGCGGCGCGAGCCGGGGTCGATACCTATGATCAGCGCCATCGCGGTTCCTGGCAGGGTCGCGCGGGCAGTGTTGCAACCGGGGGCTTGGGCGTCAAGGCGCGTGATAAAACGCTGGGCTGCAACCTCGCGCCATCAATCGAGTTGGGCCAGCACGTCGTCCGGAAAGTCGGCATTGGTGTGGACGTTCTGGACATCGTCGAGGTCTTCGAGGTGATCGATCAGCGCCAGCACCTTCTCGGCGCCGTCGCGATCGACCGCGATCCGCGTCGCGGCCAGCAGTGTCACCTCGGCATCCGCGGGCGCGAAGCCCTCGGCGATCAGCGCGTCGCGGATACGGGCGAACTGTTCCCAGGGCGTAATGACTTCCACCGAGCCATCCTC
>CBDDRG010000332.1:0-8001 GCA_965232975.1 uncultured bacterium
GCCGAGCGCGCTGTTCCAGGGCCGGCTCGCGGCCTGGCCGGCCTTCTGGCCGCGGTTCGAGGCGGTCGGCCTGGCGGCGGAACTCGCGGCCGATCACGTCCTGATGCCGGTGCATCCGTGCCTGTGGGAGAGCGCGCTCGACGGCTATCTGGCCGCCAGCGGCCTCGGGCGCAGCATTGTCCGCGCGCCCGGCGCGGCGTTGCGGGTGCGGCCAACGCTGTCGGTGCGCACGCTGCAAATCGAGGCCGAGCCGCGCACGCATCTCAAGATTCCGCTGACCATGCGCACGCTGGGCGGCGGGAACATCCGCACGTTGAAACCCAGCACCATCGGCGACGGCCATCTGGTGCAAGCGCTGCTGGCCGCGATCCTGGCCGGCGAGCCGCGCCTGCGCGCGCGGGTCTGGCTCAGCGACGAGAGCGAAGGCGGGCATGCCGGGCAGAACTTCCTGGGCTTTATCTTGCGCCGCTACCCCGCGGCGCTGGCATCCGCCACGCTGGTCAGTGTCGCCGCGCTGATGGCGGAGGGGGCGGATGGTCGGCTGACCCTGGAGGTGCTCGCCGAGCGTTTTTATCGCGGCCGGCTGGACGCCCTGCTCGCCGACTATCAGGAGCTCACTCTCGCCCTGCACTTGCGACTGTGGCTGCGCTACGGCATCGCGCTTGAATCGAACCAGCAGAATTCAGTGCTGGTCCTGGAGCCCGGCCGGCCCCTGCGCCTGCTGCTGAAGGACAACGATGCCCCCCGCATTCTGCGCGCCCGTCTGGCGCAGGCGAGCCCGGCGTTCGCGGCGCGGGTGGATCATCTGCAGGATCGGCGCATTCTGGCCGATGACGAGCTGGCCCTGGCGCAGATGTTCGCGACCATCACATTGCAGCTGAACCTGGCTGTGCCGCTGGAAGCCTTGGCCGCGCGCGGGTTGATTGACCGCGAACTCGGGTATGCGCGCCTGCGCCAGATCCTGGAACAGGAGCTTGAAGTCCTGGCCGCCGAGGGCCTGGACACCGCCTGCGCGCGCCAGGTGCTGCTGGCGGATGAGACGCTGCCGGCCAAGTACCTGTTGCGGGCCGGCAGCCTGGAGACCAAGGCCGCCACCGGGGCGGACGATATCAACAAGTTCTACGGCAAGACCGCGCCCAACTTTCTCCGCGCGGCCGCCGTCGGGGGCGGGACATGAGCCCCGGCCAGCGGTTCCAGGTGGCGCTGGTGGTGTGCTGTCATTTCACCGCCGCGCTGGCGGCGCTCGGCATGCCGCCCTTCTTCGGGTTGATCCTGTCCCAGTCCCTGGGTGTGGACGCGATCTACCTGGTCGGCTGGTTCTATGTCGTGCCCACGGTCTGCACCGCGCTCACCGGTCCCTGGTGGGGGCGTTTTGCCGACCGTTGGGGCAAGAAGCTCTCGCTGCTGCGGGCGCAAGCGGGTCTGGCGCTGGGCTTCGCGCTGGCGGGCCTTGCGCCGAATCCCTGGTTCTTTCTGCTGGCGCTGATGGTGCAGGGCATCTTTGGCGGCACCTTCGCGGCCTCCAACGCCTATCTGAGCACGCTGTTGGCGGGCGAGGCGCTCGCCCGCAGCCTGAATTTGCTGCAGGGCTCGGCCCGCGCCGCGATGGTGGCGGCCCCCATGTTGTTCGGCCTGCTGATCACACGGACTGCGCCGCTGGAACTCTACCAGTACCTGGCGGGCCTGCCGCTGCTGGCCGCGCTGGCGCTGTGGCTGGCACCGGCGGCGGTCGTGGCCCCGGTGGACGCGAGCACGGCCGGGATTGGTCGCAGCATCGCAACTGCATCCTTGCCGCCGCCCGGCCGCGCGCTGCTCCATGGCCTGCAGTTCGGGTTCGCGTTCTGCACCGTGGTGACCTTCCCCTATTTTGTCCCCTACGCGCAGCAGGCGGGTTGGTCGCTCGGCGTGGCTGGGGTGCTGTACGCGTTGCCACATTTGGTCTACCTGCTGCTGGTCTGGCCCTACAGCCGCCGCAGCCACGCGGTCGCGCCCCTGGCGACGCTGGCCGTCGGCTTCGCGCTGCTGGTCGCGACCCTCGCACTGCAGGCGCTCAGCGCGGGCTGGCCGTGGCTGGTGGGGGCGAGACTGTTGATGGGCGTCGCGATGACCCAGTGTTTCGTGGCGCTGAATCGCCTGCTGAGCGCCGCCGCCCGGGATCAGCGACAGAGTGGCCGGATGTTCGGCACGCTGGACAGCGCCGCCAAATGGGCCGGGGTCGCCGCCGGCGTGCTGGCCGGTGCGGCCAGCCAGCTGTTGGGATTGGCCGCACCGCTGTGGCTGGGCGCGCTGGGCGCGGCCCTGAGCCTCCTCGCCCTGTTGCGGCTGTCCGGAGCCGGTGGTCGCGCCGCTACGTCAATGAACAAATGATGGCAGGGATGTGGGCGCATGGACTCCATCGCTAAACAGCACTATTTCCGCGACAAGGCCTGCCAGGAACTGGCCAACGCCCGCTCGATCGAGGCGCTTTTGAACTGCTACAGCCGCGAGGTGGCCGCCCCCGCGCACCAGTTGCGCGTGGAGCCTCTGGCGGGCGGGGACTGGCCGCAGGCGTTTTTTCAGCGGGCCGCGCTCGCCGCGAAGTCGGGCGCCGTCTTGCATCTGCCCTTGCCGGAGCTGGAAGACCGCCTGGCCATCCTGGTGCGGCGCGACTCGCCGTCGCTCAATTTCCACTATGCCACGGGGCCTTTCCACAAACGCAGGGGCCAGGGTTGGCGGCCGCTCGACCACCGCAGCTTGGCGGCCCTGCTGCTGGAGCTCATGGCCCGCCGTCATGCCGCGCCGTTCAACGTCGAACTCTACCGGCAGATCCTGAACAGCGCCGGCATGATGGAGCTGTTTGTCGCCAACGCGCCGCACCGCGACTGGGGCGAGGGCGCGCGGGCCTATATCGCCTCCGAGCAAGCGCTCAGCTTTGGTCACGTCTTCCACCCCACGCCCAAGAGCCGGGAGGGTTTTAGCGCGGATGATCTGCCGCGTTATTCACCCGAGCTGGGGGCGGCCTTCCCGCTGGCCTACTTCGCCGTGCGCGACGCCGATCTGGTGCAGGATTCGCTATGGCCGCAAGCATCGCCCGCCTGGATCGCGACGCTGGCGCCGCCGGAACTGCGGGTGCCGAGCGGTCACGTCGCCGTGCCGGTCCACCCTTGGCAGGCGCAGTTCCTCAGCCGGCAGCCGGTCGTGCGGCGGGCGCTGGCCGCGGGTCGTTTGCGGGCGCTGGGGCAGGCCGGTCCGGCCTGGCACCCGACGGCCTCGGTGCGCACCCTTTACCGCCCGGGCGCACCGTTTTTTTTGAAGTTCTCGCTGCATCTGCGCCTGACCAATTGCGTGCGCAAAAACGCTCGCTATGAGCTGGAGAGCGCGGTGGCCCTGAGCCGTCTGCTGCGAACCGAGCTCGCCGGCTGGCAGCTGCTGTTCCCGGACACGCGCCTGTTGCCGGAGCCTGCGTTCGCGACCGTGGATTTCCCGGATGCCGCGGAGGCTGAACGGACATTGCTTGCCGAGGGCTTTGGTTTTTTGGTGCGCGAAGGCCTGGTTGAGTTCGAGCGCGCCGGCCACACGCCGCTGCTGGCGGCGGCTCTGTTCCAGTCCGATGTCATGGGCCAAAGCCCGGTACTGCGTCAGGTGCAGCGGCTGGCGGAACGCAGCGGCCTCGCGCGCGGCAGCGCCGCGCTGACCTGGCTCGACGCCTATCTGGAGCGCGTGCTGGCGCCGGTGCTGTACTGCTATTTCCACCATGGCGTGGTGTTCGAGCCGCATCTGCAGAACGTCGTCATCGTGCTCGCGGGCGGGTTGCCGCAACAGGTGTTGCTGCGCGACCTGGAGGGCACCAAGCTGGTTCGGGCCCAGTGGCCGGAAGCGCGCCTGGGCGGCATGAGCGCCCGCGCTCGCCAGTCCGTCCACTACGACGCCGAGCAGGGCTGGGCGCGCGTCGCGTACTGCCTGCTCGCCAACAATCTGTTCCAGGCGGTGTTCCACTTGGGCGCCGGCGACAGCCGGCTGGAGCGGCGCCTGTGGCAGCTGGTGCGGCAACATCTGGCAGCCTATCAAGCCCGCTACGGCTGTGCGCGATCGCTGCCGCTCATCGGCGCGCTGCTGGCCGGGGAGCCGCTGCCCTACAAAACCAATTTCCTGACCCGCGTTTTCAAGCGCGCCGACCGCGATTCCCAGTATGTGCGCCTGGCGCACCCGCTGGGCCGCTTCTGAGGTGCCTATGGTGAACCCCTCTGCTCGCGTCGCGGCGGCGGCGCTGGCCTTGCAGGCCGAGGCCAGCGATCCGCTGTGCGCCTATATCTACGATCTGGAAGCCCTGAGCAGTCATGTTGCGGCGCTGATGGCGCAATTGCCCGCGCCCTGCGAGCTGTTCTACGCCGTGAAGGCCAATGCCGAGTTGCCGATCCTGCAAGCGCTGGCGGGGCGGGTGCAGGGTTTCGAGGTCGCCTCCGGTGGCGAACTGCAATGGGTGCGCGAGCATTTCCCGCAGGTGCCGATCGTTTTCGGCGGCCCCGGCAAGCTGGAATCCGAGCTCGCCGCGGCGCTGGCGGCCGGGGTGGAGCTGATCCACGTCGAAAGTCGGCTGGAGCTTCGGCGCCTGGCGCGGATCGCCCAGGCTGCCGGCCGGCGCGCCGACATCCTGCTGCGGATCAATCTGACGCCGGACGAGCTGCCCACCACCACGCTCACCATGGGCGGCGGGGCCACCCCTTTCGGTCTCGACCCGGCGGAGCTGGGCGCGACGCTGGCCGGGCTGCGGCACCAGCCCTGGCTATGCCTGCGGGGTTTTCACTTCCATCTGCTCTCACATCAGCTCGATGCCGCGGCGCATCTGCGCCTGCTGCGCGGCTACTTCCGCCAGGTCAAGGCCTGGCGGACGGATTACGGTCTGGCCATTCGCCATCTCAATGTTGGCGGCGGCATCGGCATCAACTACCGCGAGCCCGACCGCCAATTCGACTGGGAGGGCTTCTGCGCCGGCCTGCGCGATCTGGTGCGCGCGGAGGCGATGACGGACTGGTGCATCCGCTTCGAATGCGGCCGCTATGTCACCGCCGGCTGCGGCTATTACGTGATGGAAGTGCTGGATATCAAGCGCAACCACGGCCGCTTCTTCGCGGTGGCGCGGGGCGGCACCCATCATTTCCGCACGCCGGCGGCACAAGGCCACGATCACCCCTTTGCGGTGTTGCCGGGCGCGCACCGCCGCCGTGAGGCCGCGTGCGCCGAGCTGCGCGATGCGCCGGTCACAGTGGTCGGACAGCTCTGTACTCCCAAGGATGTGCTGGCGAGTGCGGTGAGGGTGGCGCGTCTCGGGGTCGGCGACCTGCTGCTGTTCGCCTATGCGGGAGCCTACGCCTGGAATATTTCGCCGCACGACTTCCTCCGCCACCCCCGGCCGCAGATGCGTTATCTGCCGGCGTCGGCCGGCGGCGCCTAGCCCTCGATGGGCGCGCGCGAACGCTGGTTGCGCTTGCACCGCTATCTGGGGCTGGCGGCAGCTCTATGGCTCAGCCTGCTGGGCCTGTCCGGCAGTCTGCTGGTGTACTACCCGGAGCTGGATGCGGCCCTGAACCCGGAGCTGCTCACGCATCAGTCGCGCGGTCCGCCGCTACCGGCCGGTGTCCTGGTGGACGCGATCGAACGCGCGTATCCAGGGTGGCGGGTCGGCCAGATGCGCTTTCCCGGCGCCGAAAACCACAATGTCAGCGCGCGCATCGCGCGCCCGCGGACGCCCGATGACTGGCGCGAGGTACTGGTCGACCCGGTGCGCGCCCGCGTGCACGGCGCCCGCCCCTGGGCGCGCCGGGAGTTCTCGCGCCGCACCGGACTCTCCTGGCTGTATGCGTTCCACGCCACCCTGCTTTTGAAGGGTGAGCTCGGCGAATACCTGGTGGGGAGTCTGGGTCTGATCCTGGTGATCATGGTCGTGAGCGGGCTGTTTTTGTGGTGGCCGCGGGGCGGCGCCTGGCGCCAGGCGCTGGGGTTCAAGGCCGGCGCCTCCAGGCGACGCCGGCATCTCGACCTGCATCGGATCGGCGGCTACACCGGCGCGCTCGTGCTCGGCGGGCTGGCCCTGACCGGGATGCAGATGAATCTCCCGCGCCTGCTCGCAACCCCGATGCAGCAGTTTGAGCCCATCATGCGCTACCAGCCCCCGCCCCGAGTCGCGCCCGGCGCGGCAGTTTTGCCGCTGGAGCAGCTGATCGCCCGGGCGCACGCACGCTATCCGCGGGCCCGCCTGACCCGAGTTGTGCTCAGCCCGCAACCGGACCGCGCCTGGCGGGTCGATCTGCGCCAACCGGGCGCGGTCGGCAGCACCGGCAGCACCTGGGTCTATGTCGATCCCTATCGCGGCGGCGTGCTGCGGATCCTCGATCCGCGCACGCAGAGCCGCGGCGACGCCCTGGTCGAGTGGGTGTTTCCGTTGCACAACGGTTCGGCCTTCGGCGGCATCGGCCGGGCGCTGGTTTGTCTGGCCGGCGGGTTGCCCCTGCTGCTCAGTCTGACCGGCATTTGTATCTGGTGGCGCAAATATCCGCGCGGCGTGCGATGACAGGCTTGGTGCTCTGGGTGGCACGAAAAAGCTTGCAGCGATGGGTAGCGTCGCGGCCCAGCCGCGATGTCCTAGTTCTTGAACATATCCCACGAAGCGGCGTCGGCTTAAATGAATTGTTAGACGTCACCGCCGGAAGGGTTAGGTTGCATTTCGCGGAATGACTCGACCATGGATGTTGACAAGCTCACCACGCTGCCATGCTTCCCAGAGCTTGAAGGTCATGTAGACATCGCATTCATTGGAACCCTCATAGGTCTCCGGAAACGTTGGCAGAGAGCCAAAGCAACAGGAGTAAGTGTTGATGAGACTGGAGCCAACAATGTTGCCCCAGTAGATGTCTTGCATATCTGAATGCCGACCTGTGAACGAGAATTCGGCTGTGGCTTGCGCCGCGATCTCAGCAAGACGCCGAAGGTCATACCGATTTCCGTTGTAGGTGACCAGTTCATCGGCGTTCTGAATGCGACGCAGCGCTTCCAACATTGCTCCGCCGCGGTAGGGTGTGTACTTCGCGTCTGTGACTGAGTAGACGCCAACGATATCTTGCCCGGCATCGATCACGATAACGTTTGGCACGCGCGCCTCTTGCAACCTAACGAGGGTGTAGAAAAAGTCCGTTCGGAAAATTTTTGACCATTTCCGGGGGTGCTTTGACCCCTCCTGAAGTGCCGATCGTTCATTGTAGAGTTTCTGAGACGGTCATTTTTTCAAACCTTCGGTTAAAATTATTTCCTCGGAGTTTTTCTACAGCCTCAACGACTGAATTAAGCCGACCCGCGAAGCGGGTTCGGCTTGAATGAATTGTTATGCGTCGCCCGATCTGATCTCACGATCGATCAGCTCTTGAAAGGCTGCCTCGTTGACTCCAGACGCAACTCGAACGTTCTTTGACATAAGTTGACTAATCTGATCGGCCTCCATAAACGTGGAGTAGAGGTGTTGCAGTTCTGCAATTAGCTCAGCGCAACCGTTTGCAGTCTTCAATTTGGCTGCGTTCTCGAAGAAGAACCGATGAGTGAAGTAGTTCCGTTTTTGTAGGTATGTTCGCAATAGTGACTCGAAATCGGGGTGTATCGAAAACCGCCTCTTCACTTCACTTACGAGTTGGCCCAGGGTTTTTCGCGAAAGCGCCTCGTCAAGCTTGTCTAGTTCCGCCGGAGTTGAGTTTGGCTTGCCTAGCCGCTCGTGCGCCAGAAGCAAGATACTAAGCTCTACCTCGAAGCATTGAGCTGCGTAGGCAGCGCTCCCGTACCATGTAAAAACGTCCTTGCGAAGTTCTTCATCACTCATCGGCGAGCTCCAAGCGACGTATAACGAGGCTGTAGAAAAACGCCAAAAATATCAATCCCCGCATCTTGCCCCAGCCCCCCGCCTGCATCAACATCGCGTCATTGAACACATGATGGCACCGACCGCATGGCGCGCTACAAACCCATCGACACCAGCCCACG
>CBDDRG010000333.1:0-5473 GCA_965232975.1 uncultured bacterium
CGCTTCGACGGCCACGACTACCTCGCCGCCGCGGCGCGCCTCGCCTGCGGCCTGGTGGTGGAGCGCCCGGACAAGAATCTGACCATTCCCCAATGGGTCGTCGCCGTCACCACGCTGGCCCTCGGCCAACTCGGGGCGCTCGCCCGCGACCAGTTCGGCGGCCCGCTGGTCGCCATCACCGGCAGCAGCGGCAAGACCGGCGTCAAGGATATGGTCGCCGCCATCCTGCGCCACTGCGGGCCGGTGCTCGCCACCCGCGGCAACCTCAACAATCACATCGGCGTGCCCCTGACGTTGGCGGAGCTGCGCGCCGAGCACCGCTTCGCGGTGCTCGAAATGGGCGCCAGCGGGCCGGGGGAAATCGCCTATCTGTGCCGCCTGGCGCGCCCCGGTGTGGCCTTGGTCAACAACGTCATGCCGGCTCATGTCGCGGGCTTCGGCTCGCTCGCCGGCGTCGCCGCCGCCAAGGGCGAGATCTATCGCGCGCTCGGCGCCACCGGCGTCGCCGTGTTCAACGTCGACGAGCCCTGGGTCGCGAGCTGGCGCCAACAGCTGTCCTGCGTCAACACGCTGACCTACAGCCTGTCCCGCGACGATGTGGATTTCAGCGTGCGCGACCTACGCCTCGATAGCGACGGCTGCCCCCAGTTCACGCTGGTGACGCCGGCCGGGGCGATCGCCGTGCAGTTGCGCCTGTGCGGCCGCCACCAGGTCGGCAACGCGGTCGCGGCGGCGGCCTGCGCCAGCGCGGCCGGCGCCGGCCTCGGCCATATCGCCGCCGGCCTCGCCGCCATCGAGTCCGGCGCCGGGCGCATGCAGGTCAAGGCGGGTATCGCCGGCGCCCGCGTCATCGACGACAGCTACAACGCCAACCCCGGGTCGGTCAAAGCGGCCATCGACGCGCTCGCGGGCTTCGCCGGCTACCGGCTGCTGGTGCTGGGCGACATGGGTGAGCTGGGGCCGCAGGCGGCAGCGCTGCACGCCGAGATCGGCGCCTACGCCGCCGCCTGCCAGATCGACGAATGCTGGGCCGTGGGGCCGCTCAGTGCCGGTGCCGTGACCGCCTTCGGCGACCCCGGTCGGCACTTTGCCGATAACGACACCCTGGGTGCGGCGCTCACCGGGCATCTGGCGGCGACCGCGCAACGCCCGCTCACCGTACTGATCAAGGGCTCGCGCAGCGCGCGCATGGAAGAGGTCGTCGCGGTCATCGCCACCGCCATTCACGACCGGGGAGCGCACTGATGCTGCTGTGGCTGGCGGAATACCTGGCGCAGTACGTCAGCGCGTTCGGCGTTGTCAAATACCTGACGTTTCGCGCCATCCTCGGCGTCGCCACCGCGCTCGGCATCAGCCTGACGCTGGGGCCGGTGATGATTCGCCGCCTCAATGCGCTGCAAATCGGCCAGTCGGTGCGCGGCGACGGCCCCCAGAGCCACCTCAGCAAGGCGGGCACGCCGACCATGGGCGGCGCGCTGATCCTGATGTCGATCTTTGTCAGCACGCTGCTCTGGGCCGATCTCGACAACCGCTATGTGTGGACGGTGCTGGTGGTGACCTTTCTGTTCGGCGCCGTCGGCTGGGTCGATGACTACCGCAAGGTGGTGCACCGGGATTCGCGCGGCCTGCCGGCGCGCTGGAAATACCTGTGGCAATCCCTCGCGGGCCTCGCCGCCGCCCTCTTTTTGTATCTGAGCGCGCAGGTGCCGGCGGAGACCCAGTTCATCGTGCCCTTCTTCAAGCAGGTGGCCTGGTCGATGGGGCCGCTGTACGTGCTGCTGGCGTACTTCGTCATCGTCGGCACCAGCAATGCGGTCAACCTGACCGACGGCCTCGACGGCCTCGCGATCATGCCCGCGGTGCTGGTGGGCGCGGCGCTCGGCATGATTGCGTACCTCGCCGGCCACGCCCAGTTCGCGCACTATCTGCACATTCCCTATATCCCCGGCGCCGGCGAGGTGGCGGTGTTCTGCGCCGCCCTCGGCGGCTCCGGGCTCGGCTTTCTGTGGTTCAACACCTACCCGGCGCAGGTGTTCATGGGTGATGTCGGCGCGCTGGCACTGGGGGCCGCGCTGGGCGTTATCGCCGTGATCGTTCGCCACGAGATCGTCCTGTTCATCATGGGCGGCATTTTCGTGCTCGAAACCGTGTCGGTGATCCTGCAGGTGGCGTCGTTCAAGCTCACCGGACGACGCATTTTCCGCATGGCGCCGATCCACCATCACTTTGAATTGAAAGGTTGGCCGGAGCCGCGCGTCATCGTGCGCTTCTGGATCATCACGCTGATGCTGGTGCTGTTCGGGCTGGCGACCTTGAAACTGCGTTGACGACACGGACATGACAGCAGTGGCGCAACTGATTGCGAGCAGCAGATTGACAGTGGTGGTGGGCCTCGGCGCCACCGGGCTGTCGGCCGCCCGCTATCTGGCGGCCCGAGGCGAGCGCGTGGTGGTCGCCGACACCCGCCAGAACCCGCCGCACCTGGCCGCGCTGCGCGCCGAGCTTCCGGCAGTGCCGGTCGAACTGGGCGCGCTGAACCCGGCCACGCTCGCGGTGGCCGAGCGCATTCTGGTCAGCCCCGGCCTCGCCCTCGATCACCCCGCGCTGCTCGCCGCCCAGGCCCAGGGCGCGACCCTGACCAGCGATATCGACCTGTTTGCCGCCGCCGCCACGGCGCCCGTGGTCGCGATCACCGGCGCCAACGGCAAAAGCACGGTGACCACGCTGGTCGGCGCCATGGCCGCGCGCGCCGGCCTGAACGTCGGTGTCGGCGGCAATCTGGGCCCGCCGGCGCTGGATCTGCTCGACCCCGCGCGCCAGCTCTATGTCATCGAACTGTCGAGCTTCCAGTTGGAGCGCAGCGCGCGGCTTGGCGCCGAGGTCGCGACCGTGCTCAACCTGAGCCCCGACCATCTCGATCGCCACGCCGATCTCGCCACCTATCACCGCGCCAAACACCGCATCTTTCGCGGCGCGCGCCAGGTGGTGGTCAACCGCGACGATCCGCTGTCGGCGCCGCTGGTGGCAACGGGGGTCGCGCAGTGGAGCTTCGGTCTCGGGGTGCCGGATCGGCACGGTTTCGGGCTGGTCAATCGCGGGGGTGAAGCTTGGCTGGCGTTCGAGGGCAGGGCGCTGCTGCCGGTGGCCGAGGTCGCGCTGCGCGGGCGCCACAACCTCGCCAATGCGCTGGCCGCGCTCGCGCTCGGGCACGCCGTCGGGCTGCCCGAGGACGCGATGGTGGCGAGCCTGCGGGAATTCTCCGGCCTGCCCCACCGCTGCCAGACCGTCGCGGTAACCCGGGGGGTCACCTGGATCGACGATTCCAAGGGCACCAATGTGGGTGCCGCCGTCGCCGCCATTGAAGGTTTTGCCAGCGCCGACGACGCCCACCTGCTGGTGATTGCCGGCGGCCAGGGTAAAGGGCAGGATTTCGCGCCGCTGGCCGCGGCGATGGCGGGCCGGGTGCGCCGCGCCATCCTCATCGGCGTCGATGCCCCCGCGCTGGCTCTTGCGCTCGCCGGCCGCGTCGCCACCGAGTTCGCGCCGTCCATCGAAGCCGCAGTTGCCATGGCCGCCCGGGTCGCACAGGCGGGCGACACCGTATTGCTGTCGCCCGCCTGCGCCAGCCTCGACATGTTCAGCAGCTACGTCGAGCGCGGCGAGCATTTCGCCGCCGCCGTGAGGGCGCTGGCGTGATTGCGCTGCCGGTCGAATCCCTGGCGCCCTGGCGGCCGGCCCGCCTCACCGGGCTGGATCTGCCCATGGTGCTGGCGGCGCTCGCGTTGGTGTCCATCGGCGTGGTGATGATCGCGTCGGCGTCGATGGGTTGTGCGGCGAAAAACTGCTCGGCGTTTTACTTTCTGCAACGCCACCTCGCGTACCTGGCACTCAGTGGGTGTGCCGCGCTGGTGATCGTCCGCGTTCCGCTGCGCTTCTGGTACGACCACAGCAGCACGCTGCTACTGGCGACGCTGGGCCTGCTGGTGGTGGTATTGATCCCCGGCATCGGTCGCGAGATCAACGGCAGCCGGCGCTGGCTCGGCCTGGGGTCGTTGTCGCTACAGGTATCGGAGATCGCCAAGCTGGCGCTGGTGGTGTTTATCGCGGCCTATCTGCATCGCCACCAGCGGCGCCTGCGCGAGCAGTGGCGCGGCTTCATGCTGCCGATGGCGGTGCTCGGCGCGGTAGTGGGCCTGTTGCTGCTGGAGCCGGATTTCGGCGCCTCCGTGGTGATCTGCGGCACGGTGCTGGGCATGCTGTTTCTGGCCGGCGTGCGGCTGTGGCAGTTCGGCCTGCTGCTGCTCGGCGGCGGCGCCGCGCTCGCGCTGGTCGCAGTCACCTCGCCCTACAAAATGGAGCGCCTGCGCACCTATCTGGACCCCTGGGCCGATCAATACAACAGCGGCTACCAGTTGACCCAATCGCTGATCGCCTTTGGCCGCGGCGAATGGTTCGGCGTCGGGCTCGGCAACAGTGTGCAAAAGCTGTTCTATCTACCGGAGGCGCACACCGACTTCATTTTCGCGATCTTCGCCGAGGAGTTCGGGTTTATCGGCGTGGTGGCGATGTTGGCGCTGTTCGGGTTGCTGGTGGCGCGCACCGTCGCCATCGCCCGCCGTGCCGCCGATCGGCAAAACTGGTTTGGCGCCTACGCGGCATTCGGTGTCGGGCTGTCCATCGCCGGTCAGGCCTTCATCAATATCGGCGTCGCCTCCGGCCTGCTGCCGACCAAGGGGCTGACGCTGCCGCTGCTCAGCTACGGTGGCAGCAGTCTGGTGGCGTGCGGGGCAATGCTCGCACTGGTGCTGCGCATCGGTATTGAAACAACCCCACCAGCAACGCCGCGCGAGAAGGTTTCCGATGACCGGGCCGGAGACTAAGCGGGTGCTGATCATGGCGGGCGGCACTGGCGGCCATGTCTTTCCGGCGCTTGCGGTGGCGGACGAATTGCGCGCTCGCGGCTGCGCCGTGACCTGGCTCGGCACCCGCCGCGGCATCGAGGCGCGGCTGGTGCCGGCGCGCGATTTTCCCATCATTTATGTGGCGGTGGCCGGCGTGCGCGGCAAGGGCCTGGGGCGCAAATTGATCGCCGGCGCCCAGGTGCTGCAGGCGCTGGCGCAGGCCCTGCTGGCGCTGCGCCGGGTGCGGCCGCAGGTGGTGCTCGGCTTCGGCGGTTTCGCGTCGGGCCCGGGCGGCGTCGCCGCGCGCCTGCTCGGCATCCCGCTGGTGATCCACGAACAGAATGCGATCGCCGGCAGCACCAACCGGTTATTGGCGCACATTGCGACCCGCGTTCTCGCCGCCTTTCCGGGGGCCTTGGCGGGCGGCGAACCCTGCGGCAACCCGGTGCGCGCGGAGATCGCCGCGCTGCCGGCGCGCACTGCCCCGGTCGCCGGCGCCCGTGCGCGGCTGCTGGTGCTCGGCGGCAGTCTGGGCGCGCAGGCGCTCAACGCCCAGGCGCCGGCGGCGCTCG
>CBDDRG010000334.1:0-12131 GCA_965232975.1 uncultured bacterium
TGCGTTTGCGGGTGCTGCCGACGTCCTTCATCAGGAAATAGAGGCCGCTGGTCAGGCTGATCAAGACGCCGATAAAGAGTATTACGATGATGACTTTCAGCCACATGCCAAAAATTCCAGCGCTTGTTTTTTGGGGCTGGTGATTTAACCACAAATGGATGCGGAGCACGGTGATGCGGGCGCGCAACGCTTCCGCTGGCGCCTGAACTACCGGATTCTGACGCTGGCGCTCTGTGTGCTGCCGGTGACTGTCGTGCTGGGCTTCTGGCAGCTGCATCGGGCCGCCGACAAGCGCGCCTTACTCGCTGTCCACGCCGCGCGGGAAGCCGCGGCGCCAGTGCCTTTCGCCGACGTCAAGGCCGCCGCTGACAACCACTACCTGCGCGTAGTGGCGGCGGGCGAGCTCGATAACGAGCGGTTTTTCCTCGTCGATAACCGCGTCCGTAACGGCCGCCCGGGCTACGAGGTGGTGTCGCCGTTGCGCACCGACGAGGGCCGCTGGCTGCTGGTGAATCGGGGCTGGATTGCGGGCGGGCTCGACCGCCGGGTGGTGCCGGTAGTGCCGTCGCTGACGGGAGACTTCAAACTCACCGGCTATCTGTATCGAATCCCGGGCAAGCCATTTGCTCTGGGTGACGATCAATGGCAACCGGGGGTGTGGCCGCAGATCATCCAGCACGTCGAGCCAGAGCGGCTCGCCGAGCGCCTGGGGGTGGAGCTGTTCCCGTACAGCCTGCGCCTGGAAGCCAGTGGCAGCCCCGGTCTCGAACCGGGCTGGGAGATCGTCAACCTGCCGCCCAGCACCCATGTCGGGTATGCGGTGCAGTGGTTCGCACTCGCCGCGACGCTGCTGGTGCTGACGGTGTTCGCCAATTCGAATCTGGCCGCGCTGCTGCGTCGATCATCCCAACCACATGGCTAATTCTGTGCAGCAAAAATCGCGATTGCAGTTCTGGTTGATTGTCGGCGTCACCGCCACCGTGCTATTCGGTGCGTTTCTGGTCTTTCCCAAAAACGAAGCGCAAACGCGCTGGCTGTTGGATCTGCTCGGGACCAGCAACAAGGGGTTGCTGCTGACCCCGGCGACCCCGCTAAATAAACTCAGCCTGACCGACGAGCAGGGTAAGCCCTGGAAGTTGAGCGACCAGCGCGCGGCCTGGCGTCTGTTGTTGCCCATTGCGGACGGCTGTCGGCAGGCTTGTCGGGAGCGCCTGCTGTTGACTCGTCAGATCCATGTCCGCCTCGACAAACATGCTCACCGACTCGATCGTCTGTTGTTGAATCTGGGGGATCCACTCGATGCCGATACGCTGGCGCAATTGCGCGCAGAACACCCCCACTTGGTCGTTTTGAGCGGCGATAGGAATGCGTTTGCGAACCTGCTGGCGGGCACCAATGCGCCCTGGGATGGGGAGACGATGAAGGTGTATGTCGTCGATCAGGGCGGCATGGCAATGCTGGCCTATCTGCCGGCCCACGGCGGTAAGGACATGCTCGCGGATCTCAACCATCTGATGAAATATTCCCCCGAGCACTGAGACCAATGACAGCTATCGGTGCATCGCCCGGCGTCCGGCCGCGCCGTCGGCGCGGGTTTTGGCTCGCGTTGATAGCGACCTGCGTCGCCTTGGTCGTCATCGTGCTGGGCGCCTTCACACGGCTGTCGGATGCCGGGCTCGGATGCCCGGACTGGCCCGGTTGCTATGGCCATTTGTCCTGGCCGCAAACTCCGGCGCAGGTTGCCACCGCGGAGGCCGCATTCCCCGACGCCCCGGTCGAACACGATAAAACCTGGCCGGAAATGGTGCACCGCTATTTCGCGAGCTTGCTCGGTCTGTTGATTGTCGCGCTGACGGTTATCGCCTGGCGCCAGCGCAAGGTCCGCGATTATCCGTGGCGCCACGCCTTGCTGCTGTTGTTTCTGGTGGTCTGGCAGGGCCTGTTCGGCATGTGGACCGTGACGCTGAAACTGTGGCCTCAGGTGGTTACACTGCATTTGCTGGGCGGCATGGCAGTGCTGGCGCTGCTGTGGCTGCTGAGTCTGCGTCTGGGCAATGCGCGCTGGCAACTCGATGCAACCGTGCGCAGGCGGGTGCGAGGTTTGAAACCCTGGGTCGCCGGCGGCCTGATTCTGGTCGCCCTGCAGATCGCGCTGGGCGGCTGGACGACATCGAATTACGCCGCCTTCGCCTGTCCCGATCTGCCGACCTGCCACGGCCGCTGGCTGCCGCCCATGGATTTGGCCCAGGGCTTCAATGTGCTTCAGGATGTCGGCCCCAATTATCTCGGGGGCTTGCTTGAAAACGACGCCCGGGTGGCGATTCATTTCATGCATAGGCTAGGCGCATTGGTGACCGCGCTTTATATCCTCGGTTTGAGCGCCGCGTTCTGGCGTATCCGTGATCGCAGCAGCCAGCGGGTGGTGATAATACTGTTGCTCGCGCTGGGTGCTCAGGTCGTGCTGGGCATCAGCAATGTGCTGCTCGCGATACCTCTCGCGGTCGCGGTGGCGCACAACGCCGGCGGCGCGCTGCTGTTGCTGACCCTGGTAACCCTGGCGATGAAAATCTGGACGGCACGGGCGCCAGATCAACCAGTTCAACCGGAGCAGCGGGTATGAGCGGCGTGAATCTCGAAAGCGAACAGCCGGTTTGGCGCGATTACCTGGAGCTGTGCAAACCCAACGTGGTCACTGTGATGATCGTGACCTCGGTTATCGGCATGTTTCTCGCTGTACCCGGCATGGTGCCATGGCCGGCGCTGGTGCTCGGCAACCTAGGCATCGCGCTGTGCGCGGCCTCGGCCGCCACCGTCAACCATCTGGTCGACCGCCACATCGATGTGAAAATGGCGCGGACGCTGAACAGGCCGGTGGCCAGAGGGCGGGTCGCGCCGGCGCGGGCAATGGCGTTTGCGATCGTACTGGGCGCGCTTGGCATGGCGGTGCTGCTGATCTGGATCAATGCGCTGACCGCCTGGCTGACGCTGGCGTCACTGCTCGGTTACGCGGTGGTGTACACGCTATTTCTGAAACGGGCGACGCCGCAGAACATCGTGATCGGCGGGCTGGCAGGTGCCGCGCCGCCGCTGCTGGGCTGGACCGCGGTGACCGGTGAGATTCACGGCTATGGGCTGCTGTTGGCATTGATCGTGTTCGCGTGGACGCCGCCGCATTTCTGGGCACTGGCGCTGCACCGCAAGGATGAATACGCCAGGGCAGGCATTCCCATGCTGCCGGTCACGCACGGCGAGAGCTACACCAAGCTGCACATCCTGCTGTATACGATCCTGCTTATTCTGATCACTGTGCTACCGTTTCTGACCGGCATGAGCGGCTGGTTGTATCTGCTCGGCGCCTTGGTGCTGGGCGCAGGCTTTCTGTACTGGGCTATCGTCTTGATGGTGGCGCCCAAGCCCGACACCGGCATGACCACGTTCTGGTACTCGATCGTCTATCTGCTGGCGCTGTTCGGCATCATGCTGGTCGATCACTATTTGATCGTGCCGGCCTTCGCCGAGTCGGGTTAAATGGCCGACCCGACCCGACGCAACATTCGACTCACCGTAGTTGCGATAGTCATATTTTCGCTGCTCGCCGTGGCCGGGCTGGTCAACAAGCTATCCAGCCCGCGAATCCTCAACGAATACCAGTTGCGCAGCTACGGCGCGATCATGTTGCCTGGCTCCCGCGCCGTCGCCGCCGTCGCGCTCGTCGATCACCGGGGGCGGCCGTTCAGCAGCGCTAACCTGAAAGGCAAGTGGTCGCTGGTGTTTTTTGGGTTCAGCCACTGCGGGGATGTGTGCCCGACCACGTTGGCGACACTGGCGAAGATGTACGGCGAACTCAAGGATGACGAAAAACAGGCGCTGCAGATATTGCTGGTGACCGTTGATCCAGCACGGGATACACCTGCCGTGCTGACCGAATATGTGGCGCGCTTTAACCGGGATTTAGTCGGTGTCACCGGAGAGGCGTCGCAAATCGCCAAGTTCGCCAGCGCTCTGGCGCTGGCCTATAACCCGGTTGCGGGCGCAGGTGATGCCTACCAGGTCGAGCACTCCGCCAATCTGGCACTGATCGACCCCACCGGCAACCTTGTCGGCTACCTGCGCCCACCGCACGAGCACGGCAGCATACGCGTGGTCTGGCGCTCGCTGCGGGCTACGCTCGAATAAGCTGCGCCCGAGCCGCTGGCTTAGCAGTATTGCCCCCGGGGGAGGGCGACAACCCGTCGAGCCTTGGCGCGGCCTCAAGTTGGCAGCCGGTCGCGCGATCTCTCGGTGCGGCGTTCCACCCGATTGAGCACGGTGTTTTCGGCTCATGGCGGGAAGCCGGTCGAGCCAGGTAGGGCTCTGAACTGCACGTACATCTCGGCGCGCGCGACCAGAGCTCAGAGTCTG
Organism: uncultured bacterium; assembly: GCA_965232975.1. Taxonomy (GTDB): domain Bacteria; phylum Pseudomonadota; class Gammaproteobacteria; order Pseudomonadales; family Porticoccaceae; genus CBDDRG01. Next base: position 4,402 of record CBDDRG010000334.1, read on the forward strand.
TTCAAAACCTCGATCAGGGGATGCGACGCAAGACAAACTTGACCAAAAAAGGCGTAGCATACACTGCGTATGTGAGCATTTTGAGGCGAGTTTTAACGCCGCTATGCGCCCTCAAGAAGGATTTGGAACCGGCTCTCAGAGAAAAACCCGTTTCTGCGCAGACTTTCAGACACCTGACCTGGTATAGCCCCCATGTTCGATTATCTGATCGCGCCCTCCATTCTATCCGCTGATTTTGCCCGTCTCGGTGCGGAGGCGGATGCCGTGTTGGCGGCCGGCGCCGACATGATTCACTTTGATGTCATGGACAATCACTATGTTCCCAATCTCACCATTGGGCCCGCGGTGTGCAAGGCGTTGCGTCGCTATGGCGTCACCGCGCCCATTGACGTGCACCTGATGGTGGAGCCGGTGGACGCCATGGTCCGTCAGTTCGCCGAGGCGGGGGCGTCCTGGATCACCTTTCACCCCGAGGCCTCGCGGCACGTGGATCGATCCCTGCAACTGATTCGCGACCTGGGTTGTAAGGCGGGACTGGTGCTGAATCCAGCGACTGGGCTGGAAGCGCTCCGCTATGTGCTAGACAAGCTCGACATGGTGCTATTGATGTCGGTCAACCCCGGGTTCGGTGGTCAGCAATTCATCCCCGCCATCCTCGCCAAGCTGGCCGAGGCGCGGACATTGATCAACACCAGTGGCCGGCCGATCCGCCTGGAAATCGACGGCGGTGTTACCGCAGCCAACATTGGCGCGATTGCCCGGGCGGGTGCGGATACCTTTGTCGCCGGCTCGGCAATTTTTGGTGCGGGTGACTACGCGGCGGCGATGGCCAGCTTGCGCGCGGAGCTCGCGCAATGCTGACAGTAAGCGCACATGCGAAGCTACTCTCTGACACGGAAAAGCCATAATCCCGGCGAGATGGCCTCGCGTCCGCTATGCTCCGGGTGGCGAACCCGCGCCGCGCTGGTACAGCAACGCGGATCGGAGCCGGCGGCGATGCAGCAGCGCAGTCCTGAAGTGGCGCAGGCCGCAAGACGATGAGGTTGACCCGGTCGCAGTCCAAGCGGGAATAAAGTCATCCAGTCACTCGGAGGAGTCGATGAATCCGTTCAGTCAAACAAATGTTTCGATCCTGGTGCGCGGCGTAGCCCTTGCACTGTGTGCGTCGTTGGCGGGCGTCACCATGGCGGATCACCCCTCAGGTCACGAACCCAAATCCGCGGGCACGGCTGTGGCGGGCTGGACGATTGCCGGCGGCGCGTCGCGGCTGACCTTTGTCAGCGTCAAGAACAATGCGGTGGCGGAAGTGCATCGCTTCACCGGATTGATGGGCGAGGTGAGCGCGGACGGTAGCGCAAACCTGCAAATTGCACTGGACAGCGTGGATACCGGCATCGCGATCCGCGACGAGCGCATGCGTAGCGCGCTTTTCGACACTGCCAAATTTCCGCAAGCGAGCGCCCAGTTCAAGTTTGATCCCGCGCCCGTGCAGGCGCTGGCGGTGGGCGAGAGCCTGGTGCTCGCTACGCCGGTAACGCTCGATCTCCACGGCGTCAGCGCGCAACTGGCAGCGACGCTGCGCATCACCCACCTCGCCGACGGCCACTGGTTGGTGGCGACCGAGCAGCCCGTCATTGTCGATGGCAAGGCTTTTGGCTTGGGCGATGGCATTGAAGCTCTGCGCAAGCTCGCCAATCTTCAGGGCATCGCGACAGCCGTGCCGGTGTCTCTGGTGCTGACGCTCGCTGGCCCCTGATACTGAAATCAGGGGCCGCTCCCGAACCTCAGTACAGACACTGGGTTGCGTAGTTGTCATCATGACAAGGGTCAGCGATCGCCAAGCGGCGTGTAGCCTATATCTGACCGCTGACACACCTACGACATGGGTAGCCCTATTTAAAAAGAAGACGACGCTGGATATTTGCCAGCGCTCCTAGCGGCGGTGCAGGACGGAAATGGCGAACAGGCAGCTTGCACTGGCGACGATGGAGGGCCCCGCCGGGGTATCGGCGAACCAGGACGCGGCCAGGCCGCCGCCGACGCTGAGCGCGGCCGCGACGCTGGCGAACACCGCCATTTGCTCTGGCGTTTGCGCGCATCGCCGTGCGGTGGCGGCCGGGATGATCAGCAGCGCGGTAATCAGCAGCACGCCCACCACCTTCATCGCGATCGCGATGACGAGGGCCAGCAAGAGCTTCAGGATGGCGGCGACGCGCTGGGTCGGCACGCCCTCAACCTGGGCGAGATCCTCATGCACCACGGTGGCGAGCAGCGGTCGCCACAGCCCGTAAAGGACGCCGAGCACCAGCGCCGAGGTCAGCCAGATTATTGCGACTTCCGCTGGCGTGACCGTGAGCAGCTCGCCAAACAGCAGGTTTTCCATATTGCCGCGGGCGCCCGGAATCAGGGCCAGAAAGACCAGGCCGAAGGCGAGCGCGCTGTGGGACAGGATGCCGAGCAAGGTATCGGTGGCGATCTGGCGCTGGTTCTGCAACGCGATCAGCACCAGCGCGATACCAACGCTGACCAGGATGACCGCGAAGGTCGGATTGATGGCCAGCCACAGGCCGACGACGATGCCGAGCAGCGCGCCATGGGCGAGGGTGTCGCCGAAGTAGGCCATGCGCTGCCATACCACCAAGGAGCCCAACGGGCCGACCGCGACGGCGACGCCGGTGCCGGCGAGCAGCGCCAGGATCAGGAACTCAGGCATGGTGGTGTGCGGGGTCGGGCACCACCTGATTGCCGTGCAGGGCGTCGTGCACATGGTCGTGGTTGTGCGCGTACAGCGCGGTGCGGGTGCCGAACAACTCAACGAAAGCGGGATTGATGGAGACCTGCTGCGGACTGCCTTGGCAGCACACATGGCGGTTCAGACACACGACTTGATCGGTCGCCGCCATCACCAGGTGGAGATCGTGGGACACCATCAGGATGCCACAGCCGAGGCGAGCGCGGAGCTGGTGGATCAACTGATACAGTGCCTCCTGACCCGCTACATCGACGCCCTGCACAGGCTCGTCGAGAACCAGCAGGTTGGGCTGGCGCAGCAATGCCCGGGCGAGCAGCATGCGCTGTGTTTCCCCACCGGACAAAGACTGCACCGGGTGGTCGAGCAGATGGGGGATGCCGGTTTCGGCAAGAGCCAGCGCGCAGCGGTGAGAATCTGGCTCGGCCAGTTGCAGGAAGCGTTTCACCCGTAGCGGCAGGGTCGGATCGATGGCGAGCCGTTGCGGCATGTAGCCGACACGCAAACCCGGTGTGCGCTCCACGGCGCCGCCATCGGGTGCCAACAGCCCGAGCACGATCTTGACCAGCGTGGTCTTGCCGGCGCCGTTGGGGCCGATCAGGGTGAGAATCTGTCCGGGCAACAGCGCCAGATCGACGGCATCGAGAATCTTGCGGTCGCCATAGGCTTTGGCGACACCGCGCAGCGCAATCAGTGGCGCCGTCACGGACTCACGCCCTGGCACTGGCTGCACAGCCCGAGTAGCTCCAGGGTTTTGGTTTCGACCGCGAACCCGGCGCGGCGCGCGGTCGCGCTGACCAGGTTGTCGATGTCCTCGGCGTTGCATTCGGCGGCACTGCCGCATTGGCGGCAGACCAGGAACAAGTCGCTGTGGGCGCTGTCGGGAAAGGGGCAGCCGATAAACGCATGGCGGGAGGCGAGGCGGTGAACCAGGCCCATGTCGCGGAGGAAATCCAGTGCGCGATAGACGGTCGGCGGCAATATCCGCTTGCCGGTGGCCTGGGATAGCTGATCGATGAGGGTGTAGGCACTGATCGGTTGATGGCTCTGCCAGATCAACCGCAATACCGATTCGCGGATTGGTGTCAGTTTGACGGTGCGGCTGTCACAACGGCTGACCGCCTGAATCAGCGCGGCATGCAGGCAGCGGCTATGGTCGTGGGCCTGATAGGCCACCGTCGAATTGGTCAGCACTGCGGGCTCCTGGCTGGCGATCGCGTTGGGATTGTGATGTTATGATGTATCCAGTTTACCCTATCACAGGTTGTTTCACCGACCGGCGCTAGGAGCCTGTCGGACTTGAGCGTCCGTAGCAAGGGAAAGTCCAATTTGAGGCAGATTTTGGGGAAATTTGCGGCGAATAGCGGGGACTATTCAACGAAAATTTGCGCAAAATATGACCAAATTCGGCTTTTCCGCAGCAGGACAGTCTCAAGTCCGGCAGGCTCCTAGGGGGTTGGCTACAGCATTGCAGCAGGCGTTGCCTCTTATCCGGATAATTTCTCGCCCTATGCGCCGACTAGCGATACTGCTGCTGTTGCTCGCCGCGCCGGCCTTCGCCAAGCCCTTGGTGCTCACCACCCTCAAGCCGCTGACGCTGATCGTCGCGGCAGTCGCGGGAGACATTGTCGAAGTTCGGCAACTGCTGCCGGACGGCGATAGCCCGCATCATTGGGCGCTGCAAATGTCGGGTCGGCGCCTGCTCGACAGCGCCGATCTGGTGCTCTGGATCGGACCCGATATGGAGAGCGCGCTCGTGGATGGCATCGCCGTGCGCGACCGCGCCAGGGTCATTACCGCAGTCGATTTGCCGGCGCTGCAGTGGCCGCCAGCCCAGCCGGGCGACAGCGCCAACATTCGCGACGCGCATATCTGGCTGAGTCCGGTCAACGCCGCGGTCATCGCCCGCGCTGTGACCGACTGGCTCATCCAGGCCCATCCCGGACAGCAAGAGGCGCTGCGTGCCAGGGCGATGATCTTTGACGAATTGATGGTGCGAACCCAGGCGTCAATAGACCGGCGTCTGCGGGCGGTCAAACAGCAGAAATTCGTCGTCGATCACGACGGGCTGCGGCATTTTGTCGCGGCCTTCGGCTTGCGCCAGGTCGGCTATTTCACCGATGCCGGTGACCGCGGCATCGGCGCGCGCGCGATGGAGCGGCTATTCGCGGAGACCGGCGTCAAATGTCTGGTAACGGAGCCTGGCCACATCGGCCAGATGCAACCGATGGCGCGCCGGCTCGGCGCCAAGCTCGCGGTGGTCGATCCTTTTGGTGCTGGGGTTAAACCCGGTTCCGGGGCCTACGGCGACTTCCTTGCGGGCATCGGCGAGCAACTGGCTGGCTGTCTCGGCGCAGCGCCGATAGCGGAAGCGCCGCGCTAGGAATCTGTGGCTTCATCCCCGCTGCGGTCAGTGCTGGCGGGCCGCTTGGCACAGCCACCGCATTGGCCGCAGGCGCTACTGTTGCCAACGGAACTGAGGGGCGCCAAGCGTGATGCCAGCCGGCGCAGCCAGGCCGGGCGTTGTGGTTCAGATAACGACTGCGACACCCGCAGCCGCACAGCCACCATGGCCTTCGGTGCTGCGCGGTTGAGCAGGTAGACGCAGCTCGCACCCAGTACCGCCACCAGCAGCAGGCCTTGCAAAAGGTCGTAGGCGATTCGCGCGGTCATGACAGTGCGCTCGCGATCTGGAAGGTGAGAAACGATGCGGCGTAGGCGAGCCCGAACAGATAAACGGCGGAGATACCCGCGATTCGCCACGAATTGGTTTCGCGGCGAATGACTGCCAGGGTGGACAGGCATTGCGGTGCGAAGATGTACCAGACCAACAGCGACAGCGCCGTGGCCAACGACCACTGGGCGGCGAGGATCGGTGTCAGCTCGGCGGCGGCTGCGGTGTCGGCACCGGACACGGCGTAGACTGTGGCGAGGCTGCTGACCGCGACTTCGCGCGCGGCGAGACCAGGAATCAGCGCCACACTAATCTGCCAGTTGAACCCGATCGGCGCGAACACCACTTCCAGCCAGTGGCCGACGCGGCCGGCGAAGCTGTAGTCGATGGCGGCACCGGGTGCGCCCGTTGGCGGCGCCGGATAGCTCGACAGGAACCACAGCAGCACGGTTAGCGACAGGATGATACCGCCAACCCGACGCAGGAAAGTGCGCGCCCGCTCGTAGAGTCCGAGAGCGATATCGCGCGGATTTGGCAGCCGATAGGACGGCAGTTCGAGGAGCAGCGCGTGCTCGGTGGTATCGCGACGCAGATGCTTGAGCGCGTAGGACACTGCCAACGCGCTGCCGATGCCTGCCACATACAACGCAAACAGCACCAGCCCCTGGAGATTAAAAACGCCGGCCAGGGTCTGGCGCGGGATGAAAGCGCCGATCAACAGCGTATAGACCGGTAGGCGGGCCGAACAGGTCATCAGCGGTGCCACCAGGATGGTAGTCAGTCGGTCGCGCGGATCCTGGATCGTGCGCGTCGCCATGATGCCGGGAATGGCACAGGCGAAGCTCGACAACAATGGGATGAAGGAGCGGCCGGTGAGCCCGGCGCCAACCATGAAACGATCAAGCAGAAAGGCAGCGCGGGGCAGATAGCCGGATTCTTCCAGGATCAGGATGAACAGGAACAGGAACAGTATCTGTGGCAGGAAGATAATGACGCTGCCAGCGCCGGCGATCACGCCATCCACCAGCAGACTGCGCAACGGGCCGTCCGGCAGCAGCGTGCGCAGACCGTCGCCAGCGGCGGTCACCGTCCGGTCGATGCCGTCCATCAGCGGCGCCGCCCAAGCGAACACCGCCTGAAACATCAAAAACATCACCGCGGTGAGCAGTGCCAGACCCCACACGGGGTGCAACACCCAGCGGTCGATGGCATCGTCGCGGGCTTCGGTCACCTGGGGCATGGTGACCGCAAGGCTGAGCAGGCGCTGGACTTCGGCGTGCAGATCGACGTTCGCTGCCGGCACCTCCACAGTTGGGACTGATCCCGGTGGCGGTGCCCGATCCAGTTGCTCGATCAGCGCGCTCGCGCCGCCACTGCGCACGGCGATGGTCTCCACCACCGGCATTCCCAGCTCCCGCTGCAACAGTTCGCGATCGATGCGGATACCGCGGCGTTGGGCGGCGTCGATCATGTTGAGGGCCAACACCATGGGGCGGCCCAGCCGCCGCACTTCAAGCACAAAGCGCAAATGCAGGCGCAGATTGGTGGCATCGGCAACGCAGACCAGCAAATCGGGTGCCGGTTCGCCCGGAAAGCGGCCGAGGATCACGTCGCGGGTCACCGCCTCGTCCGGGCTGGTCGCCGTCAAACTGTAGGCGCCCGGCAGATCAAGCACTTGAATGACTTTTTGCGAGGGCGCGGTGAATCGGCCCGCCTTGCGTTCCACAGTCACGCCGGCGTAATTGGCGACTTTCTGGCGGCTGCCGGTCAACTGATTGAACAGCGCCGTCTTGCCGCAATTGGGGTTGCCGACCAGGGCGATACGCAAGCTCGCCATCAGCGCCCCGCGATCTCGATTGCGACCCGAGCGGCCTCGGCGCGGCGCAGCGCGAAGCGCGTGTAGCCAATTTGAACCAACAATGGCTCGCCACCCATGGGCCCGGCCGCCAGCACGCGCACCGTCTCACCGGCGACGAAGCCCAGTTCCATCAGCCGGCTGGCGATACTGTCCGCAGCCGAGGTTGGCTCGACAGCCTTGACCTGGGCGGTGATGCCGTTGGCGAGCTGGGATAGGCGCAGACTCAAGAGAATGGCTCAGCAGTGATAATCATTCCTATTATACGCCAGATTATTTGGCCGGAACTGACGGGCAGCAAAACCTATAATAATCTGCAGAATCGCCACCGGTATTTTTATCCACCATGCGGGCAGGCGGGGCCGGGGGTGACACAAAATCACAGCCGCCGGTGACATCGTATATTCTTGCGCCGTTTCGTCAGGGTACGTTCTATGACCGCCGCCCCAATT
>CBDDRG010000335.1:0-10667 GCA_965232975.1 uncultured bacterium
CGCAAAAATGATGGATGCCGCGCGACCGATGCCGCCGCCGCCACCGGTGACCACGGCGACCTTACCCTCGACTATTCCGGACATGATTGACTCCTCTTTGCTGGTTTGATGGTAGAAATTGAACGGATATTTGCCGGCGTGCGGCGCAGGGCTAGCGCCGGTGCAGGGGCTCCAGATACTCGGGGTTGGTGACCGCGACCTTGTCGATGACCTGCACAAGGGCGAACGCGAAGGACTGTTCCCAATCCGCATCCAGCCCGCCCGCGCGCACGCGGGTGCAGAAATCGGCGTACAGGTCGGTGCCCGGCGGCATCCCGGTGAGCGCGTTGAGCTGTTTGCGCTGGCGGCGCTCCGCGAGGTCGCCGACGGTCAATTCGCGCTTCGCGACCTCCATCAGAAACGCCGCGCACAGCGCATCGTAGCGCTCGCCGCCTTCGCTGCGCGCCGCCACTCCCCGCGCGAACTCGGCGACAGTGGTGAGAATTTCCTGAAGGTCCGGTCGATCCTGGGTCATCGCGGGTCACTCATGGCGAGGCTGTCACTGCCGATCATTCACTGGTACTGGTCACTGGTACTGGCCATTGATGGTCATCAGCATGTCGTATTCGATCATGGCGGCGTTGCGGCCACAGCAGGCGAAGGGCAGCGAGCGGCGCTCGCCGCGCACATGGCCATCGGCCTGCATGATGTTGAGCACGGCCCATTTCAGGGAGCCGAAAATCTCCCACCAGCGCACCTCGTCGACATCCACGGGCTCGCCGCCGTTGGCCACGTAGGCCGCATAGAGGTCAGCGCGCTGGCCCATGCCGCCCACCGGGCGGTCGATATGGCCGAAGCGCCAGGAGCGCAGGCACACCCAGCCGAAGTCCTCCATCGCGCTGCCGTGGTGGGTGCACTCCCAGTCGAGCACGCCGACGATGCCGTCGGGCTGCAGGATCAGGTTGCCGGTGCGGTAGTCGCCGTGGATCAACTTCGGCGGCCGCGGCGGCGGTCGCTGGCGCTCCAGCCAGCGAATGCCGACGTCGATGGCCGGGTGGTATTCAGCGTAGCTGTCGTAGCGCGCCGCCTGTGCCGCCAGCGGATCGCGGGAATCGGCGGTGGCGGCCAGAAACGGCAACTCGGCGACCGGAATCGCGTGCAGCCGCGCGAAAAACTCGCCAGTCTGCGCCGCGAAGCGGGCGCGGGCGGTGGCGTAAGCGGCGTCGGTGAGGAGCTTCTTGGGCAAGGTCTCGCCGGCGATGCAGGACATCACAAAGCCCCGCTCCAGCTCGTCCTCGGGATCGACTTCGAACACCGGCGCCGGCACCGGCAGACCGTGGCGATGCACCACCTGCAGAATGCGATACTGATCCGCCGGCGGCAGAAACGGCGACACCGGCGAACGGTAGGTCTCTTGGCGGAACACCAGTCGCCGCCGCCCGGCGGGCTCCACCAGATCAAACAACAGCGTGCGGTTGGAGGCGCCGAGGGTCGCCACCTGAACCTCGGCGATCGTCGCCGCAGCGCCAAAACGGCGCCGCACCGCCGCCTGCAGGCGGGGGACCAGAGCGTCGATTACACCCTGATTGCGCGCGGCCGTGCTCATCCGGGGCCTACCGACTTCGGCCGTATCGACACTAGACCGGCCAGCCCACCGGCTCGCCGTCTTCGAGGAACTCGATGTATTCGGTAATCCCTATTCCCGGGCGCCCGTCGTCCCACTGCCACTCGGTGAAGCCCTCGGCGATGCGGCAGGCCAGCAATTGCTCGCCGACCTGGCGCTGGTTGCGCAGTGGCGCCAGCGTCAGCACCCTGCCGCTGATCTGGCAGCCCCGCTTGGCGGTTTTGACCCCGAGGCGAATGCGTTCGGGATCCTTGCTCGGCGTCCAGTCGGTAATCACATCGATATCGGTGATCTCCTCGTAGTCGCCATCGAACATGAGCACGCCGCCGCGGTGGACGGTGCCCTGACGGTCGGTGCGCTTCAGGATCATCAGGCCGCGATCGGTGCCGAAGTTGGCGATGAACAGCCGGTAAAAGTAGATGTTCGTCCAATAGCGCGGCCCCCAGGAGTGGTCGCGCCAGCCGAGGCCATCGAACTCCCAGGTCTCATCGCCAACCCGGATGCGCGCCAGCGTGCGGGTGTGCTGGTTGAAATGACCGAGGGAAAAATCCCGCCCGTACAGCGTGTCCTGATCGGCTCGGGTCGGCTCGCCGCCGTGCAGGGGAGATAGGCCGGTGAGCTGGAATTCGACCTCGCAATGCGCGCGCGGCGCGGTCTTGAACATGCGCTTGGGGTCGCGCAGCAGCTGCGGGTCATCGAGGACCATGACTTCCCCTGCGTAAGTCATGGTCACCGCGTTGAAGGGCTCGACGACGCGGTAGTTCAACCCGCCGACACCAAAACCATCGTTAGTCCTGAGCTCCAGGCGCCGGAACTGGCACGCCACCCGCCCACCGGGCAGATACAGGCACACCTGCATTTCGGCGTGGCCCTCGTTGACCCGGTTGCCGATGCGCATCCAGCCACCCAGTTGACGCACCGGATCCCAGCCGTTGACATAGACACTCTCGTTGAAATTGCTGTCGGCGGTCGGTGTGTGATTGAACTCGTCGGCCGGCGCTAGGCGAAAATCATGCATCCCGATTCCCCTGGTTAATTATGTAGTTGGTTCGCTCGGCGCCCGCGACCGGCGCCACCGGTGCCCGCGAACCGCCGATCGTCCCGCAGTGTGTGCGTCGAATCCACGCCTGCGAAGAACCGTGCGGCGCGTTCGGTTGCGACCAGCGCCTAGCCGACAAGCAGCTCCCGCCAAGGATACTGGCCGTCGCCAATAACGTAAAAATGCGGGTTGAGCAGCTCGGCTTTAGTGTTGTAGCGCAGGGGCTCCAGGCTACTGTCGACCACAATGCCGCCGGCGGCTTCCACCACGGCCTGGGCGGCGGCGGTATCCCATTCCGAGGTCGGGCCCAGCCGGGGATAGAGATCGGCCTTGCCCTCGGCGACCAGGCACAGCTTCAGCGAACTGCCCATGCTACAGGTCTCGACCGCGCCCAGCGTCGCGCTGAGGCGGTCGATCAGCGCGGTGACCGCGGCGCCACCGTGGCTGCGACTCGCCACCACCACCACCCCCTGTCCGGCTGCCGCTCGCGCCGCCATGGTGCGCGGTTGGATCGCGGTGCGGACGCCGCCATCGACCTTGAATGCGCCCAGGCCCCGCCGGCCAGCATAAGTCACCCCGGTAACCGGCACATGGACGACGCCGAGCACTGGCACATGATCTTCGATCAGCGCGATGTTGACGGTGAACTCGCCGTTGCGCTGGATGAACTCCTTGGTGCCATCGAGGGGATCGACTAGCCAGTACCGGCGCCAGCCCGAGCGCACGGAGTAATCCGGAAATACCGACTCCTCGGACAGCACCGGCGTGTCGGCAAGCAGGGTTTTCAAGCCCGGCGCGATGACGGCGTGAGCGGCGAGATCGGCGGCGGTCACCGGCGATTCGTCGCCTTTGGTCGCCACGTCAAAATCCGCGCCCTGGTAAACCTGCAAAATGGCACGGCCCGCCTGCTGCGCGAGCGCCATGACCCCTTCTAACACGCTTGACTCCATGTTCAGCCTCCGGCTACGGCAATTGTCGCGGGTTCCACCAGTGTCCGCGCGACCGGCGACAACGTGTCCCGGAGGTAGTCGCGGGCCAGATAGAGCGCGGCGATGGATGGGCTGTCGGTGACATCGGCACGCGCCACCAGCTCCGCCAAGTTGGCGAGAGGCCACACCATCACTTCGAGCGGCTCGGGCTCATCACCGGGACGGGATTCGGGATACAGATCCTCGGCGAGCACGATGTCGATCTTGCGCTGCATATAAGACGGCACCAGATGGATGCTTTTCAGAAAGCGCAGCCGATGCGCGCCGTGACCCGCCTCTTCCATCAGCTCCCGATTGGCGGCTTCGAGATTGCTCTCGCCGAAGTCGATGGCCCCGCGCGGCAGCCCCCATTGATAGTCGTCCATGCCGGCGCTGTACTCGCGCACCAGCAGCACGCCGCCCGCGGCGGTCACGCCGACCACGACCACGGCGCCGTGCCCCGCCGAACACAGGCGCTCATAGGTGCGCTCGACCCCATTGGCAAACCGCAGATCGAGTTGCTCGACCTGAAACAGCCGGGTCTGCGCCACGCGTTTGCGCTTGAGGATGGTGGGGCGCTTCAATATTCCGGAATCAGTGGTCATACTTCGTAGCCTCGACACATTCTCAAACCGTCGCCATCACCCCCAAAATTGCGGGCATTATCGACCATGATCGACTGGCGCGCCATCGACACCGTCCTGCTCGACATGGACGGCACCTTGCTCGATCTCCACTTCGACAACCACTTCTGGCAGCACCACCTGCCCCGCCGCTACGCCGAGCACCACGGCCTCGACCCAAGCCTGGCGATGGCCGACCTGTACCGGCGGTTTGACGATTGGCGCGGCACCATTCAGTGGTATTGCACCGATTTCTGGTCGCGGGAGCTGCAACTCGATATTGTCGCGCTCAAGCAGGAGGTCAAACACCTGATCGCCGAGCGTCCGCAGGCGCGGGAATTCCTCGACCAGCTCGGCCGCAGCGGGCGGCGCCGGGTGTTGATAACCAACGCCCACCGCGACAGCCTGAATCTGAAGCTCGCCATCACCGGCATCGACCGCCGGCTGGATCAGTTGATCTCATCCCACGACTATGGCGCGCCCAAGGAAGCGGCGGGGTTCTGGCAACGGCTGGCGCAGGCGGTGGATTTCGATCCGGCGCGCACCCTGTTCATCGACGACACGGAAACCATGCTGATCGCCGCGCGGGCCCAGGGTATCCGCCACCTGCTGTGCGTCCGTCAACCGGACAGCAACGCCGCCGCCCGCACCGCGTTGGGCTTTCCGGCGATCGACCATTTTGGCGAGCTGTTGCCCGTTGGTTGACGGAGCCGACTGCCATGGCCAAGACACGCGAAGACGCCGCTGCCGATGTTGGCGTGCGCCTCGACAAGTGGCTGTGGGCAGCGCGTTTTTACAAGACCCGCACACTGGCGAAAACCGCTATCGAAAACGGCAAGGTGCGGGTTGACGACCAGCGCGCCAAACCGAGCCGCGACGTTGTCGTCGGCATGGTGCTGCGCATCCGCCAGGACTGGCTGGAACGGGAGATTGTCGTCGCCGCCCTATCCGACCAGCGCCGGGGCGCCCCCGAAGCCACGCGGCTGTATGCCGAGACCGCCGCCAGTATCGCCCAGCGCGAGCAACAGCTCGCCGCGCGCAGCGCCGACCGCGCGGGACAACCCCGCGCCAGCCAGCGCCCCACCAAAAAGCAGCGCCGCCAGTTCCAGCGCCTGCCGGATCGGGAGGCGGATTGAGTGATATCGGCCGCAACCGCGGACGGCATCCCGGACCGCGGCGCGACACCGGCCGGTCACGTTCCCCGCCTCGATCATCACCGCTCGCTCTTGACTCCCCCCGACGGCAACCTAAAGTGTTGCCTGCCACCGGCGCCGCCGCGCCCGCGACCCGAGGCGGCAGCCATGCCAGTGCGCACGCCAATAACCGAACAGGGGGAAACCGCACATGCCAAGCTTCATTGATGTCGCCAAACACAAATCCTATATCGCTGTTTTACACGGATTTATCAGATTTATCCCCGCCGCATCGCCAATGACCTTCGTGGGCGCCGGCAGTACCAAAAAACTCTGCGAGCACATCGCCCGCCTGGGTCTGCAGCGGGTCTTGATCGTCACCGACAAGCCGCTGGTCGACCTCGGCATCGTCGCCCGCGCCACCGATGTCTTGGCAGCGGAAGGTGTGGAAGTCGTCATTTACGACGGCGTGCTGCCCGACCCAACCATCGATCTCGCCGAAAACTGCCTGGCCGTCCAGCAACAACATCGCTGCGACAGCGTCCTCGCCATCGGCGGCGGCTCGTCCATCGACACCGCCAAAACCATGGCGGCGGCAGCCACCAACGGCGGCAATGTCCGCGCCATGATCGGCTTTTTCAAGGCCAAGGTCGCGCCGCTACCTCTGTTCGCGATCCCCACCACCTCGGGCACCGGCTCGGAAGTGACTTTTGGGGCAGTGATCTCCGATCCGGTCACGCATCAGAAGAACATTGTCGGCGACCCCAAACTGACCCCGAAAGCCATTGCACTGGATCCCGAATTGATCACCGGCCTGCCGCCCTCAATCACCGCCGCCACCGGCATGGACGCGCTGACCCACGCGGTCGAGGCATTTATCAGCCCCTGGCACAAACCCAGCAGCGACGCCTACGCCAAGATGGCGATCAAGATGATTTTCGAAAGCCTGCCGGTCGCCTATGCCAACGGGCGCGATGTCATCGCCCGCGAGCAGATGTCCATCGCCGCCTATTACGCCGGTCTGGCCATCAACGTCGCCGGGTGTGGCAATGTCCACGCCATCGCCCACCAGCTCGGCGGCTGGTACGGCACCCCCCACGGCTGGGCCAATGCCGTGGTGATGCCTCAGGTTCTGCATTTTTCCAAGGGCGAAATCATCCCGCGCCTCGCGGAGCTTGCAGATTTGCTGGAATTGGGCAGCCGCCGCGATGAGCCAGCCAGCAAGGCCGACAACTTCATTCGCGCCATCGAGGCGCTGAACCAGACCCTCGGCATCGACGCCAAACTGCCGGCGCTCAAAGCCCAGGACATTCCGGCGATCGCCGTCAAGGCGACCAAGGAAGGGGCGGGCTACCCGGTGCCGCGCCTGATGGATCAACAGCAGTGCGAAGGAATGATCCGCGCGCTCTGCGCCTGATCTCGTCCCCGCGGAGTTCGCGCGCAGATACCTGATCGGCCGCTGAAAGACGCTTTTAAACGTCCTGTTAAAGCACGCCAAGGATGGCTTGCACGAAGATCAAACACGTTAAGTGCTTGATCTTCTGAGGCTGTCGCGGGCGTGTACCGCGACGAGCCGGGTTGAAAAAGGGCAGGATAGCTTTTTCAATATCCAGCCAGAGAAACACTGATTTGCTTCGTCATCGCGAGGCGCGCAGCGCCGTGGCGAGCCACGGGTTGTTGCTTTGCGGTGCTGATACCGCCGGGCGGCCACATCCGTTGGCATCGCCACCCGGATGACAGCCACCGCCCCAACGCCCCCAGCGGTCGGTTCAGCGCCGACAGTTTCAGCGCCGACATATGCCCGCCGTTGTCTTTATTCGGCAACAGTATTGTCATGCTGCCCGAGCAACTAATATAATTTAGCTATTATATCTATAACCTTCTTACCCCTAGAGCTGACCGCCATGAATGTCATCGACCAAGACGGCGCAGGTTTTCTGATCGCCGACGTATTGCGCCTCATTCGCCGCTCCTTCCGTCTGCGCCTGCGCGGCACCGGGATGACCCTGGCGCAGGCACGGACCCTGATTTACGTTGCTCGCAACGAGGGCATTCGCCAGGTCGAGATCGCGGAGCTGCTCGAAGTCCAGCCCATTACGCTCGCCCGTCTGATCGACCACCTCAGTGAGCGCGGGTTGGTCGAGCGGCGCCCCGATCCGACGGATCGCCGCGCCCATCAACTGTTTCTGACCCCTGCGGCCGCGCCCCATCTGGTCGAAATCAATCGCGTGATCGCCACCATCCGCGCCGACTCATTGCAAGGTTTGGCGGAGGACGAAGCGGAACTGGCGCTGTCGGCGCTGCGCAAGATGCGCGCTAACCTCTCGCCCCAGGCGCCACGGCAGCCGACAGCGGCCGAGGTTGCAAGCCGATGAGCGTTGCCGCCCCCGCCGACGCCAGCCCTGACGCCGCCACCGACCGCCTCGCGACACCGCCGCGCCTGCGCCGTATTTTGTTGTTGATCGCAATTCCGCTACTGGCTGCGGTGACGGCGCTGGTCATCTACCTGCAGGGCGGCCGCTTTGTGGCCACCGACAACGCCTATATCAAGGCCGATAAGATCCCGGTCAGCGCCGAGGTCGCGGGCACCATCAAGGCGGTGCTGGTGCGGGAGAACCAGGCGGTCGCAGCGGGTGATGTGCTATTCCGGCTCGATTCCGTCCCCTTTCAGATTGCCGTTGCGAAAGCCGAAGCCAGACTCGCCCAAACGCGCTCGGATTTGGCGGCGCTCCAGGCCAGCTATCACGAAAAAGAGGCTGAGATAGCCCTCGCCGGCACGCGCCGCAATTTTGCCCGTAAGGACAAGCAGCGAGCTATCGAACTCACCGCCAAGCAGTTCATATCCGCGCTCAACAAGGACAAGGCCGATCAGGCCGCCACCCTTGCCGACCAGGAAATCACCGCGTTGACCCAGGATCTGCGCCGTATCGCCGCGACCCTGGGCGGCGGCATTGACACCCCCATCGAACAGCACCCGAGTTACCTTGCTGCGCTGGCCGATCTCGAGCAGGCGCGGCTCGATCTCGCTCGTGTCGAAGTGCGCGCAGTCAAGCCCGGCACCGTCACCAAGACACCCAAAACCGGGCAGTTCCTGGCCGTGGGCGCCACCGCGATGGTGCTGGTCGTCGACGGCGATCTGTGGATCGAAGCCAATTTCCCCGAGACCGACCTCACCCATGTCCGCCCCGGCCAAGCGGTGAGCATCAAGGTGGATACCTTTTCCGATGTCGAATGGCAGGGCCGGGTCGACAGCCTGAGCCCCGCCACCGGCGCCGAGTTCTCCGTTATCCCCGCGCAAAACGCCACCGGCAACTGGGTCAAGATCAGCCAGCGGGTACCGGTGCGCATTCATTTTGCGCGACCGGCCGATGGTCCGCCGCTGCGCGCGGGCCTCAGCGCCGAGGTCGAGATCGATACCGGGCACCAGCGGAGCTGGCTTGGCCTGTCGCTGTGACAAACCGCGTTAACCCACTTTCATGAACGCCGCCGTCGCCACAAATCGCGGGTTGATCGCCATTGCGGTGATGCTCGCGACCATCATGCAGGGCATCGACACCACTATCGCCAATGTCGCCCTGCCCCATATGCAGGGCTCGATGGGGGCGACGCAGGATCAGATCTCCTGGGTGCTGACGTCCTACATCGTCGCTGCCGCGATCACCATGCCGCTGACCGGCTTTGTCGCCGCGCGGTGGGGCCGCAAGCGCCTGTTCATGTGGGCGGTGATCGGCTTCACCATCGCCTCCATGCTCTGCGGCGCAGCCCAGAACCTCACCGAAATCGTCCTGTTTCGGCTGTTGCAAGGCGTGTTCGGCGCGACGCTGGTGCCCCTGTCGCAAGCGGTGCTGCTGGATACCTACCCGCCGGAACAACACGGCAAGGCGATGGCGATGTGGGGGGTGGGCGTCATGGTCGGCCCGATCCTGGGGCCGACCCTGGGTGGCTGGCTGACCGAGTATTACAGTTGGCGCTGGGTGTTCTACATCAACCTGCCGTTTGGCCTTCTGGCCTGGCTCGGCATGGCCGTCTTCCTGCGCGAGACGCCCATCGACCACAGCCGCCGCTTCGACCTGCTGGGCTTTGCGTTTCTCGCCCTCGGCATCGGCGCGCTGCAGATGATGCTCGACCGCGGCGAAACCCTGGACTGGTTCGCCAGCCCGGAAATCGTTGTCGAGGCCGGCCTCAGCGCCCTGTTCCTGTACCTGTTCATCGCCCACATGTTCACCGCCGAGCACCCGTTTATCGACCGCCATCTGTTCGTCGATCGCAATTTCAGCGTCGGGCTGATCTTCATCTTCGCGGTCGGCGTGATCCTTCTCGCCACCATGGCGCTGCTGCCCTCCTTTTTACAGAACCTGCTCAACTATCCGGTGCTCACCACCGGCTATCTGCTCGCGCCACGGGGTATCGGCACCATGTTTTCGATGATGCTGGTGGGGCGCCTCGCGGGCAAGGTGGACGTGCGCTACACCATCACCGCGGGCCTGCTGCTCAGCGCGCTGGCGATGTGGGAAATGACCGGGTTCAATTTCGATACCTCCACCTGGGATCTGATACGCACCGGGCTGGTGCAGGGGCTCGGCCTCGGCCTGATCTTCGTACCCTTGACCACGATCAGTTTCTCGACGCTGGCGCCGCGCTACCGCAACGACGGCACCGCGCTGTTCAGCCTGATGCGCAATCTGGGCAGCAGCATCGGTATCTCCATGGTCGTGTCGCTGCTGGTGCGCAACACCCAGGCCAGCCATGCCGTGCTCGCCGAACACATCGACCCCTCGCGCCTGGCGCTGCAACAGGCGATCGCCGCGGGCAGCTTCAATCTCGACAGCACGCAGGGGTTGGTGGCGATGAATGCGGAGGTCACGCGGCAGGCGACAATGGTGGCCTATCTGCAGGATTTCAGCCTGATCATGTGGATCGCACTGGCGACCTTGCCGCTGATTCTTCTGCTCTCGAAGCCGGCGCTGGCGCAGCCCGCGAAAGCGGTGCACACAGCGGCACCCAAGGCGAGCGCGACGGCGGATTGAAACCGCTCAATCCGCGGGGTTCGGTGCCAGCAGCGGCGTCTCGTCCTGCTCCAGGCTGTCCTCGCGCAACTGCGCCGGGAGCTGGCGGCGGGTGCGGGCGCCGAGCAGGCGGATATCCTCGAGCCGCTTGACTAGGTTGCCGCGCCCCTGCACCAGCCGGTTGCGAGTCGCCGTCCAGGCCTCCTGGCTCTTGCCGAGGTGTTTGCCGAGATCATCGAAGGATTCCACCACCAGCGCGAACTGATCGTAGAGCGCACCGGCCTGGGTGGCGATT
>CBDDRG010000336.1:0-4777 GCA_965232975.1 uncultured bacterium
ATCCGCGTCGCGGCCAGCAGTGTCACCTCGGCATCCGCGGGCGCGAAGCCCTCGGCGATCAGCGCGTCGCGGATACGGGCGAACTGTTCCCAGGGCGTAATGACTTCCACCGAGCCATCCTCCTTTTCAGTGACATCGCCGGCGCCGTAACCCTCGTAGGTGACCTGTTCGTAGTTTTCGCCCTCACCGGCACCGGCGCCGCGCTGAATGGCCTTGTCGATGGTATCTCGGCGCATGTTCGCGCCCAGCGCCTTGTCCACCGCCGTGCGCAGGCGCGGATTGTCCTCGGGCAACGGCCCGCCGGTCTTCGCCGCCACCACCAGTTCGCGAATCAACTTGGTGAACAGCTTGCCGCGCGAGGCGTCCTGGGCCGCCTTGCGGTGCTTGATATTGGCCCATTTGCTATGGCCGGCCATGAGCGATATTCCTTTCTATCCGTCTATCCGTGCCGAATTGACGATGCGGTTACTCAGGAAGCCGTCGCCCGGTCGCGGAGGCGGATATGCAGCTCCTGCAACTGGGCGCTGGCGACGGTGCCCGGCGCATCGGTCAACAGGCATTGGGCGGTCTGGGTCTTGGGGAAGGCGATGACGTCGCGAATGGAGTCGGCGCCCACCATCAACATGATCAGGCGATCGAGACCGAAGGCGAGCCCGCCATGGGGCGGGCAGCCATATTTGAGCGCATCGAGCAGAAAACCGAATTTTTCGGCCTGCTCCTCCACACCGATGCCCAGCAACTCGAACACCGCCGCCTGCATCGCGCGGTCGTGGATACGGATGGAGCCGCCGCCCACCTCGGTGCCGTTGAGCACCATGTCGTAGGCCTGCGACAGCGCGCTGCCGGGGTTGGCGCGGACATCCTCGACGCTGCCGCAGGGTGCCGTGAACGGGTGGTGCAGCGCCGCCCAGCGGGCGTCGCCACCGCGCTCGAACATCGGGAAATCGACGACCCACAGCGGCGCCCAGGCGCGGGTGTACAGGTTGAGATCGGCACCGAGCCGGCAGCGCAGCGCGCCCAGGGCTTCGTTGACCACCCGGGCCTTGTCGGCGCCAAAGAAGATCAGATCGCCAGCGTCGGCGCCGAGGCGCTTCAACAGCTCGGCGCGCACCGCGACCGGCAAAAATTTCACGATCGGGGATTGCAGGCCGTCCTCCAGGTCACCGGGGTCGTTGACCTTGATATAGGCGAGGCCGCGCGCGCCGTAGATGGCGACGAAAGCGGTGTAGTCGTCGATCTGCTTGCGCGTCAGCGCATTTCCACCCGGCACTTTCAGTGCGGCGACGCGGCCGTCCGGGTCGGCAGCCGGTGCCGCGAATACCTTGAAATCGACGCCGGTCATCAGGTCGGCCACTTCGACCAGCTCCAGCGGAATGCGCAGATCGGGCTTGTCGCTGCCGTAGCGCAGCATGGCCTCGGCATGGGTCATCACCGGAAAGGGGCCGAGGTCGATCGCCATGACCTCGGTAAAGAGCTCGCGAATCAGGTTCTCGGCCACCGCCATGATGGCGGGCGCATCGACGAAGGAGGCCTCGATATCGACCTGGGTGAACTCCGGCTGGCGGTCGGCGCGCAGATCCTCGTCGCGGAAGCAGCGCGCGATCTGGTAGTAGCGGTCGAAGCCCGCGACCATCAGCAACTGTTTGAACAGTTGCGGCGACTGCGGCAGCGCGAAGAACTTGCCGGCCTGGGTGCGGCTCGGCACCAGATAGTCGCGCGCGCCCTCGGGGGTGGCGCGAGTCAGGATCGGGGTTTCCAGGTCGAGAAAGCCGGCACCGTCGAGCTGGCGGCGGATGGCGCTGGTGACGCGCGCGCGAAATTGCAGGTTGCGCTGCATCTCCGGGCGGCGCAGGTCGAGGTAGCGATAGCGCAGGCGCACGTCTTCGCCGACGCGCACATGCTCGTCGAGCTGGAACGGCGGGGTTTCGGCGTTGTTCAGGATGTCGATGGCGAGGCCGTAAACCTCGATGGCGCCGGTCGGCATCTGCGGGTTGACCGTCTGCGGCGTACGCGCGCGCACCCTGCCGTGGATGCGCACCACATATTCGCTACGCACCCGATCGGCGGTGGTGAAGTGATCGCCGCTGTCGGGGTCGAACACGACCTGCACGATGCCGGCGCGGTCGCGCAGGTCGATGAAGATCACCCCACCGTGGTCGCGACGGCGATCGACCCAACCGCACAGGGCGACCTCCTGCCCAAGGGCAGCAACATCGAGATCACCGCAGTAAGTTGTGCGCATCAGGGTCTCCAGGGACGAGCGGAATAGGTGCGGAATGGGCGGTCGGCGGCGAAGCGTCAGGGGGTTGATGCTTTGGCGGCGGGCGCGCTGTCGGCCTTGGGCGTCGCCGCCGCGGCGGGCGCACTCGCGGCCGGCGCTTTGTCGCCACCGCTGGTGTCGCCACTCTTGTCCCCCGCCAGATTTTTCTTGTTGCCGGTCTTGAAGTCGGTTTCGTACCAGCCACTGCCACTGAGTCGGAACCGCCCCGCCGTCAGTTGCTTGCTGAGTTTGCGTTTGTTGCAAGCGGGGCAAAGCTCCAGTGGAGCGTCGTTGACTCTCTGGATGGCCTCCAGTTCATGACCGCAGGCCTGACATTGATACGCATAGATGGGCATAACTCAAATCACCTCGATGGATGCTGATGTCTTGTCGCGGGATAGCGCCGCGCAGGCCTATCCGAAGGGCGGCGATTATACTCCAGCGGCGAAAGTGCGAGTAAGTCACAGGTGGCCGCGCCGCACCCGGTCGCTGCGGGTGCGGCGCGGAAAAGCGGCGAAAACAAGAAAATAGTGCGCTATTTATCCCAGTAGCGCATGGATTGCCGGAAAGTTTATTGCCTACATCGGGGCGATATTATATATATGCGCGTCGCGGTCGAGCCCTGTTGCGAGCATGTCCCGCCCTGAGCTTTCGGCACTACCAAATCTGGACATGGCGAGCCGTCTTTTTCCAACCACTCCACAGCTAACAAGGGAATCCCCATGGTCGCAAAAAAAGCTCCTGCCAAAACCGCTGCCGCCAAGAAGGCCCCGGCCGCCGTCAAAAAAGCCGTAGTTCCCGCCAAAGCGCCCCCGCCCGTGCAAGCCAAATACACCAAGACCCAAATTCTCGGCGAGCTGGCGGAGACTACAAGCCTGACCAAAAAACAGGTCGGCGCCGTGCTCGATGGTCTGACCGCACTGATCGACCGCCACATCAGGAAGCGCGGCGTCGGCGAATTCGTGCTGCCCGGGTTGTTGAAAATCAAGACAGTCAAGAAGCCGGCGCGCAAAGCCCGCAAGGGCATCAATCCCTTTACCAAGGAAGAGACGGTGTTCAAAGCGCGCCCCGCCAGCACCGCGGTGAAAGTGATGCCGTTGAAGGCCTTGAAAGACATGGTGGGCTAGCGATCGGACGCGGGACACCAAAGCCCCGGCCCCACCGGGGCTTTTTGTTAGAGCCTGTTCAAGGTCGCGCTGAAGGGCGCATCGCGGCGTTAGGCGCAAAGGCGTCGCCCGTCAGGACAGCTATCATGCGTGCAATCCGGTCGGCCCGTTGCGCGGGGGCATAGGGCGCGGCGGGCACCGCACCCCACACCGGTCGCGGCCAGGCCGGGTCGGTTCGGTAGCGTGCGATATGGTGAACGTGCAACTGGGGCACCACATTGCCGAGCGCGGCGATATTGATTTTGTCCGGCTTGAAAACCGCCACCAGCGCGCGCTCGAGCTGGTTTGACTCCAGCGCCAGTTGCCATCGCTCCGCTGCTGTGAGCTGGTGAATTTCGCTGATGCCGGCGCGCTGGGGCACCAGCATGAACCAGGGATAATTGGCGTCGCGGCAAAGCAACAGCAGCGACAGCGGAAACGCGCCCACCGCCACCGTATCCGCCGCCAAGCGCTCATCCAGTTCGAACATGACTGTCTTCCGCTTCCGTCGCCGCTATCATTGAAGAAACATCTTGCGCGCGCTTGCGCAGGCGCTCCACCGCCGAGCTGTCGCCTCACGTCCCTGCCACCGTCGAGAATCCGCCCATGAGAGCCAGTCGTTTCCTGATCGCCACCCTGAAGGAAACCCCCGCCGACAGCGAGATCATCAGCCACCAGCTGATGCTGCGCGCCGGCATGATCCGCAAGCTCGCCTCCGGACTCTACACCTGGCTGCCGCTGGGGTTGCGGGTACTGCGCCGGGTCGAGGCCATCGTGCGCGCGGAAATGGACCGCGCCGGCGCCCAGGAAGTGCTGATGCCGGTGGTGCAGCCCGCCGAGCTGTGGCAGGAGTCCGGGCGCTGGGAACAGTACGGCCCCGAACTGCTGCGCCTGTCCGACCGCCATCAGCGCCCGTTCTGCCTCGGCCCCACCCACGAGGAGATCATCACCGACCTGATGCGCCGGGAGCTGCGCAGCTACAAGCAGTTGCCCGCCAATTTCTACCAGATCCAGACCAAGTTCCGCGACGAGATCCGGCCCCGCTTCGGCGTCATGCGCGCGCGCGAATTCCTCATGAAGGACGCCTATTCGTTCCACCTCGATCAGGCGAGTCTGCAACAGACTTACGACCTGATGCACGCGACCTATACCGCGATCTTCACGCGCCTGGGCCTGGATTTTCGCGCCGTGCTCGCCGATACCGGCAGCATCGGCGGCAGCCACTCCCATGAGTTTCACGTCCTCGCCGACTCCGGCGAGGACAGCATCGCGTTTTCGAGCAGCGGCAGCTACGCCGCCAATGTCGAGATGGCCGCCGCGCTGGCGCCCGCCGCGCCGCGCCCCGCACCGACCGCGAGCCTCGACGAAATCG
>CBDDRG010000337.1:0-10512 GCA_965232975.1 uncultured bacterium
CCTGCGCGTCTACAAGGTCGCGATGAGCTGGCCGCTGGAGCCCGAAGGCATCCGGGAATTCGCGGCCGGCCTCGATGAAATCCTGGTTATCGAAGAGAAGCGCGGCCTGATCGAGGATCAGATCAAGGCCCAGTTCTACCATCTGCCCGCCGCCGCGCGCCCCCGCGTGGTCGGTAAAACCGATGACGCCGGCGCGCCGCTGTTGAGCAATGCCGGCGAGCTGACCCCGGAGCAGATCGCCAGCGCCCTAGTCGCGCGTCTGCGGGGTGTCCCCGGCGGCGACAGCCTGCAACCACGGCTGGCGCAATTGCTCGATCGCCAGCTCCGCGAGTCGCACCCAATCACGCTCAAACGCCAGCCCTGGTACTGCGCCGGCTGCCCCCACAACATCTCCACCAAGGTGCCGGCAGGCAGTCGGGCGCTGGCCGGCATCGGCTGCCAGTACATGGTCACCTGGATGGATCGCCACACCGACACCTTCACCCAGATGGGCGGCGAGGGCGCGAGCTGGATCGGCCAGGCGCCCTTCACCAGCACGCCCCACGTGTTCCAGAACCTGGGTGACGGCACCTATTTTCACTCCGGGATTCTGGCGATCCGCGCCGCCATCGCCGCCGGCGTCAATATCACCTACAAGATTCTCTACAACGACGCGGTGGCGATGACCGGCGGCCAACACCTCGACGGCAGCCTGACCGTTGCCCAGCTCGCGCTGCAACTGCGCGGTGAGGGCGTGCGGCGGATCGCGCTAGTCAGCGACGCGCCGGAGAAATACGGCGCCGACTTCGCCCGCTTCGACGGTCTCAGCATCGACCACCGCGACGATTTCGACGCCATCCAGCGCGAGCTGCGCGAACTGCCCGGCACCAGTGTCATCATCTACGAACAGACCTGCGCCACCGAGAAGCGCCGCCGGCGCAAACGCGGTGAACTGGCCGACCCCGAGCGCCGGGTGTTCATCAACGAAGAGGTTTGCGAAGGCTGCGGCGATTGTGGCGTGCAGTCGAACTGCCTGGCCGTGGTGCCCAAGGAAACCGAGCTCGGCCGCAAGCGCGCCATCGACCAGAGCGCCTGCAACAAGGATTTCTCTTGCCTGAAAGGCTTCTGCCCGAGTTTTGTCACCGTCGAAGGTGGCCGCCTGCACAAGAACGTCGCCGCCGCTGGCGATGAAGTGCTGGTTCCGCCGTTGCCGAACCCCGTGCTGCCCATCATCGGCGAGCCCTACAACATCCTGCTCACCGGCGTCGGCGGCATGGGTGTGCTCACCGTCGGCTCGGTGATCGGCATGGCCGCCCATATCGAGGGTAAAGGCGCCGCGGTGTTGACGCAGACCGGGCTCGCGCAAAAGTTCGGCGCGGTCACCAGCCATGTGCGCATCGCCAACCGGCAGCAGGACATCCACAGCGCCCGGGTCGCGGTCGGCAGTGGCCACCTGCTGCTGGGCGCCGATCTGGTGGTATCGTCGGGCGGCGATGCCCTCGTCCGGATGAGCGGTAACCACGCCCACGCGGTGGTCAACAGCCACGACTCGCCGACCGCCGATTTCACCCACAACCCGGACGCGCCCTTTCCCGCGCCCGCGATGTCGGCGGCCATTCGCGGCGCCGTCGGCGCCGAGCGCGCCTGGTTCTTGGATGCGACCACGCTCGGCACCGCGCTCCTGGGCGATGCGATTGCGAGCAACTTTTTCCTGCTCGGCTACGCCTGGCAGAAGGGCCTGGTGCCGATCGGCGAACAGGCGTTGGCCGAGGCCATCCGCCTCAACGCCGTGCAGGTCGAGTTCAACCTGAAGGCGCTGCTGTGGGGACGCCGCTACGCGGAATATCCCGATCTGGTGCGCGCGCGCGCCGGGCTCGGCGAGCCCGCGCCGGAGCCCGTAAAACCGGTATCAGCCGACGAAATCCTCGACGACCTCATTGCCGACCGCAGTGCGCGCCTGATTGCCTATCAGAACCAGCGCTACGCCGACCGCTATGCCGCACTCGTCGAGCGGGTGCGCGGCGCCGAAGCCGGGCTGGGCGTCGGCGGTGCGGCCCTGACTGAAGCGGTGGCACGCAACTACTTCAAGCTGCTCGCCTACAAGGACGAATACGAGGTCGCGCGCCTGTATACCGACGGCCGTTTTCAGCAGCGGCTCGCAAAGCAGTTCGACGGCGACTACAAGCTGCATTTCCATCTGGCGCCGCCACTGTTATCGAAACGCGATCCGTACACCGGCCACCTGATCAAACGCGAGTTCGGGCCCTGGATATTTCCGGTATTCAAGATGCTGGCCAGATTGAAATTTCTGCGCGGCACCGTCTTCGATGTTGCCGGCCTGACCCCGGAGCGGCGCATGGAGCGCCGGCTGATCGCCGACTACGAGCATCAGCTCGACGAAATCCTCGCCCGCCTCACCGCCGGCAATCACGCGGTGGCGGTGGAAATCGCCGGGCTGCCCTTCTTCATTCGCGGCTTCGGGCACATAAAAGAAGCCAATGTCAAAACCGTCGCCGGCCGCGCCGAGGATCTGCTGCGCCGACTGCGCGGCGAGCCGGAATCACCCGTGCGCATTCAGGGTGTAGTCGAGGTCGTCGATCGAGCGCCGACGTGACTCCGCGCCGCTGTCCTCGGCGCCGATTGTGGGCGGATTGGCGAGTTGCTACACTCGGCGCGGCCTGTGCGGCCGGCCTGACGCGACCGGTTGACCCCGGCGACAGCTGCGCGACGGACTCCAAACGCGCGCTAAGTCGCACGCTCCAACGCCATCAAACCAACCAAAAAACTAAATAGTGAGGAGCACCATGGACAAATTTTTCTCCACCGGGTCGAAACTGACACTTGGCTTCTGGGTGCTGCCTCTCGGCGGCCTGATGAATCTGTTCGGCGAGCCCTGGAGCGGGCGCTTCGTCACGCTGGGCGTGATCATCCTCGCCGCCCATGTGCTGGAGCTGGTATTGAAATACGGCGCCCTCAAGGAGCGCGGCCGCGCCGGCCCGATGGATATCGTCATGGTGCTGCTGCTCGGGCTGTTCTACTGGATGCCCATTCTCAATAAGCCGGCTGACCGCTGAGGGGAGGGCGTCAACCCCGCAACACCATACCTCTCTATACCTCTACCTCTCCTCGTGCCGGCTGCGGCCCAGGCGGACCGCGGCCGGCGGATTTGCCGGCCCGGCCGCGAAACTACAGACTTCCGAGCACGTGGTCGGCGGAGCTGACTTTGAACTTGCCGGCCTCTTCGATGAAGGCGTGAGTCACCTTGCCGTTGTCGACGACGAGCGCGAAACGCTGGCCGCGCTTGCCCATGCCGAAGCCGGTGGCGTCCAGTTCCAGGCCGAGTGCGCGGGAGTAGTCGCCGTTGCCGTCGGCGAGCATGGTCACCTTGCCGTCGGCGTTCGCGCTCTTGCCCCAGGCATCCATGACGAAAACGTCGTTGACCGCGAGACAGGCGACGGTATCCACCCCTTTGTTGCGCAGATCGCCGGCCTTTTCGACGAATCCGGGCAAGTGTTGTCGTGAGCAGGTCGGAGTAAAGGCGCCGGGCACTGAGAACAGCACGACTTTCTTGCCGTCGAACAGGTCTTTGCTGCTGATGGAGCCGGGGCCGTCGGCTTTCATGACGGTGAAGCGGCCTTCGGGCATGGAATCGCCTACTTTGATGGTCATCGTGTTCTCCTTGCGAGGTGGTGGATTGAAGTGCTGGGGAGCTGGATGCATCCAGCGGGTGGTTGAAAGGGTTGAGATTTGTGGCGCGGGGCTCACCAAGCCAGCGGATACCCCGATACCGGCAAGAGTAACGTTGTTGGGCTGGCCGGTCGAGTCGGGGGTAGCAATCCGCTGATCGAGGTCTTGAACAGGCTCTTAACGCACCCCCGGCCTGTCTCGTCGGCCCGAACCGGCGGCGGCAGCACGGTGCTGCCCGTCCGCATACCAGCCCTGGGAGGCATTCACCACCCGCACCACAGCGAGCATCACCGGCACTTCGATCAGCACGCCCACCACCGTGGCCAGCGCGGCGCCGGAGTCGAAACCGAACAGGCTGATGGCCGCCGCTACCGCCAGCTCAAAAAAGTTGGATGCGCCGATCAGTGCCGAGGGACAGGCGACGCGATGCTCTTCGCCGACCCGACGGTTGAGCCAATACGCCAGGCTCGAATTGAACACCACCTGCAGCAGGATGGGCACTGCCAGCATCGCGATCACCAGCGGCTGCGCGAGGATCGCCGGCCCCTGGAATGCGAACAGCAGCACCAGCATGGCGAGCAGTGCAACGGTGGAGCCGTGCCCCATCGTCGCCAGCGTGGCGGCGAAGGCGGCCTCGCCTCTGGCCAGTAGCAGTTTGCGCAGCCACTGCGCCAGCAGCACCGGCACCAGGATGTAGAGCGCCACCGAGGTCAGCAGCGTATCCCAGGGCACCGCGATCGACGCCATGCCCAGCAGCAGGCCGACCAAGGGCGCAAAGGCGAACACCATGATGGTGTCGTTGAGCGCGACCTGCGACAGCGTGAACAACGGGTCGCCGCCGGTGAGGCGGCTCCATACGAAGACCATCGCAGTGCAGGGCGCCGCGGCGAGCAGAATGAGCCCGGCGATATAGCTGTCGAGCTGGTCGGCGGGCAGCCAGGGCGCGAACACCTGGCGCACGAACAGCCAGCCGAGCAAGGCCATCGAGAACGGCTTCACCGCCCAGTTCACGAACAGCGTGATGCCGATGCCCTTCCAGTACCGCCCCACCTGGTGCAACGCGCCGAAGTCGATGCGCACCAGCATCGGGATGATCATCACCCAGATCAGCAGCCCGACGGGAATATTGACCTGGGCCACCTGCAGGCCGCCGATGGCCCGCACGCTGCTGGGGAACAGTTCGCCGACGCCGATGCCGGCGACGATGCAGAGGGCCACCCACAGGGTCAGATAGCGCTCGAACCGACTCATCACCGGCACGGTGCGCTCAGGACTGCTCACGGCGCGGTTCCGCATTGGCCGTATTCATGGTGGTGTTCGCCGCGTGGTCCAGGCCGCTGCGGCCGATGCGGTTAAGCTCCGCCTTCAGCGCCACCCGGTCGAGCAGGGCGACCGGCAGATCCACGAACAGCCGCACCCGGTTCATCAGGATGCGAAAGGTCTCGCGAAACGCCCGCCGCTTGACGTCGTCGCTGCCGGCCACGGCGGCCGGGTCGGCGCAGCCCCAGTGTGCGGTCACCGGCTGGCCCGGCCACAGCGGGCAGACCTCCCCGGCCGCGCGGTCGCACACGGTGATGATGAAATCCATGGCCGGTGCGTCGGCGTGGGCGAATCGATCCCAGCTCTTGCTGCTCAGCTCCGCCCCGGGATAGCCCAGGGTCTGGATCTGTTCGATGGCGAAGGGGTTGACCTTGCCGGTGGGGTGGCTGCCGGCGCTCCAGGCGCGGAAACGGCCTTTGCCCATGGTGTTGATGAGCGCCTCGGCCATGATGCTGCGGGCGGAATTGCCGGTGCACAGCACCAGCACATGGTAGGTTTTGCTGGGCACGTCGAAGTCTCCACAGGCTGAAATCGTTAACGGGCTGTTACTTGGCGGGCGCGGTCGGGGTGGTTGGGCTGGGATCTGCGCCGCAGGGTTCACCGCCGCAACAGTTGTCGGTGAGAAACCCGACCAGCCCGAGCATAGTGGTGAAATTTGCCGTGTAGATGACAAAGCGGCCGTCCTGGCGCCAGCCGGCGAGCCCGGCGTATACCAGTTCCTTCAAGTGAAACGACAGCGACGAGGGCGCGATGGCGGTGAGTTCGGCGATCTTGCCAGCCGCCAGACCTGCGGGGCCGGCGGCGACCAGCGCGCGAAAGATCGCCAGGCGGGATTCCTGGGCAAGGGCGGCGAGGGCGGCGAGGGCGGATTTCGTTTCCATATTTCGATAATAATCGAAATATGGAATTGAGGTCTATGGCGGGGGCACAAACAACGCCGTCACCGTGGCGGTGCGCAGGTCGAAGTCATCGCTGATGATGGTGGGCGACTTGCCGCCCGGTTCGGGGTGAGCGGGCACAGGTTGGTCGGCGGCGGTGCGCGACGACCGCCGTCTCGGCGGCAACTCAACGCTCGCGATAGGTAATGCGGCCCTTGCTCAAATCGTAGGGCGTCAATTCCACCTTGACTTTGTCACCCGTCAGAATGCGGATGTAATTCTTGCGCATCTTGCCCGAGATGTGCGCGATGATGATGTGGCCATTATCCAACTTCACCCGGAAAGTGGTATTGGGAAGGGCGCCGACGACTTCCCCATCCATTTCGATGTGATCTTCTCTTGCCATATCCTCTGCGCTGCTCGCGGCCAATTGCGGGCGGCATTGTGCCCGAAAACGCCGGGGTGCGCAAAGCGCCGGCAGTCCTGTGCAAAACGCTGCTGACGCCTTCATTTTGCGTTGATTCGAGCGCGTCGCAGTGGTGGCTGACAGGCGCGGCGCTGGACGGCACCGGGGTCAGTGCACCGTCAACCAGCGGTTCTCCAGATAAAGTTCGGCGGGCCGATAGGCGGCCTTGTAACTCATCTTCGCGCAGTCCCGAATCCAATAGCCCAGGTAGACGTAGTCCAGCCCCGCCGCAGCGGTCAGCTCCACCTGCTTGAGGATCGCGAACGCGCCCAGACTGCGGGCTGGGTAATCCGGGTCGAAATAGGTGTAGATGGCCGACAGGCCGCGCTCGAGCCAGTCGATAACCGCGCAGGCCACCAGGTCCCCGCGGAGTCGAAATTCGATGAAGCGGGTGCAGTCCCAGGGTTTGCCGATGAAGTCCTGGTACTGGGTTTTACTGGGCGGATACATGTCACCGTTTTTATGGCGGGTATTGATATAGCGCGCATACAGCGCGTAGTGCTCGTCCATGTTCACGGTGGGGCAAAGCTGGACGTCGATTTCCCGGTTGCGCTTCAGCGTGCGCTTTTGCTGGCGTGTCGGTTCAAACAACGCGACCGGAATGCGCACCGGAATACAGGATTTACAACTGCCGCAGCGAGGGGTGTACAGGTATTGGCCACTGCGCCGAAACCCCAGGTCGGACAGATGGCTGTAAGTCAGGCTGTCGAGCGGCAGCTTGGGGTCGACAAAAGCCGTGGTGGCTTGGCGCGCCGGGAGGTAGCTACACCGGTGGGGCGCGGTGAGATACAGGCGGATGCGCTGTAAATCACGGCTTACATCTCGGGTCACGGAGGCCCCCTCGGCAATGGCTGCCGCCCATGCTAGAAGAAATGTCGCGGGCTGGCCAGCCGCGCGCGTCGGTGGTGCGCAGCACTTCCAGGAACTGCCGCCGTGCCATGGGGCGGGCGCCCAAAGTCGCCAGGTGGGGGCTGTCCACCTGGCAGTCGAGCAACGCAAAGCCCGCGCTGTCGAGCCCGCGGAGCAGGTGGACGAGGGCGATTTTGGAGGCGTTGGCGGCTCGGCTGAACATGGATTCGCCGCAGAACACGCCGTTCACCGCCACCCCGTACAGCCCGCCGGCGAGGTTGCCGTCCAGCCAGTATTCGACGGAGTGGGCGTAGCCCAATTGATGTAGCAGATCATAGGCGGCGATCATTGCCGGGGTGATCCAGGTGCCGTCCTGGGCGGCGCGCGGCGCGGCGCAGGCTTCAACCACCCGGCGGAACGCGGAATCGACGCGGATCTGGTATTGACCCCGCCGCAGCGCCTTGGCCAGGCTGCGGGAGACGTGCAGGTCGTCCGGGCTCAGCACGGTGCGCGGATCGGGGCTCCACCACAGGATCGGCTGGCCAGGGCCATACCAGGGGAAAATGCCGTTGCGATAGGCGGCGAGCAGGGTTGCGGGCGCCAGATTGCCGCCCGCCGCCAGCAAACCGTTGGGATCGGTGAGGGCGTGCTCCGGGCTGGGGAAGCGGGGTTGGTGGGGGTCGAGGAACGGCAGGCGCATCGCCGCCGGTCAGCCCAGCAGGCTGAGAAATTTCTCGGCATCGAGCGCCGCCATGCAGCCGGAGCCGGCCGAGGTTATGGCTTGGCGATAGACGTGATCCGCGACGTCGCCGGCGGCGAACACGCCGGGCACGCTGGTGGCAGTGGCATTGCCAGCCGTGCCCGCGGCGATACTGATATAACCGTCCTTCATCTTGAGCTGGCCGCTGAAGATGCCGGTGTTGGGTTGGTGGCCGATGGCGATGAATACCCCGTTGACCGCGATGTCCGCGCTCCCGTCGGCGCCGCTCACTCGGATGCCGGTCACGCCGCGGCCGTCGCCCAGCACTTCGGCGAGGTTGTGGTTCCAGAGGATGTGGATCCTGCCCGCGCGCACCTTTTCAAACAGCTTGTCCTGCATGATTTTTTCCGCGCGCAGCGAGTCGCGACGATGCACCAGCACCACTTCACTGCAAATGTTGGCCAGATACAGCGCCTCCTCGACGGCGGTGTTGCCGCCGCCGATCACGGCAACCTTCTGATCGCGATAGAAAAAGCCGTCACAGGTGGCGCAGGCGCTGACCCCCTTGCCCATGAAAGCCTGTTCCGAGGGCAGGCCCAGGTAGCGGGCCGAGGCGCCGGTGGCGATGATCAGCGCATCGCACAGATAGCTGTTGCTGCCCTCCAGCCGGAACGGTCGCCGGCTTAAATCCACATGTTCGATATGGTCGCTGACGGTCTGCGTGGCAAAGCGCTCGGCGTGCTGTTGCATCCGCACCATCAGCGCCGGGCCCTGCAGGCCCTCGACATCGCCCGGCCAGTTGTCCACATCGGTGGTGGTGGTGAGTTGACCACCCTGCTGGACGCCGGTAATGACCACCGGTTTCAGGTTGGCGCGCGCGGCGTAGACGGCGGCGGTCCAGCCGGCGGGGCCGGAACCGAGAATGATCAGGCGATGGTGCTGGGCTGCGGACATCTGGGGTTCCTGCTGGCGCCGGGGGCAAGCTCCCGGCGTGGGTGGGTTGGCCGCCATGATAATGAAGCGGGCGATCAGCGGCCAGATTGCTCGGCGCCCCACCGAATCGGGGCCACTGCGTCGGCCCACGGCCCCGGTCGCGCCAATAGTTCAACGGGGCTACAATGCCAACACCTGACCAATGACCCGATCCCTGCTGTTTACGATGCCGTCTACTGTCGCGCCAGATGCCTGTGCCGGGTGGTTGTGCCGGGTGGTCACACCGGAGATCCACGCCCTTGCATACCAGGATTTGCGGGATGCCGATGCCGTTTCGGCGTGCCGCTACGCTGTCCTCCCTCACTGACCGGAGCTGAGCCGTTGGCGAGAGCGACCACCAAACCACTGCGTGCGGCCCCCGCCAAGGGGCCGGTATTAGCGCGCAAACAATTGATTGCGCGCGAAGGTGCGCTGATCGGCTGGCTGGTGGTGTGCGCCGTCCTGATGCTTGCGCTGGTCACCTATTCGCCCCTCGATAGCGCCTGGTCCCACACCGGCGGTGGCCGGGTGACCAATGCGGTGGGCCCGGTGGGCGCCTGGCTCGGCGACATTTTTTTCTTCGTCTTTGGCTACCTGGCGTTTCTGTTTCCGCTGTTGTTGGGGGTGCGCGCCTGGCGGGCGTTTCGCGCCCGCGCCGCTGAGGACATCGAGTTCGACTGGATCGTCGTCGTGTTGCGCCTGGCCGGCCTGGTATTGGTGATGGTGGCGGGCACGGCGCTTGCCGAACTCCACCACGGCATCGATAGCACCACGACCAGCGGACCGGATGACGCCTTCGTGTTCCGCCCGGGCGGGGTGCTGGGCAGCGCGGTGGCGGAAGCCGCTGCCAGCGCCTTCAGCTATACCGGCAGCACACTGATCCTGCTCGCGATTTTTCTGTTTGGCATCACCGTGTTCACCGATCTGTCGTGGCTCGCAACCATTGATGGCCTCGGTCGAGTCACGTTGTCCGCCGTCGCCTGGGGGCGGGGGCGGCTCGCCGCCAGGCGCGCGGCGCCCCGGCGCGTGGCCGAACCGCTGTTTTCCGCTACGCTCGTTTCCGCCGCGCCGGGGGCGTCCGGGGCGGGCGCCAGCTCTGCCGGCGTTCGCGTGTTCGAGCGCAACGATAACGATGTCCCGACCACCGGGAGGATAGTGGCCCCGGCTCCAGCCCTGGAGCGCCGTTCGCCGCCGAAGTATGTGCCGCCGGCGGTGTTGCCGGAGGTGATGGAGCTGGAGCCGGTGAGCGGTGACCGCCCGGCCATCAACCTGCTCGACAAGGCCGATAAAACGGACAACAAGGGCTATTCCGAGGAATCCCTGGCGATCATGTCCCGCTTGCTCGAGGACAAGTTGCAGGATTTCGGTATCGCGGTGACCGTGGTCGAGGTGCTGCCGGGGCCGGTGATCACCCGCTTCGAGATCCAGCCTGCGCCGGGCATCAAGGCCAGCCGCATCAGCGGTCTCGCCCGCGACCTGGCGCGCTCGCTGGCCGTGGTCAGCGTGCGCGTGGTCGAGGTCATCCCCGGCAAGTCGGTGGTTGGCATCGAGATCCCCAACGCCCACCGCGAGATGGTGATGCTCGGCGAGGTGCTGGCCTCCGCCGCCTACCAGCAGGCGGCGTCGCCACTGTCCCTGGCGCTCGGCCACGACATTTCCGG
>CBDDRG010000338.1:0-4185 GCA_965232975.1 uncultured bacterium
GACACGCCAAACTTTTCTTCCATCGCCTTAACCAGCTCGACCACATCCATCACCGTCATTTCGGCAATCGCGGTCAAGATGTCTTCTTTGGATAACGCCATGACTCAATCTCCTGAATAAAACTGTAAAAGGAACGGCCGCTTAGGCGGCGTCCTTCTCTTTTTGGTCGCGGACAGCAGCGACAGCGCGAGTAACCTTGGCCGGCACCTCATTGAAAGTGCGCACCAACTTGGTCACCGGAGCAATCAACACACTGGCCAACTGACCAAGCGCCTGGTGCAGGGTCGGCAGACTGGCGAGAACGTCGATCTGATCTTTCCGCAGTTTCTGGCCACTGATCGCCAGCACCTTGACTTCAAAGCGATCGTTGGTTTTTGCGAACTCCTTGAATACGCGCGCCGCGGCACCCGGATCAACCATGGAAAAGCCAAACAGGGAGGGCCCGGTCAGCTCTTCCTCCACACATTCAAAACTCGTGCCTTTGAAAGCGCGCTTCGCCAGCGTGTTTTTTACCACCCGCAAATCGACGTCGCTGTCCCGGGCCCGCTTGCGCAACATGGTGAGAGCATCTACGTTGACGCCGCGCGCGTCCGCGACCACCAGCGATAGCGCCTTGCTGGCCATTGCGTTTACCTCTACGACAATGGCTTTCTTCTCTTCGAGATTCAATGCCACTCGAGTACCTCCTGAGATGGGTCAGACGAGCCAACCCGGGTTAATCGCAACCCCTGCCGCTGATCGCGATTTTCTCTTGCGGTGATCAAATCCAGTCATAAACACTGAATTGGGCTCCACCGTTTGCGCCGGCGGCGGCACCATCGGTCGGGTCCTTCACGCAAACCAGACCTTCGCTGCCGTCATTAAACCCTTGCGGGAACCGGCGGTCTTTAACGGCCAGAGCGACACCCTAACGGCGTCACCCAGGCCCTAAAGTTCCCTGCCTGCCTCGACACATTCCAAGCTAGCCGTTCAAGGACGACAGATCGATACTTAAACCCGGCCCCATGGTCGTGGACAGGGTCACTTTCTTGATGTAGATGCCTTTGGCGGACGCCGGCTTGACCTTGGTGAGATCAGCCACCAGCGCCTCCAGATTTTCCTTGATGGCAGTTGCATCAAAGGTCAGCCGACCGATGCCACCGTGGATGATGCCGCTCTTGTCGGCGCGGAAACGCACCTGACCAGCCTTGGCGTTTTTGACGGCGGTGACCACGTCTGGCGTAACCGTTCCCGTCTTGGGATTCGGCATCAGACCGCGGGGGCCGAGTATTTGCCCGAGCTGACCGACAATGCGCATGGTGTCCGGGCTCGCGATGACCACATCGAAATTGAGGTCGCCGCCTTTGATGAGCTCGGCGAGGTCTTCCATGCCCACCCGATCGGCGCCGGCGGCGCGGGCCGCATCGGCATTGGCGCCCTGCGCGAACACCGCCACGCGCACGGTTTTGCCGGTGCCGTGGGGCAGCGTGCTGGCGCCGCGCACCGCCTGGTCAGATTTGCGCGGATCGACGCCGAGATTGATGGCGACGTCGATCCCCTCCGGAAACTTAGCCGCCGGCAGCGACTTCAACAACTCCACGGCTTCACCGATGGCGTAGGCTTTACCGGGCTGAATTTTCGCGCGGATCGCCTGGGCTCGCTTGGACAACTTGGCCATCACACGCCCTCCACTTCAATACCGGAGCTGCGGGCAGTGCCGGCAATGGTGCGCACCGCCGCATCCAGATCAGCCGCTGTAAGATCCGGCATTTTTTGCCGGGCGATGGCTTCCAGCTGCTCGCGGGTCGCTTTGCCCACTTTTTCGGTGTTTGGGCGCGGACTCCCCTTGGGAATTCCCAGCGCCTTGCGCAGTAACACCGACGCCGGTGGCGTCTTCATGATGAAAGTGAAGCTGCGGTCGCTGTACACGGTAATCACCACCGGGATCGGCAGCCCGGGCTCGACCCCCTGGGTCTGGGCATTGAATGCCTTGCAGAATTCCATGATATTGACACCGTGCTGGCCCAGGGCCGGGCCTACCGGCGGGCTGGGCTTTGCCTGCGCCGCCGCCACTTGCAATTTGACGTAGGCCGCTACTTTTTTTGCCATTGCTGTCTCCTTGTGGGTATTAGCGCCGCGGGACAAACTTGTCCGTCATCGGCTCCCCGTATTACCCCCGATGACGGGGGGCGCGCTGACCTCAGGCCTTTTCGACCTGGGTAAATTCGAGCTCCACCGGAGTGGAGCGCCCGAAAATCATCACCGCTACGCGCAATTTGTTCTTGCCGTAGTTGACTTCTTCGACGGTGGCGTTGAAATCGTTGAACGGCCCGTCGACGATGCGAATCAGCTCGCCCGGCTCGAATATCGTCTTCGGCCGCGGCTTGTCCTCGGAATCCTGCACCCGTTGCAGTATCGCCTCCGCTTCGCGATCCGTGATCGGCGCCGGGTGGTCGGCCTTGCCGCCGATGAAGCCCATTACCCGGGGCGTTTCCTTGACCAGATGCCAACTTTCGTCGGTCAGCTCCATCTGCACCAGCACATAGCCAGGAAAGAATTTGCGCTCGCTTTTGCGCTTCTGGCCACCGCGCATCTCCACGACGTCTTCGGACGGCACCAGAATATCGCCGAACAAATCCTGCATCTGGAAGCGCTCAACTCGCTCGCGGATACCGATGGCGACTTTTTTCTCAAAACCGGAATAGGCGTGTACCACATACCACCGCTTCGCCATTACTGTCGCCCTCTAGCCGATGATCATCGCTGCGAGCCAGCTAAACAGGGTATCCAGCCCCCACAGCAACAGCGCCATCACGAGAATAAAGCCGAGCACCACTAAGGTGGTTTGATTGCGCTCCTGCCGGGTCGGCCAGACCACGCGACCGACTTCGGCGCGGGCGCCCTTGGCGAGTTCCAAAAACGCAGCGCCCCGCTCGGTGCGCAACGCGATCAAAGCGGCGACGGCGCCGAGCACCAGCAGGCCCAACACCCGATACAGCAGAGGCTCGGTTTTAAAATAGTGGTTGGCGAAAATAGCTCCGCCGACGATCACCGCCACCACCACCCATTTGAGCAAATCCAGGCGATGCTGCTTATCGTCTAGTACTGCGTTCATCGACATCTAAACTCCGGGATGGACGGACTGGTGTTGGCAGGCCAGGAGGGACTCGAACCCCCAACCCCCGGTTTTGGAGACCGGTGCTCTACCAATTGAACTACTGGCCTGTCGCGCGACTACCCTCGTGCCCATCTTGCCCGCCCACCCTGAACCGAAGACCCCAGTGCGCCGCGCGGGCGCTCCGAATCAGAGTAGAAGAACCCCGCTTTTTACTCGACGATCTTGGCGACGACGCCAGCGCCGACCGTGCGCCCGCCTTCCCGGATCGCGAACCGCAGCCCCTCTTCCATCGCGATCGGGTTGATCAGCGTCACCGTGATCTGCACGTTGTCGCCCGGCATCACCATCTCGACTCCCTCCGGCAGCTGACAGGCGCCGGTGACGTCGGTGGTGCGGATGTAAAACTGCGGCCGGTACCCCTCGAAGAACGGCGTGTGGCGGCCGCCTTCGTCCTTGCCGAGCACGTACACTTCAGCCTGGAACTTGGTGTGCGGGGTGATGCTGTTGGGCTTGGCCAGCACTTGCCCGCGCTCGACGTCTTCGCGCTTGGTGCCGCGCAGCAGAATGCCGACGTTCTCACCAGCACGGCCCTCGTCCAGCAGCTTGCGGAACATCTCGACGCCGGTACAGGTGGTCTTGGTGGTGTCCTTGATGCCGACGATGGCGATCTCTTCGCCGACCTTAACAGTGCCGCGCTCGATCCGCCCGGTCACTACGGTGCCCCGCCCGGAGATGGAGAACACGTCTTCGATCGGCATCAGGAAGGCGCCGTCAATGGCGCGCTCGGGCTCGGGGATGTAGGTGTCGAGGGCGTCGAGCAGCTTCTTGACCGCCGTGGTGCCCAGGCCACCTTCGTCGCGGCCCTCAAGGGCCATCAACGCAGAGCCGATAATGATGGGGGTGTCGTCGCCGGGGAAGTCGTATTTGTCGAGCAGTTCGCGCACTTCCATTTCGACCAGCTCGAGCAGTTCGGCGTCATCGACCATGTCGGCTTTGTTCAAAAAGACGACGATGTAGGGAACGCCCACCTGCCGCGACAGCAGGATGTGCTCGCGGGTTTGCGGCATCGGGCCGTCGGCGGCGGAGCA
>CBDDRG010000339.1:0-18677 GCA_965232975.1 uncultured bacterium
GAGCGCCGCGCCGTTGCCGCATTTCTGCTCGCCCAACGCCCCGAGGTCGATGTCATTCTCAGCGACGACGGCCTGCAACATTACCGCCTGCCGCGGGATGTCGAAATCGCCGTCGTCGATGGCGCGCGCGGCCTCGGCAACGGCCTCTGCCTGCCGGCGGGGCCGCTGCGCGAACCGCCTTCGCGGCTCAACAGTGTCGATATGGTCGTCGTCAACGGCGCCGGGTTTGTGCCGGCGCGACCGGATTTCTTCACCATGGCGCTGGTGCCGCAGCAGTTTCGCCTGCTTGTCAGCGGCGAGACTGTCGCGCTCGATGCCTGGCGGGCGGGCGCCGATGTCCACGCCGTCGCCGGCATCGGCAACCCGGCGCGCTTTGCCGCGACCCTTGAAGGTCTCGGTTTGCGGCCCCGTCTGCACGCCTTCGCCGACCACCACCGCTGGCGCGCCGCCGACCTCGACTTCGGCGACGGCCTGCCGGTGATCATGACCGCGAAGGACGCGGTGAAATGCGCCGAGCTGGCCCGACCCGGTATCTGGGTGCTGGATGTCGCCGCGCAATTGCCGGCCGAAATGCTTACACTGCTGCTGGCCAAGATTCGCCAGCGGCAGCGCCCGATTCCCCCGTGAATCCTCCATGAAATTCAGCGTCATCATCCCCGCCCGCTTCGCCTCCACGCGCCTGCCCGGCAAGCCGCTGCGCGACCTCGCCGGCCGCACGATGATCGAGCGCGTGTACCGCCAGGCCCAGGCCAGCGCGGCCGCGCAGGTCGTGGTCGCGACCGACGACGAGCGCATTGCGGCGGCCGTGCGCGACTTCGGCGGCGAGGTGGTGCTTACCGCAACCGAGCATCCGTCCGGCACCGACCGCCTGTGGCAGGCCGCGCAGCTGTGCGGCCTCGCGGCCGACAGCATCGTCGTCAATGTGCAGGGCGACGAGCCGCTGCTGCCGCCACCGGTGATCGACCAGGTGGCCGCCAATCTGGCGGCGAACCCGGAGGCCGGCGTCGCCACGCTGTGCGAACCCATCCACGACATCGCCGATTTCACCAACCCCAACATCGTCAAGGTCGTCGCCGACGCCCGCGGCTTCGCCCGCTATTTCAGCCGCGCGCCGATTCCGTGGCCGCGCGATGCGTTCGCGGCCGGCATCCAGGCGCTGCCCGCCGGATTTCAACCCCGCCGCCATATCGGTCTGTACGCCTACCGGGTGCGCCTGCTCGACCGTTTCGTCGGCTGGCCGGTGGCGCCCATCGAAGCGCTGGAAGCGCTGGAGCAACTGCGCTTCCTGTGGCATGGCGAGCGCATCCATGTCGCCGATGCCTGCGCGCCCGTGCCCGGCGGCGTGGACACGCCGGCGGATCTGGCGCGCGTCCAGCGCCTGCTGGCGGCGGGGGGCGAAGCGTGAATCCGAGCGTCGGCGTGCTGTTCGTCTGCCTCGGCAATATCTGCCGCTCGCCGACCGCCCACGGCGTGTTCGCGGCGCTGGTCGCGCAGGCCGGCCTCGCCGGGCACATCAGGGTCGAGTCCGCCGGCACCGGCGACTGGCACTTGGGGCAACCGCCGGATCGCCGCACCCAATTGGCGGCGCGCACGCGCGGCTACGACCTCGGCCAGTTGCGCGCGCGGCAGGTGAGAGCCGCCGACTTCGAGCAGTTTCAGTACATTCTGGCGATGGACCGCGCCAATCTCGCCAATCTCGAACGGCTGCGCCCGCCTGGCCACCCGGGCATCCTCGACCTCTTTCTCAACTACGGCCGCGACCTGCCCGTGGACGAGGTGCCCGACCCCTATCACGGCACCACGAAAAGCTTTGAGCAGGTGCTCGATCTGGTCGAAAACGCCGCCCGCGGGCTGCTCGCCCATATCCGCAAGCACCATCTGGAAGCTCACTTGCAAGTCCAGCGGGAACCCTAGCGTGGAGATCCAGCGCGGCGTTTCGCTGCAACCCCTGAACACGCTGGCGCTGCCCGGCAACGCCGACCGCTTCTGCCGGGTCGCGAACCCGATGGAGCTGGTGGCGGCGCTCGCCTACGCGCGCCGCCACCGCCTGCCGGTGACCGTGCTCGGCGGCGGCAGCAATGTCGTGCTCGCCGGCGACGTGCCCGGGCTCGTGATCCACATGGCCATCACCGGTATTGAAGTGGTTGCCGACGCTGGTGACCGGGTGCGCATCCGCGTCGGCGCCGGTGAAAACTGGCATGGGCTGGTCGAGCACTGCCTCACCCAGGGCTGGTACGGCCTCGAAAACCTGGCGCTGATTCCGGGCAGTGTCGGCGCCGCGCCGGTGCAGAATATCGGCGCCTACGGCGTCGAGCTCAGCGAGGTGTTGGTCGCGCTCGACGCGGTCAGTATCGCAACCGGGGCGAGCCAGCGGTTCGATCACCGCGCCTGCCAGTTCGGCTATCGCGACAGCGTGTTCAAAGGCGCCGAGCGCGATCGCCAAATCATCACTGCGATAACCCTCGAACTTAGCCGCCAGCCTCGGCTGCGTCTGGATTACCCCAGCTTGCAGCGCGCACTGGCCAACGCGCCCGCTCCGGTCACGCCGCAGCTCGTCGCCAACGCCGTCTGCGCGGTGCGCCGCCAGACTCTGCCCGACCCCGGCGTGCTGCCCAACGCGGGCAGTTTCTTCAAGAATCCGGTGGTGTCGGTTGCCACCGCCACGACGCTGATCGCGCGTTGGCCCGACCTTGTCGCCTACCCTCAGCCCGAGGGCCTGGTCAAGCTCGCCGCCGGCTGGCTCATCGAGCGCGCCGGCTGGCGCGGCGCGCGGCGCAATGGCGCCGGCGTGCATTGCACGCAGGCGCTGGTGCTGGTCAATTGCGATGGCTGCGACGGTCGCGAACTGCTGGCGCTGGCGGCGGCGATACAGGCCGATATCCTGACCAAGTTCGGCGTCGCGCTGGAACTGGAGCCGCGCGTACTCGGCGAGCCCGCGCGCGGCGCAGCCGAGCGGGAAGCGGCAGCGGAAAGCCCGCGCGGAGGCTGACTGTGGCGCTGTCAGACCTCTTGGGTGGAACCCCGGAAAAAATCGCTCTCGCCGGTGGCGAACTGCGCTTCTGGCCCGCGTTTTTAACCCCGGACGCCGCCGCCCAACTGTGCGCCGAACTCCTCGCCGAGACGCCCTGGGTACAGAGCCATCTCGTCATCGCCGGGCGCGAGATTCCGATCCCGCGCCTCAACACCTGGTACGGCGACCCCGGCGCCGACTACAGCTACAGCGGCGCGCGCATGACCCGGCAGCCGTGGCCGCCGGCGCTAAAACGCCTTAAGTGCGGGGTCGAGGCGCACTGCGCGACCAGATTCAACAGCGCGCTGCTGAACCTGTACCGCGACGGCAACGACAGCGTCGCCTGGCACAGCGACGACGAACCCGAACTGGGGCCGGAGCCGCTGATCGCGACCTTGAGCCTGGGCGCCCTGCGCACGCTGGAGTTGCGTGCCAAGGCCGACCGCACCCGCCTGCGCCTGCCGCTGCCCGCCGGCTCGCTGCTGCTGATGGCCGGCGCGCTCCAGCACGGATGGCAGCATCGGATCGCCAAAACCACGCTCGCCGTCGGCCCGCGCATCAGCATTACCTGGCGCCGGGTGACGGCCGGGGAGCGTCCGCGGGCGTAAGCCTTCAGCCGCGGTCGGGCTTGCGTCAGAGTCGCGGTGTTCCGGCCGGTGCGCTGCCGGGCAGATTCAGGCTACCCGAGGCTCGGTGAGGTAGTCGTCAAGGTTTACCCTGCGCGTCATCGCAAAGAAATCCACGTTGCGGTAGGGCGAATTGACGACGATGCGGCCCTTGGAGTTGCGGTAGTAGGTCTTCATGCCCGGGTGCGTCCACACCATGTTCTCGTGGATGGCATCGACTTTTTCGATGTATTGGTCGTGCACATCGGGCCGGCACTCGACGGCGCCGAGACCTTTTTTAGCCATCGCGGCGATCATCTGCAGCGCGTAGCGCACCTGCATCTCGGCGACAAAAATAAAGCTGCCGCCGTGACCGGGCTGCAGGTTGGGGCCGTACAGCGTGAAGAAGTTGGGGAAGTCGGGCACCACGGTGCCCAGATAGGCACTGGCGTCCTCGTCGCCCCAGACATCGCGCAGGTTGCGGCCGGAGCGGCCGACCAGATCGTAGGTGGACAGGAACTGCAACACGTTGAAGCCGGTGGCGATCAGCAGCACGTCGCCGGCGTACTCTGCGCCGTCCCTGGTAACCACCTTGTTGCCCTCGATGTGGTCGATGGCGGCATCGACCAGCTCGACTTTGGGGTTTTGCAGCATGCGGTACCAGCCGTTGTCCATCAGCATGCGCTTGCCGAACGGTGGGAACTTGGGCAGCACCTTGTCGAGCAGATCGATGCGGTCGCCGAGCTGTTGCTTGATGTAGTCGGTGAAATAGGCGCGGTGGCCGTCGTTGGTCGCGTTCAGCGAGCGCTCCGGGTGCGCCCACTCGGGATCTTTGTGCAGCGAATCGTAGATGCGGTCGTTGTAGGTCCAGCCCAGGCGCATGCGATACCAGTTGCGGTACAGCGGCACCGCGTCGAACAGCGCGCGGATGGGCTCCGGCACCGGCGTGCGGAACTGCTCGAAGGGGGAGGCCCAGTGCGGGCTGCGCTGGAAGATGGTCAGGCGCTCCACGTCGTGCTGAATCTCGGGGCCGATCTGCATGCCGGTAGCGCCGTTGCCGATCATCAGCACGCGCTTGCCGGCGACGGTCTTGCCCGCCGGCCACTCCGCGGAGTGCCATTTTTCGCCGGTAAAGCTGTCGAGCCCCGGGATGTCCGGAAACGCCGGCGGGTTGAAGATGCCGGCCGCGCTGATCAGCACATTGGCGCTGTGGGTGGTCGTGGAACCGTCGGGGTTCTTGACCTTGACGTCCCACAGTTGGCGCTTGGCATCCCAAGCCGCAATGACGACATCGGTGTTGAAGCGGATGTGTGGGCGCAGGCCGAAGTCGTCGGCGACCTGGTTGAAATAGGCGTGCAATTCGTCGCGCAGCACGAAATATTGCGACCAGTCGTAGGGCGCAAACGAAAACGAGTACAGGTGGTTCGGCGTATCGACGCCGGCGCCCGGATAGCGGTTGTCCTGCCACACGCCGCCGACGGCCGCGCGGCGCTCGAACACTTCGAAGGGCACCCCGGCCGCTTTCAGATTGGCCGCAGCGCACAGCCCCGAGGCGCCGGCGCCGATCACGATGACCTTGAAGCCGGCGGGCACCGCGATCTTCTCGTCCCACAGCATCGCGGTCTGGCCGAGCTGGCAGGCGGTCATCTCGCCGTATTCGTCGGGCACCGTCTCACCCATGCTGACCGTGAGCATCTCCACCAACTCGCGCTCGCTCGGCTCCGGCAGCGCCATCGGCGCGCCGTTTTGCCAGGCGCGGATGGCGGCGAGCGCGGCGGTGCGAATTTCGTGCTGGATACTCGCGCTCAAGCCGCCGCTGTCATTGTCGCTGACGCCGCGCGCGCGGCGGGGACGGTAAGGGCCCTGCAACCAGCATTTGT
Organism: uncultured bacterium; assembly: GCA_965232975.1. Lineage (GTDB taxonomy): Bacteria > Pseudomonadota > Gammaproteobacteria > Pseudomonadales > Porticoccaceae > CBDDRG01. The sequence continues at coordinate 5,496 of CBDDRG010000339.1, forward strand.
CGCCGGTGAGCTGCACCAGCAGCGGTATCAGCGTCGGGATATTGGCGATCGCAATCGCCTCGGCAAGGGTTTTGTCGTCGATCATGGCAGCCTCAGGGTTGTCGATGTTGGCAAATACGTTGGCAAATAAAACGGTCGGGCGCGCCAGCCTGGCGGGGGTGCGGCGTTGCTGCAGCAGTCTACGACCCCACCCGGCGATTGCAAAACGCGCGGCGGGCCTCGGGGCGACAGCCGCGCCAATCGACGGCGGCTGCTGTTGCGGCGAGCTGCGCTGTCGCCCGCCGCGCGCGGGTGTACGATGTCGCCAACTGCGACTGCTCCAGGTACCGACGCCGACGGTGTGTGGCGCGTGCTCAAGCAATTGTGGCCCGCGCCCGCGCACTGAACCTACCGGCACCGCGTTGGTCTACGCTCGTGGTTGCGTCGCAACCGCGATCTCCACACGACTTTCACGAGGAATCGATCATGCACGACAAGTCCTTTAATCAATCATCCCCAACGAATGGCCGGGGCGCCGAAGTGCAGTCGGCAGTGGCACAGGAGTTCCGCCATTTTCTCGCCGACATGGAAGATCTGGTCAAGGATGCAACCTCCCTGACTGGCGAAGATCTGGCCCGGGTCAAAGCCAAAATCCGCGAGCAGGCCGCCGCTGCCAAAGGCTCAGTTGAAGACGTCGGCAGCAATCTGGCCGCGCGCGCGCGCAAGACGGCGGAACAGGCGACCGGCTACGTGCACGACCACTCCTGGCAAACGGTCGGTATCGGCGCTGCAATTGGCGTGGTCCTGGGCTTGCTGCTGGCGCGCCGCGCCTGAGTCGCCGCGCTTTATCCCGGACACCGCCAATGTCGCAGCGGCCACAACCGGCGCCGCCACACGCACCCGACGCCGCCGGCATCAACCTGTCGGAGATGCTGCGTCTGGTGCGCCTGGTGCGCCTGGCAGGGGGTGCGCTGCTCACCCAGATGGCGCTGCACGGCCAGCTCGCGTGCAATGAATGGGCGGAGGAAAAGCGCCGCCTCGGCAACATGCTGGCTGCGCTAATACTGGGCTTCGCCTGCCTACTGTGCTTTCTGCTGGCGGGGGGCGCATTGTTGCTGGGGATCAGCTGGGATACGCCTTGGCGCCTGCCGGTAGCGGCGGCCCTGGTGGTGGTCTACGGGTTGGCGACCGGGCTCGCCTGGCGGCGGTTGAGCGCGCTGTCGGCGCACGGCAGCCAGAGTTTTGCGGCGACCAAAGCGGAGTTCGCCGCCGATCTCGAATTACTCAGGAGCAAGCTATGAGCACGGACAAGGAGCTGGAGCTGCCTGCGGTGGTACAGCGCCAGGCGCTGCGCGAGCAGATGCGCGCGCAGCGCACAGTCATCGAACACCGGCTCGACCCCCAGCCGAGTTCGGCGAACCCGCAATATCCGCGCAGCGCGACGATGCGTTTTTTAACCCGCCATCCCGGCTTGGCATCCGCCCTGCTCGGCGAGGCGGCCGCCATGCTGGTCGGCGTGAGGGTCCTGAAATCGGTCGGCAGGGCGATTGCGATCACGCGCATCGTGCGCGCCACCGGCCGCGACCGACAGCGCCAACGCCAACCGTAATGTTGCTGCGCCTACTCGCGGGCCTCGCGAACCGACATAGTGGCGGCGGCCGCTGCTCCGCCGCAGGGGCACTGGGCAGGTGCATGCTTCGCGCCACGTGAGCGTACGCCATGCCTGACCGGCAGTGCCCGCGCCAGCGTCGGTGCAGGCGCGATCGCCCCTCCATGGCATCGCTTGATGCTTGGCGCAAGGAGCCGCACTCAACTTCCCCAGCCCTCCGCCAACAACACCCAGTGGTACAAATTGAACTGGCGGCGCGCGAATTTCCACTGGCTGCCGACGCGGCTGAACACATAGTTAGAGCTCATGTCCTCGCGTGCTGAGCTGCTTGCAGGACAGCACTTCTTCGACGACGAACTCTCGTTCGCACATGCCCAAGTGACCATAGCTGCCCTTGGGGCCTGGGACACCTCGAACGGTGACGTGGTAGATGCGTTCTCGCCAGCGATCAGGCTCATCCATGCCGGGGAGGACGCCGGACGCCCACCACCTTTCAGTTGATCCGTCTGGCTCAAACCAGCTGACTTCAAAGGCGCATGTGTACCGCCCCGAGAAGGTCATGGCTTCATGGGTTCGCCGAATAGGCCCCAAGCATTCTCAAATTCCTTCAGGACGCTCCACTTGAACCCCGGGAATTTCGGATCTTTGAACCATTTGGTGAAGCGCTCCGGTTCATCGGCTAGCACGGCGCCAGGAACAACGAAGTATTGGACGGATTCGCCAGGTTCATTTAGCACGACAAATACGTAGACATGTGCCCGAGTGATCTTGTTGTGCGCGATCGGGAAGACGTTCTTCTTTCGTATCGCTTTGACCTGAACGTTGAAGTTGCGGCCGGTTTCCGGGTTGTACGCCAAGAGATCGATCGCCTTGGCGTTGCCAAATGTGATCGAGGTCTGGAGATTGCGCTTGAGGAGTTCTGCCGCAACGAATAATTCACCGGCGAGGCCGGTGATCTGGCCATCCGCGCGCTTAGGTTTGGGGATGTCTTTCATGAGCTCTAACGCCTGAGTTCAGGCGCGTTTGCGGCGACATGTGCTTTTGCGGAAGCAAAAGTGCGTGGCGGGGCAAACGTCACCTGCAGCGACTTGTTAGGCATGCTCTCCACCCAGCCCTAAGCCTCTGAGAATTTCCCAAACCGGCATAAATTTCCTCAATGCCTGATAGGAATACTTTGGAAGATCATCGCTGAAATATAAAGGATCAAAATCCGCATCGTAGATATGCTCGACGTACCTGAGATAAATCTCTCTAAGAAGGCCTGTTTGAAAGACATCTAGATTATGGACAAGAACTGAATCGATCATGCTTGTTTTCAGGCCATACCAGTCTGGTAGAGAAATCTCTTTGTCTACGGCCTTCCCTTCGGAGTTCGTAAAACACTTTTCGAACTCCAATCGAGTTGTTCTGATGGCGCGACCGTAAAAATTTGATTCGATTGAATCTAGCCAAAACTCTCGTTCATTTTCTTCAAGCTGATTGAGAATCGTCTGAACTTCTCCGAGCCGCCCATCATCTGACTCTCCGAAGATCTCACCTTCATGTGATGCGGTTCTGAAAGATGCGAACGGGTTTAAGAAAACGACCACAATCGAGTTTGGGTAAGGAAATAGCTGACCGATTTCGCCCCACTTTTTTGATGCATACACCAGCGAATGAAATCCCTCAGTCTCCAAGCCACTGGAAATCGAGCTTGCTACGGTATTCAGCGCCGACTTTGAATAATCCGGCAACCGTCCGTCTTCTGAGTTTTCATCTGAATCAATCCAGCCGGGAATATCTTGGAACGCCAGTACAACCGTAAGCATTGAACGGTCGTCTAGAAGATTGTTCTCAAACCATCGGTAGTACGACTCGTCTGGGTAGTAGACCTCTAGGATCACATTGCCGCTGGATTCTTTCGGAATAAGCGCCGCTGCAGCTTTCCGATTGAGTATGACCTCCTGAGCAAAGGCATCTCGCACGGTCCGCGTCTCCATAGGTGCAATTAGGATAGCGTTCGTTGTTTTCTCATTTGTCCCAGGAAAAATTGAGCAAAAGTAGTTTGCGTAGGCTAACAGCTCTGTGAAGGCCTGCCGCTCCGTCTGTTTAGACTTCTTAAGCTCAATGATTGTCAGTCCGCTTGACTCCGAAGCTCCAAACAAATCGACTCGTGTAGTTGAATCATTCGTTCGTTCAAGCCTGAGCTCTTTGGCTGTTAGAACGAGCGAATCAAGGCCGTCTAGTACTTGGTTTATTCGTTGCTCAGAAATTTGTTGGAGGATAAAGCTCAGTGGTGGAAATTCTTCCTTATCCCAAGAAACTGGCTCTCGCCGACCGACAACCAACTCACCAAGCGTTTCCCTATGATTCAGGAACAAATGGTCTCTGAACTGGTTTTCTGAGAACTTCACATTCTTTCTCCATCGCTAGCTGCGCAAGCATGCCCAACGCCAAGTTAAGCGGCGAGCGGAGCGAGTCCGCTTGAACGGGTTGTTGGGACTTAACGGAGCCAAGCCATGAGTGAGGTGATAAGCCATTTGATTTCTTTGGCGCTCGCCATTGCAGCGATGATTAACGCTGTGATTGCTATGCGGTTGGCGCGCGCAGCCAAAGCGGAGGTTCTTTCTTCTCGGGCGTCTCGTTTGGAGGCTGCCGCCTCTGCGCGTTCCGCGGACTTTTGGTTGATCCACTCAAGGACGTACCGTTCTTGCCGGCCTTCCCAGACGCCATGAGCAAGCTGAATGTATACCTCACGCTCTCCCAGGGCTTCGAGTTCCACAGCGAGGTCGTCGAACTCCTTAACCATGTAATCCCCAACTATAAATAGACACCCGAAAAGGCGTCTTACATTGCACCTGCCAAGTGCCTATTGTCAGACCAAAGCACTCAAGATATTGATCTGACGCCAATCAATTTTGGTTACACGCCCGAAAGCCATCGTCGATTACACCTCTCCCCGCCTACCGTCGTGGAGATTGTCTCGCACACCGCCGCTCACAAGCGCGATCACCCCGCCATGGCATCGGCTGACGTTTAGCGCAACCGGCTGCACTCAACTCCCCCACCCCTCCGCCAACAACACCCAGTGGTACAAATTGAACTGGCGGCGCGCGAATTTCCACTCGCTGCCGACACGGCGATAGCTGTCGTCATAGTGGCCGCAGGCGGTGACGGCCTTGCCGTCCTGCACCATGCGGATCTCGACGGCGCAGTTGCCGGTGGCGGTGTCGCCGTCGATCTGGATAACGTGGTTCTGGATGGAATCAATGGGAATCAATGGGGTCAGACTCGGAATCAATGGGGTCAGACTCGATTGATTTTGAATTGTGCTGATTTTCTGTCACCACCCCGGGTCGCCGGCGCAACGCGTCGCCCCACGGTCGTTTGTATGCGCTTCCGGAACCGGTCATTGCCGAGCACCCAGGCCTTATTGGTCGCGTCCCTGATTTCGGTGAGGCTGTTTTCGGAAAGGTGGTGCTTGAATAACTGGCGGTACGCCGCCTGCCGCGCCTCATCCGTCCTGCCCAGCCGGCGGTACTCGAGGTGCGGCGTCAGCAGACTGTTTGGCTGTCCCAGGGCATTGTGGTGATAACTGGACCACGGGTACTCCCGCGGGTGCTTCACCATGTCCGCTCTCACGGGATTGAGCTCGATATAGCGCATGCAGGTCAACAGGTAGGTTTCAGTCTCAATCAAGGTTGCCTTGTACCGGCCTTCGAACAAAGTGCCGGTGCGCTGGTAGCAATGGTTGTAATATTGGACGTAGTAGCGCCCCAGCGTTTGCATGGCTTTGGCGAGGCTATTTTCTGCTTGTGGACTGACGAGCAGGTGCACATGGTTGGTCATCAGCACGTACGCATGCAGATCGCAACCGTGTCTCTCGCAGGCGGCCTGCAATTTTTCCAGATAGAAGTGATAATCCGCGTCGGCACCGAAGATTTCCGTGCGGTTATTGCCGCGCATAATCACATGCTGCGGTTGGTCCGGCACGGTAAATCGGGGTAATCGCGCCACCTTCTGTTACCTACATTTTTAACCAATCAGGGCAACCGTAGCATCAATCTGCTTTGTGAATCAATCGAGTCTGACCCCATTGATTCCACATTGATTCCAGTCTGACCCCATTGATTCCACATTGATTCCATTGATTCCACACCGTGGCCACCCCGATGCGCGCCAGGCGCTCGCTCAGCTGGCTGCCGACGCCGCGCAGACGGGTGATCGGCAGTTGATCGAGGGGTGTGGTGGAGTCGGCGGTCATGCGAGTAGGGAGCACACTGCCTGGCATCACGCTCTACTAAGTTTGTCCCTATTAGCGGGTAACGCTGGGTTGAACTCCGCAATTTGGAAGTAGAGCCGCTCAAAGCTACCAGCCCAACTCCCGATTTTGTCAGGGTTGTCATGGATGACATCTAAATAGTCGCAGAATATTTCCCATATGGCATGAGCAGATACCTGCACCATATCGAGCAACATCCTCTCCACAGCTGGGAGTAGATTGCTCTTGCCGTGCTCTATGAGCATGCCAAGCGATTCGTAATAGTTCGCCACATCTGAAGCCTTCGCGGCTGCATCTGGATCAAACTCACTTAGTTTCTGGCCGAGAGCGCGCGCGGCTTTACACTTCTTGGGCAAATCGTGTCGCGCGAAGCGTCGAAATTCAGCGACAGCTGCCGAGTGGTGTTTTTCGATGATCGGAAATAACTGGAGAAACGATGCGTTCAAGGCTTGATCAGCCGTCGTCTTAGCTATCTGCGCAGTCGTTTCCGCGATTGAGGCTTGTCGTTTGATAGCGAACAACGTGAAGAGATAGACCGCCAGAACGCCAACATTCACGACGATTTCAATGATCTGAATACAGTCTGCGGTCTCCATTGCCTTCCGCCCTCCTGTCTGTAGCGCGCTAATATTTGGGTGCCTCGGCGCGCCGCAGGTGCCGACAAGCCAACTATCGCCCGCCGGCACCGATGGCTTTGTATCACCCCAATCGGCCAATTGCCGCCACCACCGCGCCCGTCTGCTCCAGCGGCACCATGTGGCCGGCCTTGGGGATGACCACCAGTTCGCTACCGGCGATGCCCTCGCGGAAGGCCTCGGCGTAGGGCAGCGGCGTCAGGCGGTCGGAGGCGCCCCACACCAGCACGGTTTTCGCCTTGATGCGGTACAGCCGCTCGCTCAAGCCCCGATCCGGAATCGGAAACAGGATCTTGCCGGCCATGCCGAGTTGGCGGGCGTTCTGCACCAGGAAGTTTTGCAGGAAGGTCAGGTCGGAGAAATCCGCGCCCGCGGTCATCATCGCGGTGCCGGCCTCGACGTCGTGGAACAGCACCGGCGGCAGTTCGTAGGGCACCATCGAGAAGATGTCGGGCATCGGGTAGTCGTCGAGCCACAGCCCGGCCGGGCACAGCAGGCCCAGGCGGCTGATGTCGTTGGGCGCCACCGCCGCCATTTCCGCGGCGATCATGCCGCCCATGGAGTGGCCGACGACGATCGGTTTGTCGAGCCCCAGCGCGTCCATCACATCGTAGCTGTGCAGCGTGAAGTCGAGCATGGTGCGGATGTCGTGGCACTCCTCCGACTCGCCGTAGCCCGGCAGCAGCGGCGCGTGCACGCGGTATTTTTGCGCGAGCGCACTCAGTAAGGGGTCGGCCGTGGTGACGCCGCCGGCGCCGTGCAGGAAGAACAGGTCCGGGCCAGTGCCGCCGCTGAGCACATCGACCACGGCGTGGCGGGTTTTTACCTTGTGTAGGCTGAGGGCAGTCATTGGCGCGCGCCTCCGTGGACGGTGTCAAGGGCAACGTTGTAGTCGGAAACCGCGCCGGGTATCGCGCGCCGGGCGAGCGGCTGACACCAGAAACGGGTGTCATTGGCGTATTCGGGCCACATGTTGCGCAGTTTGGGCATGACCTTTTCGGCGAACAGCCGGGTCGAGTATTTGGTTTTCTCGACCGGCATGTCGCCGACGTGGATCAGGCAGAAGATGTTGCCGACGCGCAGGCCCTTGATCATGTCCTCCATGCGCTCGCGCACGGTGGCGGGGCTGCCGGCAATGATGAAGCCGCCCTCGACCAGATCCTTCCAGGACATCTGGGCGGCCTCTTCGAAGTTGGGGGCGAACTGCGACAGCGCCCCGGACTTGATGGTCTTGATGGTGCGGTAGCCGGGCGCATCGGCGAAGCCGGGGGCAATGTGCAGGCAGCGGTTGAAGAAGTAGCTGACGTGCTCGGAGTACAGCCGCTCGGCCTCGGCGTCGGTCTCGGCGACGCAGATGGTCTGCGCGAAGCCGGCGCGATAGGGTGAGGCGTCGGGTTCGTTGCGCTCGGCGAGGCGATCCCAGTAGCCCTGCAACAGCGCCTTGGCGCGGATGTAGCCGGAAAAGCTCAGGTACGAATAGGAGTAGACGTTGTCGAGGCAGAAGTCGTAGGTCTCCACCGAGCCGCCGCCGGGAATGTGGATCGGCGGCGGGTTCTGGATCGGCTTGGGCCAGGTGTTGACGTGGCGCAGCTTGGTGTAGCGGCCGTTCCAGGCGAAGGGTTCGGTCTCGCGCCAGGCCTTGCGGATCAGGTCGTGGGCTTCCTGGTAGCGCTCGCGGGTCAGCGCCGGAATGTCGCCGTAGCAGAAGTTGGTGTCCATCGAGGTGCCGACCGGGAAACCCGCCACCAGGCGCCCGCCGGTGATGACATCGAGCATCGCGAATTCCTCCGCGATGCGAATGGGCGGGTTGTACAGCGACAGCGAATTGCCGAGCACGACCACGGCGGCGTTGAGCGCGCGGCGGGCCATGGCCGCCGCCATGATGTTGGGCGACGGCATCATGCCGTAGGCGTTCTGGTGGTGCTCGTTGACGCCGAGGCCGTCGTAGCCCAGGGAGTCGGCGTACTCCAGCATGTCGAGATACTGATTGTAGACATCGTGACCCTTGACCGGGTCGTACAGCTTGGCGTCGATATCCACCCACACGGAGCGGTGTTTTTGGCGGAAATCCGCAGGCAGATGCGGCCAGGGCATCAGGTTGAACCAGGTGAATTTCATACTCGACCTCTCCCGTATCTTGGGTTGCGTTGATCCCGTGGCGGCGATCAGGCGGTAGCAGTCTGGTTGGGCAGTCTGGGTTGGGTAGCGTGGGTGATGTTATGCGTGACACTATGAGCGACGCTGGCACAGCGGCAACGCCGGTTCGAGCGCCGCTGCCAATGGTGTGCAAACGCCCCCGCCGGATATTATGCCGACATCGCCAGTATCGACTATAACAAGCCTTTTTCGGCCAACTCAGGAGAGCAATTGGTATGACCGAACAGTTTCCGGTGCGCGCCCACGACTACCGGTTTCACCACTTCGACAGCACCCGCTGGGACAGCGTCAAGATCCGCGACGACGACATCCTGATCTGCACCTCGATGAAGAGCGGCACCACCTGGATGCAGCGCATCGTCGCACTGCTGATCTTTCAGGATCATCCGCCGGAGCGCTCGTTCCACGATATTTCCGCCTGGGTCGATATGCGCATCGTGCCGCTGGAGAAGGTCGTCGCCGACCTCGAAGCGCAGACGCACCGCCGCTTCATGAAAACCCACACCGCGCTCGATGGCCTCACCTATCACCCCAACATGAAATACATCGTGGTCGGGCGCGATGTTCGCGACGTGTTCATGTCGCTGTGGAACCACACCTCGAATTACACCGAAGGCTTTATTGAGGCGCTCAACAACACCCCGGGCCGGGTGGGCGAACCTTTTCCGCCGCTGTACCCGGATCTCCACGCGCTGTGGCACGACTGGATCAACAGGGGCAACTTCCCCTGGGAGCAGGACGGCTACCCGTTCTGGTCGCACCTGCATTTCATCCAGACCTGGTGGAACTACCGGCATCTACCCAATATCTACCTCGTCCACTTCAACGATCTGAGCAAGGATCTGGCAGGCGAGATGCGCAAGGTCGCCGCCTTCCTCGACATTCAAGTGCCGGAGGCGCTGTGGCCCGAACTGGTGCACCAGGCCAGCTTCGAGACCATGAAAGCCAATGCCGAACAGTTGCTGCCGAGCATCGACCGCATTTTTGCCGGCGGCGCGCAATCGTTCATTCACAAGGGCACCAACGGCCGCTGGCGCGATGTGCTCAGCGCCGCCGAGCTGAAAGAGTGCGACGCCGCCATCGCCCGCGAGCTGACGCCGGATTGCGCGCGCTGGCTCGAACACGGGGGGCCGGTCACCTGAGCGCCGCGGTCGGGCGGGGAGACATGGCGACACTGGCAAGTTCGGCGCGCAGGTCTGCCTGTGTTTTGGCGGCCCTGCTGCTCGCGGCGTGCGGGAGCGAAAACGCTCCCGACCCGTACGACCCGGCGCAGATGGATCTGAAATCGGCGCCGGCAACGCTGAGCAGCGTGCGCCACGAGGGTGCGTTCGCCGAAGGCGGCGCGCTCAGTTTTGGCGTCGAGCTCAAGCCGCTCGACCCTGCACCGGTAAAGACCATCCGCCTGGATACGACCCACAAAGTCATCGAAATCGCGCCGGGCGTGCAGTTCAGCGCCTGGACCTTCGGCAACCAGGTGCCAGGGCCGACGCTTCGCGCGCGGGTCGGCGACCGGATCCGGTTCGCCATGACCAATCGCTCGGATGAACCGGTTCCCGGCCCGCAGTTCGCCGCGGAGCCAATGATGCACTCGATGGATTTTCACGCGGCGATGGTGTCGCCGCAGGACAAGTACCGCTCGATCGCGCCGGGGCAGACGATCGAGTTCGAATTCGCGCTCAATTACCCCGGCGTTTTCATGTATCACTGCGGCACGCCGATGGTTCTCGAACACATCGCGTCCGGCATGTACGGCGCTGTGGTCGTCGAGCCGAGGGGAGGCTATCCGACCTCCGTCGACCGCGAATACGTGATCGTGCAAAGCGAATTTTATGTCAAGCCCGACCCGCAAGGCCGCCGTGCGGGTGGCGCGCCCTTGTACGTGCTCGACGGTGATCGCCTGCGTGACGCCCGCCCCACGCACACGCTGTTCAACGGGGTGTACAACGGCATGGTAGCCAAGCCGCTACCCGCCAAGCCCGGCGAGCGGGTGCGGCTGTATGTGCTCAATGTCGGCCCGAGCAAGACGTCGAGCTTTCACGTCGTCGGCACCATCCTCGACCGCGTCTGGATCGAGGGCAATCCCGACAATCAATTCCGTGGCATGCAAACGGTTCTGCTCGGCTCATCAAACAGCGCGATCGTCGAGTTCATGATCCCCGAGAAGGGCTCGTACATCATGGTCGATCATCACTTTGCCAACGCCTCCCAGGGCGCGATCGGGCTCGTCAATGCCGAGGTCGAGGCCGATGAAGCCAACATCGAACATCACAATATTGCAGCTTCGAGCACACCGACTGAACCCGATGCGGTGCGGGGAAAACTCAATTTCGAGTCGAAGTGCGTGGCGTGCCATGCGATGACCGGTGGCGAGGGCAAGAAGGTCGGGCCGGATATGGCCGGGGTCACGGCGCGGCGCACCGATGAATGGCTGTCCCGCTGGCTCAAGTCTCCGGAACAGATGCTCGCGACCGACGCCGACGCGGCGGCGATGCTCGTGGAATACAACAATTTACCGATGCCAAACCAGAACCTGCCCGCCGCGGAAATCGAGCAATTTATCAAATACTTCCACTGGTTCGACGAGCAGTCCGATGGAGCCGACGCCGACGCCAAGCCGCCGGCGCATTAGCATTGAAGTTAGCCTGACGGGCGCGCGGCGCGCGCTGACCCGGGATACGCAGGCAACACTGAGCGCGCCGCGAAATTCAACCATCGCCGAGGGCCGAAGCACATGGCAACCCCACTGGAAATCAACCTGATCCGTCGCATCGCGATGGGCGACATATTGCGCCGTCGCGCGGACAGTCATCCGGCGGGCGAGGCGATCGTCGAATTCCACGGCAATGAGCGCCGCGCGCTGAGCTTCCTCGACTTCAACCGCCAGGTGAACCGGTTCGTGCGCGGCCTGCGCGCGCGGGGCATTGAGCAGGGCGACAGGGTCGCGATTCTCGGCACCAACACCAGCGAGTTTCTGATCTGCCTGTGGGGCTGCTTCAAGGGCGGCTTGGTCGCGGTCCCGGTCAATTACCAGCAGGGTGCCGACGACATCGCCTACAACATCGAGCACTCGGGCGCCCGCGCGGTATTCGCCGATGCCCCGCTGCACGCGCTGGTCGATCGCTGCACCGCGGGGCGCGCGCTGGTGTTCGGCACCCTGGGCGGCGCCGGCACCGCGAGGTATCCGGCGCTGGCCGAGTTTGGCGCCGAGCAGTCGGACGCCGAGATCGCCGACATCGTCATCGAGGATGACGACCTCGCCCAGATCATGTACACCAGCGGCACCACGGCACGGCCCAAGGGCGTGATGCTGTCCCACAAGAACATTTTTCTGGCGACGCTGAACGTGGTGGCCAGCGTCGGCACCACGCAGGGGCGCGCCGCCCACGCCGCGGTGCTACCGCTGTTCCACATCACCGCGATGATGTTCGCGCTGGTGGCGACCCATATGGGTGCCAAAACCGTGCTGCAAAACGGCTTCAACCCGGCCGCGATGCTGGCGCTGATCGAGGCCGAAAACCTGGAGTTCGCGATCCTGTTGCCGCTGATGTGGCGGGCCATGCTCGAATCGCCCGCGCTGCCCAGGCACGACTACGGCAGCCTGCGCCTGGGCATGTATGGCATGGCGCCCATGGATGCCCCGACGCTGCACCGCCTGGAAGCCGCGTTCGGCTGCGGCTTCATCACCGGCTCCGGGCAGACCGAGACGGCGTCCGTCGCGACCATCCTCGACCCGGGCTGGGCGGCGGTGAAGGAGGGCAATATCTGGGGCGATGGCTCCATCCTCAGCGACCAGGCGGTCATGGACGACGCCGGCAATATCCTGCCGCCTTACGAAATCGGCGAGATCGTCTGGCGCACGCCGCAGGCGATGCTCGGCTACTACCGCAACGAGGCCGCGACCGAAGAGGCCCAGGCCCACGGCTGGCACCACTCCGGCGATATCGGCTACCGCGACGACGACAACCAGTTCCACTTTGTCGATCGCAAGAAGGACATCGTCAAATCCGGCGGCGAAAACGTGTCCTCGGTGAAGGTCGAGCGCTGCATCCTCGCCTGTGCGGGCGTCGCCAACGTCGGTGTCATCGGTTTGCCCCATGAGCACTGGGGCGAAGCGGTCACCGCTGTCGTCGAAATCAAGTCGGGCGCAACGCTGGACGAAGCAGTGCTGATCGCCCACTGCAAGCGCGAACTCGGCACTTTTGAAGTGCCCAAGCGGGTGATTTTTGTGGAGCGCCTGCCGATGACCGCGACCGGCAAGGTCAAAAAGCACCTGCTGCGCACGGATCATGCGGCGTGGTATGTCGGCGACCGGAAATGAACCGAACACGCCGCTCGCAGCGGCTGCCGGCGGGCGCGCGTTGAGCTTGCTCCGGCCCGCGGATCCACCGGTATACAGCCTGCGACGGGCGCGGGGCGCTTCACCCTGGTTCATCACCGCCGATCACGCCGGCCGCGCCATGCCGTCGGCGCTCGGCACCCTGGGTGTCGCCGCTGCCGATCTCGATCGCCATATCGCCTGGGATATTGGCATCGCCGGCCTC
>CBDDRG010000340.1:0-4374 GCA_965232975.1 uncultured bacterium
AAACACATCGAACATGCGGGAAAGCGTCCCGCGGCCCACCGGTGCGTTCAAAGGGCCGCCGGTATCGTCCACCGCCATACCCCGGGCAAGACCCGATAGCCACGCAGGAGAACGCCCGCGAGGGCGATGCCGGCCAGCGGAAATATCGCGTTGACCTGGCCGATCGGGGTCGCCCAGGTCAGGCCCAGCCGCAGGCCGCCAGCCGCGGCCGCGACGGCCAACACCGCCACACATATCCGGCCGGCGAAGCCAAGCGCGGTCGCAGCCACGGTGGCGGCCGGCTGATCCGATCCGCCCGGCGCAACCGGGCGGGCTGGGAAGCTAGAAGTCATCGCGGCAACCATCGGTCAGGGTTATCCCGAAGCGCGTTAGTATCCGCCAAAGCGCTAGGAGCCTGTCGGACTTGAGACTGTCCTACTGCGGAAAAGCCGAATTCGGTCATATTTTGCGCAAATCTTTGTTGAATAATCCCATTATTCGCCGCAAGTTTGCCCAAAATCTGCCTCAAATCGGACTTTCCCTCGCTACGGACGCTCAAGTCCGACAGGCTCCTGGCAAGCGGCGGATCGATCAGACCAGCGCCGATTCGATCACCGCGAGCAACTCGTCGGCGGCGCACGGTTTTTCGATGAAACCGGCGGCACCAAAACCCGGGTGGCGCGCTCGCGCAAGCCCGGCATTTTGCTCGCAGTTATAAAAATAATGGGGATGCCGACCAACTCGACGTTGCGTCGAATCCGCTCCGCCACCACAAAGCCATCCGCGCCCGGCATCGCGATATCGAGCAAGATCACATCAGGCCGCTCCTTGAGCGCCGCGCTCAAGCCGGTGACGCCTTCGTAGGCGACCAAAGGGGTGTATCGATTTGCCCGCAGACGCACCATCAGCGCCCGGGCAACGGCCTTATCGTCCTCGATGACGAGAATTTTTTTTATCCCTTCCATGGGATCCTCCTTAGAGCCTGTTCAAGAGCCTGTTCAAGATCTCGATTGGGGGGACGCAGCGCTGGGAGCCTGTCCGACTTGAGACTGGCCTACTGCGGAAAAGCGGAATTTGGTGATAGTTTGCGCGAATTTTCGTTGAATAACCCCATTATTCGCCGCAAATTTGCCCAAATCTGCCTCAAATCGGATTTTCCCTCGCTAGGTACGCCCAAGTCGACAGGCTCCTGACCAATCTGTGCCCGGGAGATTAGCACTCGTCCGACGCGCTCCGACCGCCCCATCCATGCCCGGTCATCCAATTGCCACCAAGCGGTCACGGCCCGGTTACAGCCCTGCCACAGGGTGCGACTAACCTCCGTGGCGATGGCCGCAGTCTTGCGCTCGGGCGCCGGCCAATTCGCCGCCACTGCCAGCGGCGGCCACCACCGGGAGGAGTAATGCTGGTTTCCTATGCGTACCGATTCATCTTCATTCACATCGACAGAACAGCCGGCACCAGCATCCAGCGGGCGCTGGCGCCCTACGGCTGCCAGCGCACCAACGCCGCGTGGAAGCGGCGCCTGGTCTGGCTGGGCAGTGCGAATTCCATCGGCAGGCTATACGAGTCGGTGGAGTTTCGCGAGCACGTCGCGGCCGACACCGTGCGGCGCTGCCTGCCACCGGCTTGCTATGCATCGATGTTGAAATTCGCCTTGGTGCGCAACCCCTGGGATCGCCTGGTATCGCGCTACGCCTACCTGCTGCGCAAGCAGGAGCATTCGCGCCACCGCCTGGTGACCCGGATGCCGGGCTTCGCGGATTATCTGCGCTGGGAAATCCGCCGCGACAAGCTGCACCAGCACCGCTTCGTCACCGATGCCGACGGCAACTTCATCCTCGATTACATCGGCCGCTTTGAAAACCTCATCGCGCATGTCGCCGATGTCGGTCGGCGTCTGGGGTTACAGGTGGCACTGCCCCACGTCAATCCGTCCACGCACGGCGACTACCGGGACTATTACACCGCCGCCACCCAGGACTGGGTGGCGCGGGCGTTTCGGCGGGATATCGAGCTGTTCGGCTACGGCTTCGACGGCGCCGACACCAACGCGCCGGTGCTCGCCCCCGCTACGGGCGGCGGCGAGCAGTGGGCCGATGCCCGGTTGCAACCGGAGGCCAGCCTCGGCTGAGCGGCCGGCAGACGAGAGCTCAGGCGCAGCGTCGTGGGTGACTCGCCACCGCCCTTGGGCGTATTCTTGCCGCCGCTGTTGCCGATGGACTGCCCATGTATTCGCTGTTGCGCAGCGCGCTATTCGCCCTGCCCCCGGAAACCGCCCACCATGTTTCCCTGCGGTGCTTGACCTGGGGCGAACAGCTGGGTTTGCTGCCGGCGCTCGCCGGCAAGCACCGGCGCGCACCGGTCAAGGTGATGGGGCTGGAGTTCCCCAACCCCGTCGGGCTCGCCGCCGGTCTCGACAAAAACGCCGATCACCTCGACGCGCTGGGCGCACTGGGCTTTGGTTTCATCGAAGTGGGCACCGTGACCCCACGCCCGCAACCGGGGAATCCGCGGCCACGGCTGTTCCGCCTGCCCGCCCAACGGGCACTCATCAACCGTCTCGGGTTCAATAATCTGGGCGTCGATCACTTGGTCGAACAGGTCGCCAAACGCCGCTTCAAGGGCATTGTCGGCATCAATATCGGCAAGAATTTCACCACCCCGCTCGCCTCCGCGAGTGTCGATTACCTGCACGGCTTGGCCCGGGTCTACCCGCTGGCCGATTACATCGCCGTCAATATCTCATCGCCGAACACGCCGGGGCTGCGGGCCTTGCAGGATCGCGCCGCGCTGACCGGCCTGCTCGGCGCCCTCCGCGATGGCCGTAGCCGGCTCGCCGATCAGCACGGGCACCGGGTCCCGCTGGCGGTGAAGATCGCGCCCGATCTCGACCGCGACGCGTTGCTGGCAATCGCCGAGCTACTGGTCGCCCATGGCATCGATGGGGTGATCGCGACCAACACCACGCTCGACCGCGTCGGCGTCGAGGGCGCGGCGCACGCCACGCAAGCGGGCGGCCTCAGCGGAGCGCCGCTGCGGGCGAAATCGACGCAGGTAATCGCCACGCTGGCGACCGCCCTGGCCGGCGCGCTGCCGATCATCGGCGTGGGTGGGGTGATGGACGGACGGGATGCGGTGGAAAAATTGGCGGCGGGCGCGAGTCTGGTGCAGATCTACACCGGGTTTGTCTACCGTGGACCCAAGCTGGTGGGCGAAGCGGTGGACGCCATCGCAGCCACCGTTTCCCGGGACGCGTTATCGGCACGCTAGGGGCCTTTTCGAGCAAACACTGGATGCCCGCCTTCGCGGGCATGACGCTTCCCTATTTATAGGGCCGCCCGCGCTCGGCCGGCGCCGCCTGTCAACCGGGGATATACAGCCCGCCGTTGACGTGAAACGTCTGCCCGGTGATGTAGGACGCGTCCTCCGACAGCAAAAACGCGACTGTGGCCGCGATCTCGTGGGGCTTGCCGACGCGGCGCATGGGCACCTGCTTGAGCATCCTTTCATAGACGTGATCGGGCATCACGCCGATCAGGCCATCGTGCATGATCAGCCCGGGCGCGATGGCATTGGCGGTGACGCCGTACTGGGCGAGATCGAGCGCGATGGAGTGCGTATAGCCGAGCACGCCCGCCTTCGCCGCCGCATAGCAGCCCTGGCCGGCCGGCGGCGTATAGGCCGCCAATGAGGCGAAGTTGACGATACGGCCGAAGCCGGCGTCGACCATCGCCTTCGAGAACGCCCGCGAGCAGAAAAAGGTGCCGTTGATGTTGACCTTGATGACGCGGTCGTGGGTCTTGGTGTCCAGCTCCCAGGGCTTGCCGTAGCCCTGGATGCCGGCGTTGTTGACGAGATAGGCGACGTGCATACCGCGGCTTTTGATCTCGGCGGCCAGGTCGTCGACCTGTTCGTCCTTGGTCACGTCGAGCGGAAACAACGTCACCTTCGCGGCTTCTTCCGGCGTCAGCGCCCGCTGCCGCCAGGCCTCCAGTTCCGCCGGCGTCTTGCGATCGCAGCCGATGACGGGGATGCCGTTGGCAATCAGCCGCTTGGTCGTCGCGGTGCCCAGGCCGCCGATGGCGCCGGTGATCAGCGCGTGGCCTCTGCTCATGGTTTTCTCCCGGTTGGTCTTGCCGAATCAACTGATCAGTGACTGTGCATGCCCGCCGGCTGGTGCTGCGGCACCTTGCTGATCAGTTCCTGCGGCGCATAGCCCACCCCGCCGCGGTAGGTGGTCTCCAGGGTGCGCAACTCGCGCGCGTCGCGCAGCGGATCGCCGGCCACGACGAGAAAATCGGCGTAGCGGCCGGGCGCGATGGCGCCGATATCCTTGTCCGCGCGCAGATAGGTGGCCGCGACACTGGTGACCGCCTGCAACGCGGCCATGTT
>CBDDRG010000341.1:0-10299 GCA_965232975.1 uncultured bacterium
GGACCGCGCTGGTGCCGGCGCGCGGCAAAGTCAGTAGAGTGGGCATATCAAACGTCGCCGGGCCGGCGCTGGCGGCACGGATCGGCGCTTGGGTTGCAGCGCAGTTGGGCGTTAGCGCGGAATTCGCTTGCAGTCAGACAAGCGCGGCCGGGGTTATCAACGGCTACCTGAAGCCGGAAACCCTGGGCGTGGATCGCTGGCTCGGTGTGCTGGCGGCCTGGCGGCGGGTGGCCCGCCCCTGTGTCGTGGTCGATGCCGGCAGCGCGATCACCGTTGATTTCCTCACCCATGGCGGCCGCCACCAGGGTGGCTACATCGTGCCCGGCTTGCGGATGATGCAGCGCGCACTCTATGCCGGGACCAGCGCGGTGCGTGTCGACGGCGAGATCGCTGCGCAACTCAGTCCTGGAACTACCACCGAGGACGCAGTCGCCAACGGCTGCCTGACCATGGCGGTGGCGGTTATCGACCGCGCCCGCGCCCAGTTGGGCGCCGGGCCGATGGTCATTCTCACCGGTGGTGACGGCGCTGCAATCTATCCTTTCGTCACCGGTGAGTGCGCGCTGGTGCCCGAACTGGTGCTGGACGGCCTCGCGCTGGCGCTGCCATGAACGGAAACCGGGAAGGGGCGCAGAGCGCGCGGCAGGGGGCGCATCGGGGCGGCAGCCGGGCGGATGCACGCCCGGCCGGCAAAAAAGCAGTTGCGATGCGCTTATTCGGCTTCTTTATCGGCTTTCTGAGCAGCATTGGCCGCCGCTGCGACAACCAGCTTTTTGAGTTCGCCACTGGCGTGCATTTCGGTGACGATGTCACAGCCGCCCATCAGTTCGCCGTTGATCCACAACTGCGGGAAAGTCGGCCACTGGCCGTATTCCGGCAGCTTGGCGCGAATCTCGGGATTGGCGAGGATATCGACATAGGCAAAGCGTTCGCCACAGGCCATCAGCGCCTGTACGGTCTTCGCCGAAAACCCGCACTGGGGCTGATTGGGCGAGCCTTTCATATAAAGAATGATGGGGTTGCTGGCGAGTTGTTCGCGGATGGTTTCGATAACGTCCATGGGAGCTGTACCTCGACTGTGGAACTCTGGTGGATCGGCGGCAATCGATCGAGATCGGGGGCATCCTACGCTTTTTCTCGCGACGAGGAAATGCACCCCCGGCATCACTGGGGTTCGGGCACTGGGTTCGGGGATTGCGAGCACTGGCGCTTGTCGCTAGAATCCGGCGTTCAACCGGGCAGCACAGGCTGCCTGTTTTGTTTTGGGGCGGCGCCATTCGCGGTGTTTTCGCGCAGTCACCGCCTTCCGGCCCGTTACCCACGAAGTCCGCGCCATGGCTAACGAAGCGTTGATGAACAACTACGGCAACCGCACCCTGACCCTCGTTCGCGGGCAGGGCGCCCAGGTTTGGGACGACCAGGGCAAGAGCTACCTCGATGCGCTCGCCGGCATTGCCGTGTGTGGCCTCGGCCACGCGCACCCGGCGGTGACGGCCGCGATCACCGCGCAAGCGGCCCAGTTGCTGCACTGCTCGAACCTGTACCACATCCCGGTGCAGGCGCAACTCGCCGCGGCGCTGTGTGGTATCGCCGGCATGGACAGGGTGTTCTTCTGCAACTCGGGCGCCGAGGCCAACGAGGCCGCGATCAAGCTGGCGCGCCTGCACGGCCACGCCAAGGGTATCGCGGTGCCCACCATCATCGTGATGGAGAACTCGTTTCACGGGCGCACCCTGGCGACGCTGTCGGCCACCGGCAATCGCAAGGTGCAGGCCGGTTTCGAGCCGCTGGTGCGCGGCTTTTCGCGCGCGCCTTTTGACGACATCGGCGCCATCGACACCATCGCCGCCAACAACCCCGACGTGGTCGCGGTGCTGGTCGAGCCGATTCAGGGCGAGGGCGGCGTGCGCGTGCCGGCGGCCGACTACCTGACCCGCGTGCGGGAACTGTGCGACCGCCACGGCTGGCTGCTGCTGCTGGACGAAATTCAGACCGCGAACGGCCGCACCGGCACCTATTTCAACTATCAGCAGCAAGACATTCGGCCCGATGTGGTCACCGTCGCCAAGGGCCTCGGCAACGGCGTGCCCATCGGCGCCTGCCTCGCCCAGGGCGCGGCGGCGGAGCTGATGAAGCCGGGCAGCCACGGCTCCACTTTCGGCGGCAATCCGCTCGCCTGCGCCGCGGCGCTGGCGACGGTCAACACCATCGTCGGCGACAATCTCGGCGCGCGCGCCGCCGCGCTCGGCGCACGTATCCGCGCCGACTTCAAACGCGAACTCGCCGGCTGTGGCCGGGTGCGCGACATCCGCGGCCGGGGTCTGATGATCGGCATCGAGCTGGATGCGCCGTGCGGCGATCTGGTAGCGCAGGCAGCGCAGCACGGGCTACTCGTCAATGTCACCGCAGATACCGTGATCCGGCTGCTGCCGCCGCTCATTTTCACCGATGCCCAGGCCGACGAACTGGTCGCCATCCTGAGCCCCCTGATCCGGCAGTTTTGACGTCGGCGATAAGGGAGGAGCTGCCGTGGCGCCCAGACATTTTCTCAGCCTCAATGATCTGTCACCCGCCGAGCTGCACGCGCTGATCGCGCGCGCCAGCGCCCTCAAGGCCGCCCACCGCGCCGGCACCGCCGGGCGCCCGCTATTGGGCAAGGTGCTGGCGATGATCTTCGAGAAAGCCTCGACGCGCACGCGGGTGTCGTTTGAAGCCGGCATGACCCAATTGGGTGGCAGCGCCATCTTCCTGTCGCCAACCGATACCCAGCTCGGCCGCGGCGAGCCGGTCGAGGATGCTGCGCGGGTGATCTCCCGCATGGTGGACATCATCATGATCCGCACCTTCGCGCAGGAGAAACTGGCGCGCTTCGCCGCCAACTCGCAAGTGCCGGTCATCAACGGGCTGACCAACGAAGCGCACCCCTGCCAACTGCTCGCCGACATCCAGACCTTTGTCGAACATCGGGGTTCCCTCGCCGGCAAGACCGTGGCCTGGGTCGGCGACGGCAACAACATGTGCAATTCCTATATCGAGGCTGCCGGACTCTTTGACTTCGAGCTGCGCATCGCCTGCCCCGCCGGTTACGCGCCGTGCGCGGAGCTGGTCGCCGCCCACCGCGACCGCGTCACGGTGACCGTCGTTCCGGCGCAGGCCGTAGCCGGCGCCCATCTCGTGGTCACCGATGTGTTCACCTCCATGGGCCAGGAGGCGGAGCATCAGCGCCGGCTCGCCAGCTTTGCCGGCTTCACGGCCGATCACGCGCTGATGGCGGGTGCCGCTCCCGACGCGCTGTTCATGCACTGCCTGCCCGCCCACCGCGGCGAAGAGGTGAGCGCCGAACTGCTGGAGGACGCCCGCTATTCGGTGGTCTGGGACGAGGCCGAAAACCGCCTCCACGTCCAGAAGGCACTGATGGAGTTCTTGCTCCACGCATGACCGGGCCTTGATGGGGCCTTGATGGGGCCAGTCATGCACGGCCGCCTTTCCCCGATGTTGGGGGCAGCCTCCCCTTAAGTTTCGGTTAAGTTCAGCACCCTAGGCTACCGCCTCGACGCTTCCGGATGCCGCGTCGAGGAGTAGCGACGACATGTCCCGACCCGCCTTTCCCCGCCCCCAAACCACGATCCACCGGGCGCGCGCGGCGCCGACCGGGCTGGTGCTCGCCGCGCGCGGCGATCCCCGCCGCGCCGCCAGCGAAGACTTCATTGCGCGGGTGTTCCGCCGCGCCTATGGCGCCGAGATCCACCAGTTCGCGCCCTGGCTGCTGACGCTCTACGACGGCGAGAGCATCCTCGGCGCCGTCGGCATTCGCCCCGCCACCATCGAACCGCTGTTCATCCAGCAGTACCTGGATGCCCGCATCGAACAGGTGGTGGCCGGCGTCGAGCAGCGACCGGTGGACGGCGAGGCCATCGCCGAGATCGGCAATCTCGCGGCGATCCGCCCCGGCACCGGCCTACAGCTGTTTGCCGCGCTCTGTCTGCTGCTCCAGCGCCACAATTACCGCTGGGTCGCGTGCAATGCCACCGCCGGGGTACAGAACCTGTTCGCCCACCTGAACTGGCCGGTGACCCCGGTCGCGCGCGCCGACAAAACTCGGTTGCAAGGCGGCTACCTGCACTGGGGCAGCTACTACGAGCACCCGAGCACGGTGCTGGTGACCTCGGTCGCGAGCTGTCACAGCCAACTGCGGGGCGATCCCGCGCTCGCCGACCTGTGTACCCGGCTCACCAACCTGCTGCGCGAACTGCCGCCCATACCGGGGCACTGCCCTTGAATCCGCTACTCAGTCGCGTGCGGGCGCATAGCCAGACCCAGGGCTCGGCCCGTGCGCTGCGCACCCCGACGGTGGCCTTGTGCTGGGGTGAGCTCTGGCAGTGCGTCGAAACCGCGGCGGAGATCATCCAGGCCCAGGGCATCCAGCGCCTCGGGTTGCTGGCCGCCAATGGCGCCGACTGGATCGTCGCCGACCTCGCCGCCCAACGCGCCGGCGTGCCGCTGATCCCGCTGCCGGGGTTCTTCACTGCCGACCAGCTCGCCCATGTCTGCACCCGCGCCAGCGTGGACTGGATCGCGACCGACGCTGCCGCCCAGGGCGCGGCCCTGGGTTATCGCGCAGGGCCGTCGTTGGGCGCACTCAGTCTGTGCCGCGGGGCGCCGACCAGTGCCCCGCATCTACACCCGGGCACCGCCAAGGTCACCTTCACCTCCGGCACCACGGGCGCCCCCAAGGGCGTCTGCCTGAGCCAGGCCAGCCAATATCGCACCGCCGCCGCCCTCGCCGAGCTGCTGGCCGCACTGCCCAGCCGCCGCCATCTGTGCGCGCTGCCCCTGGCAGTGCTGCTGGAAAATCTCGCCGGCGCCTGGAGCACGCTGCTACTGGGCGGCGAGCTGATTCTGCTCCCCGGAGAGGAGCTCGGCCTGCACGGTTCCAGCCAGTTCGACGCCGGGCAACTCGCCGTCGCCATCGATCGCTACCGCGTGGAATCGGTGATCCTGCTGCCGCAGATGCTCCAGGCGCTGGTGGACTGGTGTGCCGCGAGCGGCCGGCGTCCGCCTTCGCCGCGCTTGTCTTCCTTAAAGCGCTTGTCTTCCTTGAAGATAGTCGCCGTCGGCGGCAGCCGGGTGGCGCCGGAACTGCTGGCTGAAGCCCATGAACTGGGTTTGCCGGTCGTCGAGGGCTACGGCCTGTCGGAGTGCGCATCGGTGGTGTGCCTGAACCCGCCCGGCGGGGCCCGGCGGGGCAGCGTCGGCAAGCCCCTGCCCCACTGGCTGGTCACGATAGCGGGCGACGGCGAGATTCTGGTCGCGGGCGATGGCTTGCTCGGCTACCTAGGCGAGGCGGCCCACAGTGGGCCGATTGCGACGGGCGATCTGGGCGCAGTCGATGACGCCGGTTTCGTCAGCATCCAGGGCCGCAAGAAGAACCTGCTGATCAGCAGCTACGGCCGCAACATCTCGCCGGAGTGGCCGGAGAGCGAGCTGTGCCGGCAGCCGGCCATCGCCCAGGCGCTGGTGTTCGGCGACGACCGGCCCTGGTGCGCGGCGCTGCTGGTGCCGCGCGCGGGCGCGGGCACCGCGGCCATCACCGCGGCGGTCGCCAACGCCAACGCCCGCCTGCCCGACTACGCGCGCATCCACCATTGGCTGCTCGCCGCACCCTTTGCGCCCGCCAGCGGTGAACTGACCGCCAATGGCCGCCTCAAGCGCGACGTCATCCTGGCTCGCCACCAGAGTGCCATCGCCGCGCTGTACCAATCCGCCACCGCTTCGCCCGCCCGCACGGATCTGCAACGCCCCCACACGCTCTTAATGGAGGAGAGCAAACCATGAACTTCTATGACGAGCTGCAACGGCAAACCGTCGCCGAGCGCGAATTCCTCACCAGCGCACCGACGATCCGCGCGGCCCTCGCCGGCACGCTGCCACTGGCGAGCTATATCGCCTTCCTGACCGAGGCCTACCACCACGTCAAGCACACGGTGCCACTGCTGATGGCGGTGGGCAGCCGGCTGCCAGAGCGCCTGGAGTGGCTGCGGGAGGCGGTGGCCGGCTACATCGCCGAGGAGCAGGGCCACCACGAGTGGGTGCTAGCCGATATCGCCGCCGCTGGCGGCGATGCCGAGGCGGTGCGCCACGGCCAGCCGCGCCTCGCCACCGAAGTCATGGTCAGCTACGCCTGGGACTGCGTGCAGCGCGGCAATCCGGTGGGGTTTTTCGGTATGGTGCAGGTGCTCGAAGGCACCAGCGTCGCCGTCGCGGCCCAGGCCGCGGCGCGGATCCAGGCAGCCCTGAGCCTGCCCGCCGGCGCGTTCACCTATCTGGCCTCCCACGGCGAGCTGGATCGGGATCACATCCAGTTGTTTGCCAAGCTGATGAACCGCCTCGACGAGGCGCGGGATCGCGCCGCCGTTGTCCATGTCGCGCGGGTCATCTATCGTCTGTACGGTGAGCTGTTTCGCGCCATCCCGCTGCCCGCCGGCGCGGTCGCCAGCCACTGACCGGTACTTGCCAATGGACGTCAAGGACAAGCTGATCCTGCTCACCGACGCCAGCAGCGGCATCGGCCGTGCACTCGCCCACCAGCTCGCCGCAGCGGGCGCGCGCCTGCTGCTCGGCGGGCGCAATGAGCGCGCGCTGGCCGAGCAGCGCACCCTGCTGCCCGGGGATCACCACAGCGTCGCCGCCGATATCGCGAGCGCCGCGGGCCGCGCGGCGCTGGTCGCGGCCTGCGCCGGCCAGCGCCAGCCCCTCGATGGCGTCATCAACAACGCCGGCATCAACCACTTCGGCTTGTTTGCCGACCTCCCCGAAAGCGACATCGAGGCGATGCTGACCACCAATCTGGTCGCCCCCATCCTGCTCACCCGTGCGCTGTTGCCCAGGCTGCGGGAGCGCCCGGAAGCCCTGATCGTCAATATCGGCTCCGCCTTCGGCAGCCTGGGCTTCCCCGGCTTCGCCACCTACAGCGCCGGCAAGTTCGGGCTGCGCGGGTTCAGCGAGGCGCTGCGCCGGGAGCTCGGCCCGTCGCCCATAAAAGTGTTGTATGTCGCACCCCGCGCCACCCGCACCGGTCTCAACGCCAGCGCCGTGGACGCCCTCAACGCCAGCCTCAAGAATGCCGTGGACACCCCGGAAGCGGTGGCCACCGCCATTGTTGCGGCCATCGCGCGCGGCCGGCCCGTGACCCATATCGGGCGTCCGGAAGCTTTCTTCGCCCGCCTCAACGCACTCCTGCCCAAGGTCGTGGACGGCGCCCTCGCCAAACAGTTGGCGACCATCGTCCACTTTGCCAAACAAGCTGATGGAGACCACCGCTGATGAAGCCAGCACGGCTTTCCCCACCCCTGCTCTGGAGTGCGCTGACCGCGCTGGTGGCGCTGCCCGCCGCCGCGCAAACCTGCCCCGAGGTGGCGCTCGAGTTGCAGCAGCGCTGGGACGAGATCACCTACCAGCGACCCGAGGCCGCGCGCGAAGACGCCTACAAAACCCTCGTCGCGGACGCCCTCGCCGCCACCCAGGCCCAACCCACCTGCGTCGCGGCCTGGGTGTGGGACGGTATCGCCGAATCCACCTACGCCGGCGCTGCCGGCGGGCTCAAGGCCCTCGGGGCGGTGCGCCGCGCGCGCGCCGCCCTCAGCGAGGCGATCCGCCTCGACGATCAGGTGCTGGCGGGTGCGGCGCACGCCACCCTGGGCTCGCTCTACTACCAAGCCCCCGGCTGGCCGCTCAGCATCGGCGACCACCAATTGGCCGAGGAGCACCTGCGGCGGGCGCTGGCGATCGCGCCGGACGACATCGACGCCAATTATTTCTACGGCGACTACCTGGCCACCCGCAAGCGCTACGCCGAGGCCCGAGCGGCGCTCGCCAAAGCCCTGGCGGCGCCTGCCCGGCCCGGCCGCGACGCGGCGGATGCGGGCCGGCGCGCGCAGATTCAGGCGCTCGTTGCCAAGCTTAAGGATCGGGAATAGCTGGCGGTGCGCCTGCTGCTGGCGGAGGATGACCAGTCCCTCGGCCGCGGCCTGATGACCGCGCTGGCCCGCGAGGGCTTTGCCCCCGAGTGGGTGCGCCGCGGCGATGAGGTGTTGCCGGCGCTGCGCAGCGAGCCCTTCGCGCTGCTGGTGCTGGATCTCGGCCTGCCCGGCCTGGACGGCCTCAGCGTGTTGCAGCAGGTGCGCGGCGCCCATCAGGACGTCGGCGTGCTGATCCTGACCGCGCGCGACCACACCAGCGACAAGATCGCGGGGTTGAACCTGGGCGCCGACGACTACCTGACCAAGCCCTTCGATCTCGACGAACTGCTCGCCCGCCTGCGCGCGATCCAGCGCCGCCGCCACGGCCGCGCCGACGCCGTGCTCCGCCACGGCCGCATCGTGTTGAGCCCTCACCACCACACCGCGAGCTGTGACGGCGCGTCAGTGGCGCTGGCGCGGCGGGAGTTTCAACTGTTGCAACTGCTGCTCGAAAACAGCGGTCGGGTGCTGCGCCGGGAATATCTCGAACAGCAGCTCTATCGCTGGGGCGATGAAGTGGAGAGCAACGCCCTCGAAGTCCACATCCACCACCTGCGCAAGAAACTGTACCCGGAGCTGATCCGCACGCTGCGCGGCGTCGGCTACGTCGTCGATCCGCCGTGATCTCGATCCGCCGCTTCCTCGCCCTGGCGCTGGCGCTGCCGATCGCGGCACTGCTGGCCGCGAGCATGACCTGGAGTTACTACTCCATCCAGCACGAGGTCGCCGAGGTTTTCGATGCCGAGCTCGCCCAGTACGCGCGCCTGCTGCGGCAATCCGCCGACTATTCCGCCGACCCCGCCAAGCCTCTGGTCACCGACCTCTTTGCACTGGCACCGGCGCGCGGGGGCGTTGGCGACCACGGTGAAGAGGCCCAGATCTGGGGGCATCCCTACGAGCGCAACATCGCGTTTCAGATCTGGCGCGACGGCCGCCTGCTGCTGCGCTCGTCCTCTGCGCCCGCGCAACCCTGGGGTGCGCGCCTGCAGCGCGGTTATGCCGATGTCAGTGCGAACGGCCACCGGTGGCGGGTGTTCACCCTCCACGACCAGGACATCTGGATCGCGGTCGGCGAGCGCCACGGCGTCCGCGCCGAAATCAGCCGGGAGATGCTGCGCCAGGGGATAGCGCCGGTGATTCTCGCCATCCTGCTGGTGCTGGGTGTCGTCGCTGTCGTCGTCCAGCGCGGGCTCGCACCGCTGCGCGCCACCGCCGCCGCGCTGCGCGCGCGCCAGCCGGGCAATCTGGCGCCACTGCACATCGCGCCCGCACCCAGCGAAGTCGCCATCGTCGTGCATGCCATCAACCAGTTGTTCGCGCGCCTCGGCGACGCTATCGCGCGCGAGCGCGCGTTCACCGCCGATGCCGCCCACGAGCTGCGCACCCCCATCGCGGCGATGAAGGTACACCTCCACAACGCCTTGAGCGCGCCCGATCGGGCGGCCGCGTCGGTCTCACTCGACGAACTCCAGCACCTGCTCACCCGCGCCCAGGGCTTGGTCGAAGACCTGCTGACCCTGAGCCGGCTCGATGCCGATAATCTCGAACAGCCGATGACCGAGATCGCGCTCGCGCCACTGCTGGAACGCTGCTGGGGTCACCTGCAATCGCGCGCCGCAACTGCGGCTGGCGGTACGTGGCGACACCGATGCCACCATCATCGGCAATGCCGAGACGCTGGCGATCCTGTTCGCCAACCTGCTGCGCAATGCGATCCAGTACGCGCCGGCGGCAAGCCTGCTCACCGTGGCGATCAGGGCCACCGCGGACAGCGTCGCGGTAGACCTGATCGACGCCGGCCCGGGCATTCCGGCGCCGCTGCGGGGGCGGGTGCTGGAACGCTTCTATCGCGCCGACACCAGCAAGCTCCAGCACAACGACGGCAGCGGCCTCGGCCTCGCCATCGTGCAGCGCATCGCCGACCTGCACCGCGCCAGGCTGAGCCTCGGCGATTCGCCGCAGCCCCCTGGCCTGTGCGTCAGCCTGGTATTTCCACGCTCGCCGGGCTGACTGCCCAACTCACCCAGGCATCGGGCAGCACAGGCGCGCGCCATCGCGACCGGTGTCGCGGAGCGCGTTTATCATCTATAACCGGAACTGCGGCGCGCCCGATCGATCTATCCCCATTGCGGTCGCGCTGCACTCTCGCCAGATCTCGCCAGCTAGTACTCCGTTCCAGAAATATGCTTACACATCATGTCAATTCCAAGTCGAAGCGTTGCCATTGAAAGACGACGGGCTGCTCGTTCATTTCGGCGATTCCCTTGAGGATGCGTTGCTT
>CBDDRG010000342.1:0-2984 GCA_965232975.1 uncultured bacterium
TCATGTCACCATCGAGATCGAGCGCGCGTAGCGCTACCCGCCCGACCATCTTTGCCGACGCCGACGCGGGCAGATGGTCCGCGACATTGGTTCCCTCGGGCGGGCAGGGGTGCTGCGCTTTTGCCTTGTGTGCCGCGCAACGGTAAAATTCCGCCCCTTCGCTGATTGCGGTCAGCGGATTCACCCATCGACCTTGCGGCCATCTACCTTGCGGCCATCGACCTTGCGGAGTGTTTAATGGCGATCGAGCGTACTCTTTCCATCATCAAACCGGATGCGGTGGCGAACAACGCCATCGGCGACATCATCCGACGCTTCGAAGCCGCCGGCTTGCGCATCGTCGCAGCGAGAATGCAACAACTATCGCGCGCGCAGGCGGAGGGTTTTTACGCCGAGCACCGCGCGCGCGGGTTTTTCCCGGATCTGGTCGCCTTCATGACTTCCGGCCCGGTCGTGGTGCAGGTGTTGGAGGGTGACAACGCCATCGCCCGCAATCGCGAGCTGATGGGCGCCACCAATCCGAAAGAGGCTGCGCCCGGCACCATTCGCGCCGATTTTGCGACCAGCATCGATGCCAATGCCGTGCACGGCTCCGACTCGCCGACTTCGGCCGCCCGCGAGATCAGCTATTTTTTTGCGGCCAGTGACATCTACCCGCGCTGACCGCGCGGCGGGAGAGATTGCGGTGACAGAAATAGCCGGTGTCGAAGCCTCGATGGCGGCGAGCGCGCCCAGGGTCAACCTGCTGGGCCTGTCCGCGGCTGCGCTCGAGCACTTTTTTGCCGAGCTGGGCGAAAAGCCGTTTCGCGCCACGCAGCTGCTGAAGTGGATTCACCAGCGCGGCGTCGCCGATTTCGCGCTGATGACCGATCTGTCCAAGAGCCTGCGCGATACGCTGACGGCCGTCGCCGAGGTGCGCGCGCCGGTCGTCGTCAGCGAACAGGATTCCGCCGACGGCACCCGCAAATGGTTGATCCGCACCGACGGCGGCGATTGCGTCGAGGCGGTCTATATCCCCGAGGATGATCGCGGCACCCTGTGCGTGTCGTCGCAGATCGGCTGCGCCCTCGATTGCACCTTCTGCGCCACCGGCAAGCAGGGCTCCAGCCGCGACCTGACCGCTGCCGAGATCATCGGCCAGCTGTGGATAGCGGCCAGGTCCCTTGGCGGCTGCGCCACCCCCAGTGCGCGCAAGGTCACCAACGTGGTGATGATGGGCATGGGTGAACCCCTGCTGAACTTCGACAACGTCGTCACGGCGATGAACCTGATGCTGCACGACTGCGCCTACGGCCTGTCGAAGCGGCGGGTGACCCTGAGCACCGCCGGCGTGGTGCCCGCGCTCGATCGCCTGGGCGACGTCACCGATGTGTCGCTGGCGATCTCCCTGCACGCCCCCAACGACGCGCTGCGCGACCAGCTGGTGCCGCTGAACCGCAAATACCCCATCGCCGCGCTGCTCACCTCGGCGCGCGGCTACCTGGCCAAACTGCCGGACAGGCACCGCAAGATCACCGTCGAATACACGCTGATGGCGCAGGTCAACGACCGCCCTGAGCACGCCCGCGAACTCGCCCAGCTGCTGCGCGATACGCCGTGCAAGATCAACCTGATTCCGTTCAATCCGTTTCCCAACAGCCAGTACCAGCGGGTGTCCAACACCGCGCTGTACCGCTTCCGCGACATCCTGGGCGAGGCGGGCTACACGGTGACCGTGCGCACCACGCGTGGCGACGACATTGCAGCCGCCTGTGGTCAGCTCGCCGGCGAGGTGAACGACCGCACCCGGCGCAGCGAGCGCCATCGCCGCCGCCTGGCAACCGAGGATGAACGGCCGCTGCGGATAGTCGCGGGTTGACGACAATGCGCTGGTCTGCGGTCAGCCGCGGCAGGGGAGGGGCATTGCTGATGGTGCTGTTCGCCGCGCTCGGCGGCTGCGTGGCGCCGCCGCCCGATCAGGCGCCCACGGCGAGCGCCGCACCCCTGGCCAAGGGCGTGCCGCCACAGTCAACGGCGCGCGCCGCAACCGCGCCCGCCGGGGACAAGGCGCTGGCCGGGCATATCCAGTTGGGTCTGAGCTATTTGAGTCAAAACGATCGCAAGTCCGCCCGCTATCACCTGCTCAAGGCGCTTGCCATCAACTCCCGCTCTGCCGGCGCGCAGCACGGCATGGCGCTGTTGTTCCAGGTCGAAAAGGAAGATGCGCAGGCGGAAGAACACTTTCGCAAGGCGATCGCGCTGGATGACCATTTCACCCGCGCGCGCAACAACTTTGGGGTGTTTCTGTACTCTCGCGCGCGTTTCGCCGAGGCCTATGAGCAGTTCGCCAAGGCGGCGCAGGATTTGAACTATGATCGGCGGCCCGAGGTCTATCAGAACCTTGGCCTGACAGCGACGGAACTGGATCGCGACCACGAAGCGGCCGAGGCGTTTCGCAAGGCCCTGGATCTGGATCCGCGGGTTCCGGGCCCCCATCTCGAGCTCGCACTACTGGCGTTTGCGAAAGGCGATTATGCGACTGCCCAAAGCGACCTGGCCAACCATCTGCGCCTGGCCCGGTCGTCCGCGCGCAGCCTGTGGCTGGAGATCCGGGTTGCCCACGCGCTCGGCGATACTGACGCTGAAGCGAGCAAGGCGCTGGCGCTCAAGAAGCTGTTTCCCGCCGCGCCGGAAACCCGGCTGTATGATGAATGGGTCAGCAGTGGCCGGCCTTGAGCGCCGCTGCTCGCTGGTGACCCGGGAACCGGCTGGCGGTTCGCGCGGGCAAGTCCGGGCCTGTACCGGACTTGCGACAGAAGCAATGCCCTGGACGTGCATTTCTTCACAGACTCTGAGGGCTGACTGATGCACGGGGAGTCTCCTATCAAACGCCGTATCTCCCGCCAGATCATGGTGGGCAGGGTGCCGGTCGGCGGCGATGCGCCGATCTCGGTGCAGAGCATGACCAATACCGAGACCACGGATGTCGCCGCCACTGTCGCCCA
>CBDDRG010000343.1:0-32606 GCA_965232975.1 uncultured bacterium
CACAGGCTGGCGTCGCGCTCGAGGTGGTTGGTGGGCTCGTCGCGGAGCATCAGCTCCGACGGCTTGATCAGCGCCCGCGCCAGATTCACGCGCATGCGCCAGCCGCCGGAGAAACTCGCCACCGGGCGCTGCTGGGCGGCGCCGTCGAAGCCGAGCCCGGCCAGCATTTGCGCCGCGCGCGCCTCGATGCCGTAGCCGTCAAGCGTCTCGAAGCGGTGGTGCAGCTCGCCCAGCTCCTCGCCCGACAGTTGGTCGAGATGATCGGTGTCGGCGAGTTGCGCCTGCACCTGGCGGAATTCGCTGTCGCCATCCAGCGTGTGGTCGAACACTGAACATGTCAGCGCCGGGGTCTCCTGATCGACGCTGGCGACGCGCCAGTCGGCGGGGATATCGACCTCGCCGCGATCCAAGTGAATTTCGCCGCGCAGCAGCGCGAACAGCGACGACTTGCCGCAGCCATTGGCGCCCACCAGACCGACCTTCTGGCCGGGGTTGATGGCGAGTTCGGCGCCGTTAAGCAAGGCGCGGCTGCCGCGCAGCAATTGCAGATCGCGAATGCGGATCACGGGTTATGGCTCGACAAGGTCAGGTTATGGCTCGACAAGATCAGGACAGGTTGACCGCATCGATACGGCCGTCGGGCACTGGCGCAGGCGCGGGCCGCGCCAGTTGCAGGCCGGCGAAATCGAACAGCGCCGGGTCGGCGAGCTGCGATGGCGCCACATTGCAGATGGCGGAAAAAATGGTCTCGATCCGCCCCGGCTGCTCCCGTTCCCAGGCGCGCAGCAGGTTCTTGATGGCGACGCGCTGCAGGTTGTCCTGGGAGCCGCACAGGTTGCAGGGGATGATCGGGAACTGCTTCATCTCGGCGAAGGCGGCGAGATCGTCCTCGCGGCAGTAGGCCAGCGGACGAATCACGATGTTGCGGCCATCGTCGCTCAGCAACTTGGGCGGCATCGCCTTCAGCTTGCCGCCGTAAAACATGTTCAAGAACAGGGTTTCGACGATGTCGTCGCGGTGGTGGCCGAGCGCGATCTTGGTGGCGCCGATCGCCTCGGCAAAGCCGTAGAGCGTGCCCCGGCGCAGCCGCGAGCACAGTCCGCAATAGGTTTTGTTCTCTGGTACGCGCTCGGTGACGACGCTGTAGGTGTCTTTCTCGATGATATGAAAGGGCACGCCCAGCGCGGTCAGGTAGGTGGGCAGCACGTCTGCGGGAAAGCCCGGCTGCTTCTGGTCCAGATTCACCGCCACCAGCTCGAACGGGACCGGCGCCGTGGCTTGGAGGCTGCGCAGGATGTCGAGCATCGCATAGGAGTCCTTGCCGCCCGACAGGCACACCATGACCTTGTCGCCGGCCTCGATCATGCCGTAGTCGGCAATGGCGCTGCCCACGTTGCGGCGCAGCCGCTTCTGCAGCTTGTTGAATTCGAGCTGCTGTTTGCGGTGCGGGTGTTTTTGCACAGGTCGGTTTTGGGCCGACTGTTCGTGGGTGCGGATTGCGGGCATGGCACTGGCGGTCAAGGCAAAGGCGGTCAAGGCAAGGCGGCGGCTATTGTACGGGAATTGTCCGGGGTATCGGACATGCTGCGGCCGCGCCCGCTGCCAAGGCGGATGAAGTTGGAATTCGGTGCAAAGGCAGAGATATCAAAGATCCGCTTCGTCGATCCAGGCCATCTGAATCGCCTCCAGCACCTTTTCGCCGCAGCGCGCCGGCTCGTCGGCAAACCCCGGGAGCTCCAGGATCCAGGTGCGCAGATCGACAAAATTGACGAAGCGGGGGTCGACATCCGCGTGCGCTTCCGCCAGCGCCAGCGCGATGTCCTGCACATCGATCCATTTCAAGGTCATATCGGGTCACCTGTCATCGCGAGGTCAACGCTGTTCCGACACCATGTTGATGGTGTAGCGGGGAATTTCCACCACCAGATCGGCGGTGCCCATGCGCGCCTGACAGCTCAGGCGCGAGTCGGGATCGACGCCCCAGGCCTTGTCGAGCAGGTCCTCCTCCGCGTCGCTAGCGGCTTCAAGGCTGGCAAAGCCGCTGCGCACCTGCACATGGCAGGTGGTGCAGGCACAGGACATCTCGCAGGCGTGTTCGATGTTGATGCCGTGGCGCAATGCCGCTGCGCACAGGGTATCGCCGGTCGCGACCTCAATGACGGCGCCCTGGGGGCAGATGGTTGCGTGGGGTAGAAAGGTTACTTTGGGCACGTCAGGCACCGGTGTCGAAGTCGTGGAGATGGTGGCCGGCGAGCGCCCGCTTGACCGCGTTGTCCATGCGCCTTGCGGCGAATTCCTCGCTCGCCTTGGCGACGCTCTCGATATGGCGGGCAAGGTCGCGGTGATCCCGGGTGGCGCCGCGAACTGCGGCGAGTTCGCTCAAGGCCGTGTGCAGGCAATACCGTTCCTGCGCATCGAGCAGCGCCTCGCCATCTTGCGCCAGCGCGGCGCGGAGGTCTTCGAGCAGGCGATCGGCATCGACCTGGCGCTCGCGCAGCGCGCGCTGCCGGGTGTCTTCCGTGGCGTTGACGAACGAGTCCCGCAGCATCTGGGTGATCTCGCCGTCGCCGAGGCCGTAGGCGGGTTTGACCTCGATATGGGCCTCGACGCCGCTGTGGGTTTCGCGGGCAAACACATTGAGCAGGCCATCGGCATCGACCTGATAGGTGACCCGCACCTTGGCGGCGCCGGCGACCATGGGCGGAATGTTGCGCAATTCAAAGCGCGCCAGCGAGCGACAGGCGCTGACCAGCTCGCGCTCGCCCTGCAGCACATGGATGCTCATCGCCGTCTGGCCGTCCTTGAAGGTGGTGAATTCCTGGGCCTTGGCGACCGGGATCGTGGTGTTGCGGTGGATGATCTTCTCGACCAGCCCACCCATGGTCTCGACGCCGAGGGACAGTGGAATGACATCGAGCAGCAGCATGTCGGCGTCGGGGCGGTTGCCGACCAGCACATCGGCCTGCACCGCAGCACCCAACGCGACCACGCGATCGGGGTCGATGCTCACGCGGGATTCGCGCTGGAAGAATTCGGCGACGCGGGCGCGCACCAGCGGCATACGCGTCGAACCGCCGACCATCACCACGTCGACGATGTCGGCAACGGTTACCTCGGCATCGCGCAGTGCTCTGCGACAGGCGCGCAAGGTCTGTTCAATCAGGGGTTCCACCAGCGTCGTCAGCAAGCTGCGGCTGACTTCGCCGCGCCAGCCGGCAACGCTGACGGCGGTAGTTTCAATGGTAGACAGCGCCTCTTTGGCGGCACAGGCGGCATCGACGAGGGCACGTTGTTGTGCCGGCGACAGTGTCGCCGGCAGCTGCGCCTGTGCCCGCAGCCACTCGGCGAGCGCGCGGTCGAAATCATCGCCGCCGAGTGCCGAGTCGCCGCCGGTCGCGAGCACCTCGAACACCCCGCGCGCAAGGCGCAGGATAGAGATATCGAAGGTGCCGCCACCGAGGTCGTACACCGCGATCACGCCGCCATCGCGCTGGTCGAGCCCGTAGGCGACCGCCGCCGCGGTCGGTTCGTTGAGCAGCCGCAGCACTTTGATGCCGGCCAGCGTCGCGGCGTCCTTGGTGGCCTGGCGCTGGGCGTCGTCGAAATAGGCCGGCACCGTGATGACGGCGCCGTCGAGCGCGCCGTCGAGCGCCGCCTCGGCGCGCGCGCGCAAGACTTTCAGAATTTCCGCGGAGGCCTCGACGGGGCTGATATCGCCACGGCGAGTGCGGAATTTGGGCATGCCGCCGGCGGGCGCGATCAGCTCATAGGGTGCGGTGGCGCCCACCCTGGCGACCTCGGCGATGCCGCGGCCCAAGTAACGCTTCACCGATGCCAGCGTGTTGTGGGAATCTTCGGTAGCGAGTGCCTTGGCGCTGCGGCCGACGCTGACGTCGGCCACACCATAGTGAACGACGGAGGGCAACAACTGGTCGCCATTTGCATCGGCGAGGGTTTCCGGCACGCCGCTGCGCACCGTCGCGACCAGCGAATTGGTGGTGCCAAGGTCGATGCCAACCGCCCGCTTGCGCTGGTGCGGCTCCGGCGAGTGCCCGGGCTCGGATATTTGCATCAATGCCATGAACAGAGTGCCTTCGAAAAAATGCGCCCCAAGTTTGCTATCGAAAGAAACTGCCGGCGGCTTGGTCACCGTCGCCGTCGCGCTGACGGTCAGTGGTCCGCATCCAGGGTCTCCGCAAATTCCCGGGCTTCGTGCAGCAATTTGGCATGAAATTGCAACGCGGTAACCGCCGCGGCCGCCCGCGCCAGGTCGCCGTCCGCATAGGCCTCGGCAAACCGTTGCTGGGCATCGGCATAGCGGCGCTGCACGTCGCGCTCGAAGCTGGCCAGTGCGTGTTCGGGTGACGGATCCCTGCCGATGTCGCCGAGCCGTTCGCGCAGCTCCATTTGCTCCAGCAACAGCGCCTGATCCTGCACCTTGGCCGCGGCGGAGTCGTCGATGCCCAGCAATTGCAACAGATACTGCGCGCGCTTCAGCGGCGAGCGCAGGATTGAATAAGCCTGGTTGAGATCGGCGGCGGTCTGCACCGCGTGGCGCTGGTCCTGCGCGGAGCCCGCCGCAAAGCGGTCGGGGTGAACAGCGCGCTGAAGCTCGTGGTAGCGCCGCGCCAGATCCGCTAGGTCGAGCGCGTAACCGACGGGCAGGTCGAACAGCGCGAAATGAGTGCGGGGATCTGGGGCCATGGCAATCAAGCGGGGTGGACGCCCATACGGGGCGCGCGCCTCAGACGTTAAAACTTTCGCCGCAGCCACACTCGTCCTTGACATTGGGGTTGTTGAAGCGGAAGCCCTCGTTCAGCCCCTCCCTGACGAAATCGAGTTCGGTGCCATCGAGATACGCCAGGCTTTTGGGATCGATGAAGAGCGCCACTGCCCCGGCCGGAAACACCTGATCCTCGGGTTTCGGCTGATCGACAAATTCCAGCACATAGGACAGCCCCGAGCAGCCGTTGGTGCGCACACCCAAGCGGATGCCGGCGCCGCCGCCGCGATTGTCGAGGTAGCGGCGCACATGCTGCTCGGCAGCGGAAGTCATTGATATCGCCATTGCATGCTCCTCGGAGGAGAGTCCTCCAATCGTCAATCACCGCCCACTCTCTTACTCGGTGGGCAATTCGCCGCGCTTGCGGCGGACATCCTTGATCGCCGCGCGGATGGCGTCTTCAGCCAGTACCGAACAGTGGATTTTGACCGGCGGCAGCGCCAATTCCTCGGCGATCTGCGTGTTCCTGATCTGCTCGGCCTGCGCCAGTGTCTTGCCCTTCACCCACTCGGTGAGCAGCGAGCTGGAAGCGATCGCCGAGCCGCAGCCATAGGTCTTGAATTTGGCGTCCTCGATCATGCCGGCTTCATCGACGCGGATCTGCAGGCGCATCACGTCGCCACAGGCGGGCGCGCCGACCATACCGGTGCCGACGTCACTGGAGTTGTCGTCCAGCTTGCCGACGTTGCGCGGGTTTTCGTAGTGTTCCAGAACCTTTTCGCTATAAGCCATGATTCATTCTCCTCAACACAAGTCCTCAAAGTCCCAACCTAAGTCCGGGATAACGCCACCACCGTCAGTGTGCCGCCCATTGCACGGTGTTGAGATCGACACCGTCCTGATACATATCCCACAGCGGCGACAGTTCCCGCAGTTTGGTAACCGCACCGCACACCTTGGCGATGGCGAAATCGATGTCTTCCACCGTAGTAAAGCGACCGATGCTGAAGCGAATGGAACTGTGGGCAAGTTCGTCGTTCAGGCCCAGCCCACGCAGCACGTAGGACGGCTCGAGGCTGGCCGAGGTGCAGGCGGAACCGGATGACACCGCCAGATCCTTGATCGCCATGATCAGCGACTCACCCTCGACAAAGGCAAAGCTGACATTGAGGTTGCCGGCCACCCGCCGCTCGAGCGCGCCGTTCAAGTGCACCTGCTCCATGCCGCTGAGGCCCTGCCACAGGCGGTTGCGCAACGCGAGAAGGCGCTCGTTCTCGGCGGCCATCTCGGCCTTGGCGATGCGAAACGCCTCGCCCATGCCGACGATCTGGTGGGTCGGCAAGGTGCCCGAGCGCATGCCGCGCTCATGGCCGCCGCCGTGGATCTGCGCCTCGATGCGCACCCGCGGCTTGCGCCGCACATAGAGCGCGCCGATGCCTTTAGGGCCGTAGATCTTGTGCGCCGACAGCGACAGCAGATCGACTTTCATCGCCACCATGTCGAGCGGCACCTTGCCGGCGCTCTGGGCGGCATCGACGTGGAAGAACACGCCCTGGGCGCGGCAGATCTCGCCGATGGCGGCGATGTCGTTGATGGTGCCGATCTCGTTGTTGACGTGCATGATCGACACCAGCGCGGTGTCCGGCCGGATCGCCGCGGCCACGGCCTCGGGGTGGGTAAAACCGTCCACGTCGGGGTCCAGATAGGTGACTTCAAAGCCTTCGCGCTCGAGCTGGCGACAGGTATCGAGAACGGCCTTGTGCTCAATCTTCGAGGTGATGATGTGCTTGCCCTTGCGCAGATTGAACTGGGCGCAGCCCTTGATCGCCAGGTTGTTGGCTTCGGTCGCACCGGACGTCCACACGATTTCGCGCGGATCGGCGTTGATCAGCGCCGCGACGTTTTGGCGCGCCTCTTCGACCGCGGCCTCGGCCCGCCAGCCGAAGGCGTGGGAGCGGGACGCCGGGTTGCCGAAGGTTCCATCCATCGCCAGGCACTGCGTCATCGCGGTGACCACGCGCGGATCCACCGGCGTGGTCGCGGCATAATCCAGATAGATAGGAAGTTTCACTGTGGTAGCTCCTCGTCAACTCGTTTAGACACTACTGAACTGAAAACTGACCGTTTTAAACCGACAGCGCTTCAATTAGCCGGGCGCCGCCAACGCCATCGCGCTGGCGTTGATTCTGTCGCGAACACACCGTCTGCACGTCGTCGCGGGTCATCAGCGCGGCCAGCGTGACGCCGCTCAAAAAACCCTGGATCTGCTGGCTGAGATCGTCCCACAGGTGGTGGGTGAGGCAGATCTCGCCGCTCTGGCAAACACCCTTGCCGCTGCAATTGGTGGCGTCGGTGGATTCGTTGACCGCGTCGATGATGGTGGCAATGTCGATATCCGCGCCCGACCGGCTGAGTCGGTAACCGCCGCCCGGACCGCGCACGCTAGTCACCAGATTGCGCTGCCGCAGGCGCGCGAACAGTTGCTCCAGATAGGACAGCGAAATCTCCTGGCGCGCGGAAATGTCGGCCAGCGATACCGGGCCATCGTCCCCGTGCAGGGCCAGGTCGAGCATCGCAGTAACCGCATAACGGCCACGGGTAGTCAGTCTCATGAGCAGCTTTTTCATGGGCTCGGCCGGAAGCGGCCGACTTGAGACGAATTGTGCAAAACCCTACTTATTTAGTCAAGTAAATAATTGACCAAGACGCTGGGGCTTTAGCAGGCCAAGGATGGCTTGCACGAGGATCAAGCACGCTAAGTGCTTAATCCTCGGAGGCCGTCGCGGGCGTGTACCGCGACGAGCCAGATTGAAAAAGGGCAGGAAAGCCCTTTTTCAACATCCTGTCAGGCGGGCTGTCAGGCGGGCGTTGGCGCGGCAGCTAATCGCGTCGGTCGAAATCCGGTGCGGATCCCGGCGCAGATAGCCGTTTGAGGCGATGGGTCGCGTTCTGGACCGCCGTCAACACGCCGCGCAGGATCGACAGCTCCATCTTGTCGGGGCGGATGCGCGCCAGCAGGCGGCGCAGGCGCGCCATGGTCTGGCGGGGATTGCTGCGGTCGTGAAAATCCAGATCCACCAGCGTCTGTTCGAGATGATCGAAATACAGCTCCAGATCCTCGGCTTTTGCCGGCGGCAGATCCCAGCTCGCAGGCAGACGACCCGCCCCCTGTTCCGCGGCAAGCGCCGCCATCCGCACTTCGTAGGCCAGCACCTGCACCGCAGCGGCCAGGTTCAGCGAGCTGTAGGCGGCGTGGGCCGGGATATGCACATGGTAGGTACACTTGTGCAGTTCGTCGTTGGTCAGCCCGCGATCTTCGCGACCGAATACCAGCGCCACCTCGTGCACGGCGGATTCCTGCCACACCCGTTCGCCACACTGGCGCGGATCCAGCCCCGGCCACGGAATGCTGCGCTCGCGAGCGCTGGTGCCGACCACCAGCCCACAGCCGGCGATAGCCTCATCGAGCGTCGCAACTACCACCGCGCGGTCGAGCACATCGACCGCGCTGGCCGCCCGCCATACCGCCCGCGGCGCCGGAAACTCCACCGGGGCGACCAGATACAGCCGCCCCAGACCCATGGTTTTGAGCGCGCGCGCGGCACCACCGATATTGCCGGGGTGACTGGTATTGACCAGCACGACACGGATATTGGCGTAGCTGCCGGTGGCGTCTGCGAGCGCGCGATCCTGGTCCATGGGCCTCCTCGGGGGCGCGCATTGTAGCAAAGTGCCACTGTCGCAAAATCCACCGGGCGATGCCCGTCTGCTACAATCGCCGCCCTTTTGCATTAGGTTGAGGCTGCGATGGAGCCCATGGTCAACATCGCGCTGCGCGCTGCCCGGTCGGCCGGCGAGCTGATTCTGCGCGCCGCCGAACGCCTCGACCGCATCAAAGTGGACGTCAAGGGCGGCCACGATTTCGTCACCGAAGTCGATCGCGCCTGCGAGCGCGACATCATCCAGCACCTGCGCAAGGCTTACCCCGAGCACAGCTTCATCGGCGAGGAAAGCGGGGTCGTCGCGGGCAAGGACAAGGATTCGCAGTGGATCATCGACCCCCTCGATGGCACCACCAACTTCATTCGCGGCATCCCGCACTGCGCGGTATCCATCGCCTTTCGCCACCAGGGGCGGCTTGAGCACGGCGTCGTCTACGACCCCTTCAAGCGCGAGGAGTACACCGCCAGCCGGGGTAGTGGTGCGCGCCTGAATGGCAACCGCATCCGCGTCTCCGGGCGCGTACAACCCGAGGGCGCGCTCTATGCGACCGGCATTCCATTCAGCGGCGCCCCGTTCGCGAACATGGCGCCCTATCTGGCCTGCCTGCACGAGCTGGCCGGCAACTCCTCCGGTATCCGCCGCATGGGCGTCGCTTCGCTCGACCTGGCCTACACCGCCGCCGGCCGCTTCGATGCGTTCTGGGAGATGTTTCTGAAGCCCTGGGACATCGCCGCCGGCATCCTGCTGGTCAGGGAGGCCGGCGGTATGGTCGCGGATTTTCAGGGCGGCGATAACTATCTCGACAGCGGTCATGTCTTGTGCGCGACGCCGCGCCTGTTCAAGCCGACGCTGCAAGTGATCGGCAAGCACTTGGGCAACCTGCGCTAAAGCTCACCGAGGCTGCTGCGCACCCTGGTTCACGGGGTGGAAGCGCCGGTCACGCAATTGTCAAACTGACGCTATATCTTCGCAATCAGTCGCCCGCATCGCCCGGTGCGCAGTAGCTGCAACTCGCGGAGATACCATGCTCAATGTCGAAACCTTTGTGCAGCAGCGCTACCCGGATCTGTGGTTGGAGCGCCCGCTGCTGGCGCGCCCCCTGGTCACTGCGCTGCGCCTGCTGTTTCACGAAAAGGAATTGCATCAATTCGAAGCGGCCAGCCCGCGCCTGGAAGGCTTCGATTTCGTCGAGCAGATACTGGCCTACTTCGACTTCACCTACCGGGTCAGGGACAGCGAATGGGAGCGCATTCCGCCGCGCGGCAAGGTGGTCATCGTCGCCAACCACCCCATCGGTACGCTGGATGGCCTGGCTCTACTGAAGATCGTTCGCGAGATCCGCCGGGATGTAAAAGTCGTCGCCAACGATGTCTTGTCGGCCATCAAACCGCTCGATTCGCTGCTCCTCCCCGTCGACAACATGGGCGGCAACACCGCCCACAAGAACCTGCGGGCGATACACGAATTCCTCGACGGCGACGGCGCGCTGATCATGTTCCCGTCGGGCGAAGTGTCCCGCTTTGGCCCCAAGGGCGTCCGCGATGGCGCCTGGCAATCCGGCTTCCTGCGCATCGCCAATGCCACCAAGGCGCCGATCCTGCCGATCTTCGTCGATGCCCGCAATTCCGCGTTTTTCTACGCCCTGTCGTTTCTGGCGCGCCCACTGTCCACCCTGTGGCTGGTGCGGGAGATGTTCAAGCAAGCCAAACGCTGCATCGACGTGCGCATTGGCCAACCCATCGGCTACCGCGACTATCAGCGCGTCGCCGTGCCGCTGCCGGAAAAAGCCAACCTGATGCGCCGCCACCTGTACCGCATTGGTCATGACCGGCCACCCATCTTCGCTACCGAAAAGGCGATCAGCCACCCGGAAAACCGTCTGCAATTGCGTGCGGAAATTCGCACCTGCGAATTGCTCGGCGAAACCGGCGACGGCAAGCAGATTTATCTGTACCGCCACTGCCCCGACTCCTGCGTCATGCGCGAGATCGGCGCACTGCGCGAATTGACCTTCCGCGCCGTGGGCGAGGGCACCGGCGAGCGCCGCGATATCGATGCCTACGATCGCCACTACCTGCACCTGTTGCTGTGGGATAGCGAAGAGTTGGAGATCGCCGGCGCCTATCGCCTGTGCCC
The DNA here is from genome assembly GCA_965232975.1 of uncultured bacterium. Taxonomy (GTDB): domain Bacteria; phylum Pseudomonadota; class Gammaproteobacteria; order Pseudomonadales; family Porticoccaceae; genus CBDDRG01. The sequence continues at coordinate 10,583 of CBDDRG010000343.1, forward strand.
GGCGGTGCCGATCGAAGCGGACTCGCGCTCCGCCGAAGCAACGGTTGCCGCCGTACTTAAACGGGCCGATCCGCAGCGCCTCTATACCTCGACGCTATTCCGCTTTACCCCCGCGATGACGCCCTACTTGGCGCGCGGCCTGGAGCTCGGCCGCAGCTTCGTCCAGCCGCGTTATTGGGGTAAACGCAGCCTTGACTATCTGTGGTATGGCATCGGCGCATTTTTGCGCAAGCACCCCCACTACCGCTATCTGTTCGGCCCCGTGTCCTTGAGCAACACCTATCCGCCGCGCGCGCTGGCCATGCTCGTCCATTACTACCGAGCCCATTTCAAGCCCTTGCAGCACCTCGCCGACCCCATCACCCCCTACACCCTGGATCCGGAGCTACAACAGGAGCTGGCGGAACGCTTCCCGGGTCTGAACCATCGCGAAGAATTCAAACAACTGAAAAGCGAACTCGCGCACATGAGCCTGAATGTGCCCACGCTGTACAAGCAATACACCGAGATCTGCGGTGTCGGCGGCGTGCAGTTCGCCGGCTTCAATATCGATCCGAGCTTCGCAAAATGCGTCGATGGGTTGGTGATCGTCGATCTGGCGAGGTTGAAGGAATCGACACGCAAAAGGTACATCGGTTAGTAAGAAACTAATACAACACAATGTATTATAGCGATATATACAAGTACTTTGTTAGATTTTGCCATGGGCCTGAGTCTGGAAGGACGGTTCGAGCGGTACTGTGATCGCATCGTGGACTCCCTGATGCACGCCGATCGCGAAGCGCCGGCACGCTGGTACATCAAGGGCCTGATGCTGCCCGGTGAACGCAAGAGCGTGGAGCCGATGGCGGCACGCGTGCAGCCGGACAACGTGCGCTCGGCGCATCAGTCCATGCACCACTTGGTGGCCGACGCGGCCTGGAGCGACGCGGCGATGTTGGCGGCAGTGGCCGAGGCCGTGCTGCCCAAACTGGTGTGCGACGACGCGCCGGTGCACTGGATCATCGATGACACCGGGTTTCCGAAGAAAGGCAAACACTCTGTCGGCGTCGCCCGTCAGTACTGCGGGCAGAGTGGTAAGCAGGACAACTGCCGGGTGGCGGTCTCGCTGTCGATTGCGACGGCATGGGGTAGCCTACCGGTGGGCTATCGCTGGTACTTGCCACGCGAGTGGACCGACGAGCGCGCGCTGTGAGAAGGTCGGGGTTCCCGAAGCGACGGGCTTTGAGACCAAGCCGGCGTTGGCGATGCGGCAGATCGAGTCGGCCCTGGCGGCGGGTTATCCGCGCGGTGTGGTGCTGGCCGATGCGGCCTATGGCGACGAGACGGCGTGGCGCGCGCAGCTTGCCGGACACGGGCTGACGTATGCCGCCGGGGTGCGGCCGGGCACGACGGTTTGGTGGGGACAGTATCAACCCTTGGCAACGCGCAAGCCTGCGGGCGGCGTCGGTAGACCGCGCCAGCGACTGCAGCGAGATGCCGAGCACCAGCCGGTTTCCGTCGCGCAACTGGCACGCGAGCCACCGGCGCAGGCGTGGCGCACGGTGAGCTGGCGAGAAGGGATTGCGGGGCCGCTGAGTTCGCGCTTTGCGCGGGTGCGGGTGCGTCCCGCGCATCAAAACCAGGCGCGGGACGAGGAATGGCTGATCATCGAGTGGGCCGAGGGCGCCGCTGAACCGGCCCACTACTGGCTCAGCAACCTTGCCGAGCGTCTGCCGTGGCAGGCGATGATCGACACGGTGATAGGTCGCTGGCGGATCGAGCGCGACTACCCGGAACTCAAGCAAGAGCTGGGGCTCGGCCACTACGAGGGCCGCAACTGGCTAGGTTTCCATCATCATGCGAGTCTGTGCATCGCGGCGTACGGGTTTTCGATCCTCGAGCGACTCGCCGACAGTAAAAAAAACGCCGCTCGATTCAAAGCGCCTGCCCTACCCGCCGGCTTGCGCCCGCGTGGGGCTGGGGCCGATGCAGCGCCATGAACCGACCTCGATCGCCACCTGCCGCTTCCGACTGGCACGTGCAATTGCCCGAACGCTGCTGCAGTGCCCTTGTTGCGGCTGCAGGAGAGAATGAAGACGTTAATAACACAGTATCACTAACCCAACAGCTTGCCGACATCAGCCGCCCGAGTATCGGTGCCAATGTGCCTGGATCGGAGTTGACTGGCCCAACCCTGGCCGGGTGTGCGCGCGCCGGTTGCGCATCCCGCCGACGGCGGATTTGGGATCGCGGTATTATCGCGACGGAGACGCAGGCATCGCTGCCTGAATCAAATAAACTAGGGGCCGGGCGGACTCGACCGTCCGTAGCGAGGGAAGCCTCAGATAATAAAGTGCAGAATGAACCTTCGCCAAACTGGAATAATAAGCCGGGAATACGGCAGGCACGGGATACCAGCATGAAATTCAGTTTCACCGATGAACAGGAACAAATCCGTACCGTGGTCAGGCGGTTTCTCGCCGAAAAATCACCTACCGCGGAAATCCGCCGCCTGATGGCTACCAACGAAGGCTGGGACCGCGACACCTGGCGGCGGCTGAACAGCGAGCTGGGGCTGAGCGCGGTGCATATTCCCGAGGCCTATGGCGGCCAGGGTCTCGGCTTTGTCGAACTGTCCATCGTGCTGGAAGAGATGGGCCGCGCGCTGTTGTGCGCCCCTTATTTTGCCTCGGTGGTGCTGGCGGCCAACGCCATATTGAACGCGGGCAGCGAAGCGCAAAAAGAGGAATTACTGCCCGGAATAGCGGCGGGAGAGACCGTGGCGACACTCGCTTTCGTCGAGGACAACGGCCGTTGGGATAGCGCCGGAGTGGCGCTGACGGCGACGGCGGAAGGCCACACCTACCGGCTGGCGGGCACCAAAAGTTTTGTGCTGGATGGGCACACGGCAGACCTGATCATCGTGCTGGCGCGCGCGCCAGGCAGCAACGGCGACGCTGGTCTGTCGTTTTTCAGCGTGCGCGGCGACGCCGCCGGGCTCGACCGGCGGTTACTCAAATCCGTTGACGGCACCCGCAAGCTGACACGCCTGACATTCAACGGCGTGCAGGCCGAATTGTTGGGTGACCTGGGCGCCGCCGCCGCGCCCTTCGCCAGAACGCTGGATCAGGCCGCGGTCTGTCTGGCCAACGAGATGGTCGGCGGTGCCGACCATCTGCGCCAGTCTGCGCTTGACTACGTGATGATGCGGGTGCAATTCGGGCGTCCCATCGCCAGCTTTCAGGCGATCAAGCACAAATGCGCCGACCTGCTGGTGGAGGTGGAACTCGCCAAATCAGCGGCCTATTACGCCGCCGAAGCTGCCGCCGAGAACGATGCGGAACTGCCCGCCCTGGCGTCGCTGGCCAAGGCCTGCGCGGCCGATGCGTTCATGCAGACTGCGCGGGAAGCCGTCCAGTTGCACGGCGGCATTGGTTTCACTTGGGATAATGACACCCACCTCTGGTTCAAGCGCGCCAAGAGCTCCGAGGTTTTTCTGGGCAGCCCGAGTTATCACCGCGAACTGCTGATGCAGCGCTGGAACGTTTAAGTTGTAGGGAGAGACGACATGAGCCAACCAACCCAAGACTCCGTCCGCGCCGAGGCGCGCGCATGGCTCGCGGCCAACTGGGATCCGAACCTCGACCTGATGGCATGGCGCGCCAAACTGGTCGATAGCGGCTGGGGCATGCCGGCCTGGCCCAAAGAATGGCACGGCAAGGGGCTATCCGCCGTGCTGGCCGCCGCCGTCGACAAGGAATTCCGCACCATCGGCGCCATCGGTGTGGCGCGCAGCGGCCCGCGCATGCTCGCCGCCGCAACACTGCTGGAACACGGATCGGATTTCCTCAAGCAGAAATTCCTGCGCCGCATCCTGACCGGTGAAGACCACTGGTGCCAGCTGTTCAGCGAGCCCGGCAGCGGTTCCGATCTCGCCGGCGCCCTGACCCGGGCTGACCCGAAGGATGGCAACTGGGTCGTCAATGGTCAAAAGGTGTGGACCACCAGCGCCCACCATGCTCGCTATGGTTTTTTGCTCGCGCGCACCGACTGGAATGTACCCAAGCATCAGGGGCTGTCGTATTTCATCATCGACATGCACCAGCCGGGCGTGTTGGTGCAACCGCTGCGCCAGATGAACGGCCACGCCTCCTTCAATCAGGTGTTTTTCACCGATGCGGTGGTGCCGCCGGAATATCTGGTCGGCAATCTCGGCGACGGCTGGAAGGTGGCGACCACCACGCTGATGCACGAGCGCCGCAGCGCCGCCGAGGGTATGGCGTCCGGGCCGCAGAGCGCCAAACGGGTGGGGAAAGCCTACGACCAGGAACGCGCCGAATTCGCCATCACCATGGAGCCCTACACCTGGTATCCGCAGCGCGCCGGGCGCGTCGATCTGGTGGTCGAGCGCGCGCAGGCGACTGGCAGGAATGAAGATCCGGTGGTGCGCCAGGAAATCGCCAAGCTGCTGACCCTGCACCGGGCCGCGCATTGGACTCAGCGCCGCGCGCGCGCCGCCCAGCAGCTGGGGCGACCGCCGGGGCCGGAGGGCTCGCTGGGCAAACTGGTCGGCAGCCATGTAGCCCGCGCCGCCGCCCATGTGCATACCCTGATCAACGAGGCGGATGCGATGCTGACCGGCAGCGACAGCCCGCTGAACGGGGTCATCGCCGAGATTCTGGTGTCCACGCCAGCGGCGTCCATCGCCGGCGGCACCGACGAAATTCAGCGCAATATCATTGCCGAACGCGTGCTGGGCATGCCCAAGGAGCCCCTCACCGGCATGGATCGGCCGTTCAAGGATGTGCCGAAAAATACGGTTCTGTAGCGCGATATCGCGCATGCCATTATCGAGCATGCCAAATAGGTGAGGACTCAGTGCGCGCTGCCGGGAATACCCTGGCGTGTCATGCTGCACCCAGTGATTTGATAGGCCAGATTGGCTCTTCGTCCGCCCTGGCCGCCCTGGCCGTCTTGACCATCATCGGCCCTCCGTGGCCACAATTTTCGTCAGATTGTCGAGCGCGTCGAAGGGAGCGTCCACCGACATGCTGTTGACGAGCCAGGATGGCAGCGGCCCAGCGGGGTCGATGTGGGCGGTCAGGACAACGGTCACGCCGCCACTATCGCTCGGTTGCAATTCCCACCGTTCACTCGCCCGAGTAACCCGCACCCGGTCATTCCGGGGCGGAATGACGTCCGCCACAGAGGTCGCAACGGCAGTAATCTTGCCGTCGGGATCATGCTGCCACTGGTTCCGCATCACCATGTCCCGATCTTCGACGGGCCAGGGGAGATCGAGGTCGTAATACAGGATTTGTTCGTCGGGCCCGACGGTGGCATGAATAGCGGCGCGCGCGCAGGTGTGATCCCACTGCGGACGCCGGTTGACATCCCTTAGCACCGTTGCCACCGTCGCCGGCGTCGCCGACATCCTGGTCACCGCGCGAATCTCGCGGATCGCGGAGCCCTCTGCGGGCCGACTGTAGACCTGAATGCCGTCGCGGTCGCGCATCAGCGTCCAGTCCGCGGCTGCCACGGTCGACGCCGACGCGACGAGCAACATTGCGATAACCAGCGCACCGAGCCTGGATTTTGGCGCAGGAAATCCGTCCGCTATGGTGCCAATCGCTCGCGTTGTCCGCGCGCTGCGCACAACAGCCCGATAGTTTTCCGTGAACGCCCTGAACTGCGAGGCGATTCTGGACCAACCTGCCACGAATACCAATGCGGCCACAGCCATCCCGGATCCGCTCGATTTTGAGAAAATTGGGGAGAACCCACTTATTTTTGCGGCGCCAATCACACTTTTCCCGCCAACTGCCGCTCGCGAAAATCCAGCATCCTTTGCAGCGGCACCATCGCCCGTCTTGTGGTTGCCATGTCAACGCGAATCTCATCGTCGCCGTGCTCCAGCGCCGCCATCAGGTTGTGCAGATAGTTCATCGCCATCCAGGGGCAGTTGCCGCAACTGCGGCAGGTGGCGCCGTGGCCGGCGGTCGGCGCCAGGATCAGCTCCTTGTCCGGCGCATGCTGTTGCATCTTGTAGAAAATGCCTTCGTCGGTGGCGACGATAACGCGCCGATTGGGCAGGTCGCGGGCGGCCGCGATCAGTTGCGAGGTGGAGCCCACCGCATCGGCCAGCTCGATGACCCCAGCCGGTGATTCCGGGTGTACCAGAATGGCGGCGTCGGGATAAATGGCTTTCAGATCGAGCAGGCCGCGCGCCTTGAACTCCTCGTGCACGATGCAACTGCCACCCCAGGACAGCATGTCGGCGCCGGTTTTTTGCTGCACATAGCTGCCCAGGTATTTGTCCGGCGCCCACAGGATTTTCTCGCCGCGGCTGTCGAGGTATTCGATGACATCGACGGCAATGCTCGAAGTCACCACCCAGTCGGCGCGCGCCTTCACCGCCGCCGAGGTATTGGCGTACACCACCACGGTGCGCTCGGGGTGCTGGTCGCAGAAGGCGGTGAAGGCGTCGGCGGGGCAGCCGATATCGAGGGAGCAGGTGGCCTCTTGCGTCGGCATCAGCACGGTCTTGGCAGGCGTCAGAATCTTTGCGGTCTCGGCCATGAAGCGGACGCCCGCGACCATCAGCGTCGACGCGCGGTGTTGCTTGCCGAAGCGCGCCATCTCCAGCGAATCGGAGACGATGCCGCCGGTCTCCTCGGCCAGGCGCTGAATCGACGGGTGGGTGTAGTAGTGGGCGACGATGACGGCATCACGCTCGACCAGCAGCGCCTTGATGCGCTCGCGGTAGAACGCTTGCTGGGCCGGGGTTTCCTCGGTTTCGGCATGCATACCGTCGAGATGGTGTTGCACCAGCTCGCGGAAGCGGGAGGCTTCGGCGATTTCAATTCGTTGGGTCATGGCAGCACCGGTGGCTGAATGAAACAGGGAAACAAAACTGTACCACGGGGTGGTATTGCCGACGGGAGAGTTCTCGCTCCGCCTGCCGGTCAGGCCAGACATGCAGCGGTCAATGCGTCGACTGTGGCGCGACGACGCGGGTCTGTGGTTAGCGCCTGCCAAGTCCAGTCCCGCCGCGCACGCATCGTCGCCAGTTGGGGGCAGGAACCGATATTGGGGTTCGCCGCGAGAAATTCCAGCACCTGGAGTGCGCCCTGACGGTCGTTGCACACCAGCAGCATATCGCACCCCGCGGTTAACGCTGCGGCCGCCTTGGCGGCATAGTCGGGCAGGACATCGGCGCCCTTCATCGCCAGATCGTCGCTGAAGACGATGCCGTTGAACCCCAACTCGGTGCGCAACACCTGCTGTAGCCAGAACGGCGAAAAGCTCACCACCTCGGGGTCGATTGCGGGGAACCGGATATGGGCGGACATCACACCATCCAACTCGCCGGCAAGGGCCTGAAATGGCTTTAAATCGTGGGCGGCGATGGCCGCTAGGCAGCGTGGATCAATGGGGGTTTCAAGATGGCTGTCGCCATGCACACCGCCGTGGCCGGGAAAATGTTTACCGGTCACGGCCATGCCAGCCTCGTGCAGGCCACTAATGAAATGGCCGGCTGCGGCGATGACGTGCGCCGGATCGCCACCGAACGAACGCGCGGCGATCACCGCGCAGTGATCGCGATCCACATCGAGCACCGGGGCAAAACTGAAATCGAGACCGCTGGCGATCACCTCCGCCGCCAGCAACCACCCGGTATCGCGCAGCAACTGCGCACCGGTTTGCGGGTTGGTGGCGAGCAGGTCACCGAGCGCCTGCATCGAGGGCAGTCGGGTGTAGTCCTCCAGCAACCGCTGCACCCGCCCGCCCTCCTGATCCACCGCCAGCAGCAGCTCCGGGCGCAATGTGCGGACGGTGGCGGTCAGGGCCAGAAACTGGGTGCGGGTCGCAAAGTTGCGACTGAAAAAGATCACGCCGCCAACCTGCGGGTGCAACAGCAGCTTGCGCTCGGCGGCCGTCACTGCAATGCCTTCCAGATCAAGCATGAGTCGGCCGGCGGTCATGCGGATTTCCCATTCATTGACGTTCGGCACTCAATACGATGGAGCCAGACTATTAAAACCATGGCCCCCGTCCGCTGGGACAGGGGCCATGGCGGCTATCGGCGGATGGTGCAGCGACTCGCCCGCACTCTGCGCGATCGCAGAGCAATCGCCGCGCGGCTATTTGCCGCTGGGGCGGACAAAGATCAAGCGCTCCTCGGTGACCTCCAGCCGGCAGTTGGACAACCCCGCCAAGCGGCGCGCCACGCCGAGATAGGCGGCCCGATCCAGCGGGTCTGCAATCGAGCTACGGAATTCGCTGCGGTCAATTTCGAAGGTTTCGCCCGCGAGCAGGCTGCGGACTTTCTGAGTGATCTCGTCGCTAGACATGATTGGTGCTCCTCTAGTAGTTGATTATTTCGGCATGGAGGTCGTTTCAGTTCAGGCGGGCGTGCATTACCCGATCCAAGCTAGCAAAACTTCAATCTTCAAGCAACGACCGCCCCCGGTGAGGGCCGCGCAGCAATGGCCCCTTAGCGTCGCGGGGCCTCTTGGCGGGCGCGCGGAGAAACAATCGCCGCGCCCGCCAGATCCAGCGGGAAATCGGCTTTATTTCAATACGTTGAAGCGGTAACCGCCGACCGGTAACCCGTGCGGAATCGGAATGGGGACAGCGCCAATTCGCAAGCCGGAGCCCCGCACAGCTAATTTAGCGAACCGCTGAATAGCCAAGTCATCGGCGGGTTCCGGACGACACAAAAATTCCGCCAATCCCCTGGTTAATCGTCATGCTAGACTTCAACAAATTTTTTGCGGGCGAGGTTTACCATGAAAATTCGGGGGTTGCCGGCTATCGTGACCGGGGGTGCGTCGGGAATTGGCGCGGGGGTGGCGCGCGTATTGGCTCAAGCAGGCGCCAAAGTGGCGCTACTCGACCGCAATCTGGAACTGGCGCAAACAACCGCAGCGGCTATCGGCGGCATTGCGGTGACGTGCGATGTCGCCGATGACGCTTCAGTGCAGCGAGCCATTGCCACAGCACAGGCCGCACATGGCGCGGCGCGCATTCTGGTCAACTGCGCCGGTATCGATACCGCGCGCAAGATCGCCAGCAGCAAAACCGGCGCCCATGCCATCGGCCCCATGCAGCGCGTTATCGATGTCAATTTGATTGGCACCCTCTGTTGCTGTGCCCATGCTTCTGACGCCATGTTAAATCTCGCGCCCCTGGACGAAGACGGCGAGCGCGGTGTACTCATCAATATCGCGTCGGTGGCAGCGTTCAACGCGCCTAACGGCCAGTCGGTGTACGGCGCTTCCAAGGCCGGCGTCGTCGGCGCCACACTACCGATGGCGCGCGATCTCGCGCGCTATGGCATCCGGGTGATGACCATCGCGCCAGGGTTGTTTGACACGCCGCTGGCCGCAACCATGAATGAGGAACTCACCGGGCAGGTACTGCGCCAGACGCTGTTCCCCAAACGCAAGGGCAGACCGGACGAAATCGGCGCGTTGGTGCAGCATATCTGCGAAAATCAGATGCTCAACGCCGCCACCATCCGCATCGACGCCGGACTGTTCTGACGGCAACTGTTCCCAATCGCGCGGCATCCGTGTTCGACGCTGACAACGGTCGCGAGCCAGGGGACACATCGAGGAAACACGACATGAAACTTCAGGGAGTAGCAGCATTTTTAACCGGCGGCGCCTCGGGTCTCGGCGCCGCCACCGCCCGGGTACTCGCCGAAGCGGGGGCCATAGTTGCGCTGCTCGATCGCGATATGGTTTTGGCAGAGCCACTGGCAAAGGAACTGGGCGGCGTTGCCGTCAAATGCGATGTAGCTGATCGCGAGTCGCTCCAGGCGGCCATTGCCCAGGCCTGTGACGCCATCGGCCCGCCGCGCATCGCGGTCAACTTTGCCGGCATCGACGTCAGTCGCAAAATTGCCAGCCGCTCGCAGGGCGCTCATCCCATCGAATCCCTGCGGCGCCAGATCAACGTCAACGTCATCGGCACCCTTGACGGCTGCGCGCTGTTCGCCGAGCGCATGATGCACCTCGAGCCCTTCGAGGACGGCGAGCGCGGCGTGCTGATCAACATTGCCTCCGGCGCCGCGTTCAACGGCCCACCGGGGCAAGCTGCCTATGCCGCGTCCAAGCGCGCTGTGGCCGGGGCGACGCTGCCGCTGGCCCGCGATCTTGCGCCGTACGGCATTCGCGTGATGACGATTGCACCGGGGTTCTTCAAGACCCCATTGGCAGCATCGGTGGACGACAAGCACATCGACAAATTGATCGCGATGGTGCCCTTTCCGAAACGCTGGGGCGACCCCCGAGAAATCGGCGAATTGGTGAAACACATCTGTCAGAACCGCATGCTCAACGGCGAGACCATCCAGATCGATGGCGCCATGCGCTGACGCCGATAAAAAATAGTCCGAACATGACCGACGTCGTCAACCGCATCGCCAAATTCGAAATCGGCCAGGTGGTAAAGCACCGGATTTACCCGTTTCGGGGCGTCATCTTCGATGTCGACCCGACCTTCAGCAGCACCGAAGAATGGCTTAACGCAATCCCCGAGGATGTGCGCCCGCGGCGAGATCAGCCGTTCTACCACCTGCTCGCCGAGAGCGCCCAAGCCACCTACGTCGCCTATGTATCTGAGCAAAATTTGCTGCCCGACAGCAGTGGCGCTCCGGTGCGCCATCCCCAACTGAAACTCTTTTTTGACGAATTAAAAAACTCCCACTACCAACGCAAGCGCAATAGCAGCCATTGAGCAGTCGCAGCTTCTAGCCCTCGGCGCACTCAATTCTCGACCGCGGACAGACAACCCGATTAATAAGGCTCGTCCATCATTACAGCAACGAGCCCAACTCAGCGGCCACCCCATCGAGCCTATGAAGCAATAGCCACGCTCGCACGCCCACTGCGCAACAGACGCCCCGGCAAAGTCTTGCCAAACGCATCCACCTGATCCTTGTTGTCGCGCCGCAACAACACACCGTTGACGATCACCGCATCGATACCAGTCGCTTCAGAGATCAGTCGATCGGCGCCGCCCGGGAAATCGTAAACCCGTTGCAGCTCGCCGGCGCCCACCGTGTCCGGATTGAACACCACGATGTCGGCGGCGAGTCCGATGACGAGGCGGCCGCGATCGGTGATGTTGCAGACGTCCGCCGTGCGCGCGGTCAACAGCCAGATCGCGTATTCGAGATCGAGCGAGCCGCGCTCGCGCACCCAGTGACCGAGCAGGTAAGTCGAGAAGCAGGCGTCGCAAAGCTGGCTGGCGTGGGCGCCGCCGTCCGACAGGCCGACGACCACATTGGGATCCTTCAGCAGCACTTCCACTTCATCCTCATCGTGGTTGGCGACCGGCAAGCGTATGCGCAGCGCCAAGTCGCTCTCCAGCGCCAGGTCGAGCAGCAGGTCGATGGGGTGTACGCCGCGCTCTTTCGCCAGATCGAACAACAGCCGCGCCTCGATCGACGAATCCTGCGGCGAGTACGCAATTTCGGTCTTGGGCCAGCCACCCATGGCGAGCGCGGTGCCCCTGTCCATGGTCGCCTTGAATGCGGCGCGGAACTCGGGATCGCGATAGATCGCCTTGCGGCCTTCGAAGTCGGCCTTGGACACCGGTTTGAACACGGACATGCTCTCGAACACGAAGGGCGCCTTCATCGTCATTTCGAAATTGAGCGCCCGCGGGCTGACCTGGGGGAACACCCTAGCGCCCGTAGCGACGATTTCGGCAGATTTTTGCAACTGCGCGCGGTGGTCACCGCCGCCGAGAGAGATACCTTGCAACAGCGCCGTCCAGGTGACGTTGCAATCAGCCGCCAGTGCCATTTCGGCGAACTGTTCGTGCAGTACATCGGCGCCGATCGTGGACTGGATCATGCCCAACTTTTCTTCCCCCAGAACCTTGGCGATTTCCAGGATTTCGGTGCGGTAGTCGGCAAAACGGCTGGGCACCGGCTTGCCGCCCGCCCCGATATGGGTCGGCGCCTTTGACGATGCAAAGCCCAGTGCGCCGGCGCGCAGCGCCTCGCGCACGATCTCCCGCATCTGCACCACTTCTTCGGGCGTCGCTTTGCGCTCGGTGGCGTCGTCGCCCATGACATAGATGCGCAGCGGCGTATGGCCGATGAGTACGCCGACGTTGATACCGACGCCACGGGCTTCGAGCGCGTTCAGGTAATCGGGAAAAGTTTCGAACGGCCATTCGGCGCCAAGGCCGGCGCGCAGCGCGTTGGCATCCATGCCCTCGACGTTTTCGAGGGTGCGGATGATGGTATCGCGATCCTTCGGGTGCACCGGGGCAACACCGAAGCCGCAGTTGCCGAGCACCACAGTGGTCACTCCATGCCAGGGCGAGATGGACATCATCCGATCCCACATGACTTGGGCATCGTAATGGGTGTGGCAGTCCACAAAGCCAGGGCAGACGATTTTACCGGTGGCGTCGATAACGCTGTCCGCCGTGCCGGGAGCCGCGCCGAGGGCGACGATCTTGCCGGCCTTGATCCCCACGTCACCCCGATAACGCGGGCGCTTGTCGCCATCGATGATGGTGCCGCCGACAATTTTTATATCGTAAGTGTTCATGTCGATTGCCTCTTGCAGGTAATGAGCAGGTCACTGAACCAAGCAGACCCGGGACCGCGAGGCACCGGGTCTGCTAGCGTCACCATTAGGCGGGAATCTTGTCCACCGGCAGGTTGTAACAGTCGATCACATTCTCGCGCATGATCCAGCGCTTTTGTTGCTGGGTCAGGTGCTTGGTGTGCCGTTCCAGCATCTCCTGCGACCAGGGCCAGGTGGCGTCGCTGTGGGGGAAGTCGTTAGCCCACACCAGTTTGCGCGGGTTCATCAGGTGGACGACGTTGAAGGCGGTCCAGTCGTCCTGGAAGGTCAACCAGACGTGGTCGGCGAGATATTCGCTCGGCATTCTTTTCAGGTTCTTGCCGCCGCCGAGCCAGATGCCATGGCGCTCGTAGGCGTGATCCATGCGATAGGCATAGTGAGGCAGCCAGCCGGCGTCCGCCTCGGCCGCAATCAGTTTAAGTTTGGGATGGCGGTCGAACACACCACCAAGGACAAACACGCCAAGTACATCCTGGACGCCGCGAATGATGCCCAGGAAGCCGTTGACCTTGCTGCCGCGCGCTTCCAGCACGTTGTCGACGCTGGAGTTTTTGGAGGTCAGGATATGGAAGGACAGCGGCAGATTGAGCTCGCTTGCGCATTCCCACAGCGGCGCATACATGGGGTGATCGTAGTCGGCCTCTTTCGGGTTCCCGGGCATCATGATGCCGACGAAGCCTTTTTTCTTGCAGTCTTCCAGATCCTTGATGGTCTGCGCGACGCTCTCACAAGAAGTCTGGCCAAGGCCAAACAAGCGACCTTCGGGTGCACCCTCCATGTAATTGGCCAGCCATTCGTTGTAGGCATGGAAACAGGCGGTTTTGTAGGCGAAGTCGGGGTGGTTGCACAGCGCCATGCCGACGGACGGATAAATGATCTCGGCGACAACGCCGTCGCGATCCTGGTCGGCGACGCGGTATTTGGCGTCGTACCCACTTTTGTGCAACTGGTCGAAAGTGCAGCCCATGCGCCGCGCGGCGAGATCTTCCGGCGACAGGCCAGCCGCAGCAACCAAACCCAGGGGGATCGTGGAAGTCATGCCGGGGATGACATAGACATCGTTGCCCCCCGCATCGCGCTGGATGGTCGGAGCGGTATCTTTGTATTTGGCGACAATGTGATCTTTGTAGCAATTCGCTGGCTCGACGATGTGCGAATCCGCGGAAATGAAACCAAACCCCAGGCTGCTCATGTGCGTTGCTCCTCGGTGAAATTCAGCAGTGAAGCTGACTTAAGTGAAATTGACGCGGGACAGGTTCGGCGCATGACCAGCCGACAAAACCGGCATTGAGCCTAGCAGAAAAGCCCGTCGTTACCAAGGGGCAGCACAGGTTACCGAGCGTTAACGGAGGGCGCTGCGGAGTGCACTTGACGGCGAGAGAGTGCGCTTGATGGCGAGACAGTGTGCGAAATCCGGAGGTGCCCCGCGTGGACCACCTCCGAACTGGTCACGGCAGGGTGGGGTCAGAGGGTGACGCCGGCCTGCCGGCCCACTTTTTTCAACGCCTGGCATTGGTCGGCCCAGTCATAGCCCGCGAGAATGCGATCAAAGCGGGCCTGGATCCAGGTTCGCAACCCCGGATCCGTGAAAATGTACGGTTGATCCGCCTGGATCGCTTCGAGCACCTGCTCGCCGACGATGTCGGGATTCAGCCCCTGAGCGAGCATTTTTACCATCTCCTCTGAACGCGAGTCGGTGGGGCCGCCGTACTCTTCGGGGCGGTTGCGCGCCGAGGTACCCAGGTTGGTGGCGACCACCCCTGGACAGAGCACCGACACGCCGATGTTGTCCTTCTGATGCTCGGCCATCATGGTTTCGGTGATGGCGACGACGGCGTACTTGGACGCGTTGTAAGCGCTCAATTCCTTCCAACTGAACATGCCGGCCATGGATGCGGTGTTGACGACGTGGCCGCCCTCGCCATGGGATTCGATCAGCGGCACAAACGCCTGCAGGCCCCAGACTACACCCCACATATTGACGTCTATCGTCCAGCGCCAGTTTTTGACGCTGGTGGTTTCGGCACGGCCGCTGGCGCCGATACCGGCGTTGTTGACCAGCACATGCACTTTGCCAAAGCGCTCCACCGTAGCCTGCGCGGCCGCGAATACCGAATCTCGATTGGTGACATCGGTATGCACACCGGCCACGTCGCGCCCCAACGCCTTCAACTCCGCAACTGCCTTGTCCAGATTGCTCTGCTCGATGTCGGCGATCATCACCTTCATGCCGGCGGCGGAAAACGCCCGCGCCATGCCAAGGCCCATGCCGCTGGCGCCGCCGGTGATAAAGGCGACCTTTCCTGCTACGTCTTTCATGGTTTTGCTCCCGGTTTTAGTAATAGTGGACCGCGATGCGGCGGGATTATCGCCAGTGCTGGCGGCGATCAACCCGCCGCCTGAAAAAATCTCCCCGCAATATAAGCCATCCACCACCGGCCAACCTAGGAGCCTGTCGGACTTGAGCGTCCGCAGCGAGGGATAGTCCAATTTGAGGCAGATTTTGGTCAAATTTGCGGCGAATGGTGGTGCCCAGCCACCGGATGACTTCCCCGGTCACGCAAAGGGGTGGCGCAGGACGATAGTTTGGTGCCGATCCGGCCCGGTGGAAATGATGTCAATGGGCACGCCGACTAGCGCTTCGATACGCGCAATGTAGGCCCGTGCATTGTCCGGCAATTCCGCCATGGAGCGCACGCCAAGAGTCGATTCCGCCCAGCCCGGCAACGCCTCGTAGACGGGCACCAGATTTTCATAGTCGTCCGCGTGCATCGGCGCAATGGCGGCATTGCCCGCCGGATCACGATACTCCACACAGAGATTGACGCTGTCCAGCCCATCGAGCACGTCGAGCTTGGTCAGGCACAGGCCAGATAAACTGTTGATGCGAACCGCCTGGCGTAGCGCCACCGCATCGAACCAGCCGCAGCGCCGCGGTCGCCCCGTGGTCGAGCCGACTTCATGGCCCTTGGCGGCCAAATGGCGGCCGACCTCGCAAAACAGCTCGGTCGGAAACGGCCCCGAGCCAACCCGGGTGGTGTACGCCTTGGTAATGCCGAGCACGTAATCCAGATACAGCGGGCCAAAGCCGCTACCCGTGGCGGTGCCGCCCGCCGTCGTGTTCGACGAAGTCACGAAGGGATAAGTGCCGTGGTCGATATCGAGCAGGGAGCCTTGGGCTCCCTCGAACAGAATGTCGCCGCCCGCCGCGCGAGTGGCGTGCAGCCGACCGGGAATATCGCCAACCAGGGGTTCTAACTGCGTGGCCCAATCCGCCGCCAGCGCCAGCGTCTCGACGCAATCGCTCGCGGCTACACCGTAGTAATGGGTGAGCATGAAGTTGTGGTATGCCATCAACTCCTTGAGACGTTCGGCGAAGCGGGGCCGGTTGAATAAGTCGCCTACACGTAGGCCGCGGCGCGCCACCTTGTCTTCGTAAGCGGGGCCGATGCCACGCCCGGTGGTACCGATCTTGGCACTGCCGCGAGCCAGCTCGCGCGCCTGATCCAAAGCGACGTGGCAGGGCAGAATCAGCGGGCAGGCGGCGGAGATCAGTAGCCGCTCGCGCACCGGGACGCCCCGATTCTCCAGCAAGCGGATTTCTTCGAGCAGCGCATCCGGCGCCAGCACGACACCGTTGCCAATCAGGCAGGTCACGTTGGCGCGCAAAATACCGGATGGAATCAAATGCAATATCGTCTTAACGCCGTCGATGACCAGCGTGTGGCCGGCATTGTGGCCGCCTTGAAAGCGGGCGACCAGCGCGACCTTGTCCGTCAGCAGATCGACGATTTTGCCCTTGCCCTCGTCACCCCATTGAGTGCCGAGCACAACCACGTTCTTGCCCATGTCGATATCTCAAGTAATCGGCGTATAGAAATGCGGATAGGTTAGGCACGACTAACGCCAACCAGCGGCGTCCCGGGAACGCGGTTTAGCGGCAGCTAGTCGCGCCGCGCGACCACTTCGAATCCGCCATCGGTCGCCACCAGGGTGCGATCGCAATGGAGTTCCGCGTAATTCGCGGCCTGGCCCGGAAAACCACACACCACCCGCTCGCCGGTTGCGCGCAGGCGAGCGACCTCCGCACTCAAATCCTCCGCATCACTGGCGGGGGCATAAATACCGGCCGGAATCACCTCGGCCAGGGCGGCGAGCGCCGCCAGCACGCCCAGATCGACGCCAAACCCCGTCGCCGGCCGGGCGCGGCCAAAAGCTTCACCAACGTGATCGTAGCGGCCGCCGTTGCCCACGGCGACCGGCTTGGCTGCCGAATAGGCCGCGAACACGATGCCGGTGTGGTAGTGATAGCCGCGCAACTCGCCCAGATCGAGATAGATGTCGACGTCGGGGTTGCCGGCCTGCACTGCGGTGGCAACCGCATGCAGATCAGCCAGCGCAGTCTCGACTGCGTGCGGGGCTGCGGCCAGGGCACGGCGCGCGGGTTCCAGGATGGCGAGGCCGCCGGCGAGTTCGGGCAGCGCCGCCAATATCGTCGCAATCGCGGGATCCACCCCCGTGTCTCCCAGCCACGTCCGCAGGCCCGCGGATTTGCTCTGCACGAGGTCAAACAGTTCGGCGCGCCCAGCGTCATCGAGGCCGGCGCTCGCTTCCAGCGTCCGATAGATACCCACATGGCCCAGATCGAGGTGAATACTCTCAACCCGGGCCTGGCGCAGCGTCTCCAGCAACAGGTTGATGACTTCGATGTCAGCCGCCAGCCCCGCTGCACCGAACAACTCCACCCCGACCTGAATCGGCGACCGCGACTCCAGCGGATTGCGCGCGCGGGTATACAACACCTGACCGGCATAGCACAGGCGGCTCGGCCCGGTACGGCGCAGGCTGTGGGCGTCCATGCGCGCCGCCTGCGGCGTCATGTCGGCGCGCACACCCAGGGTGCGGCCACTGAGTTGATCGGTGATCTTGAAGGTCATCAGATCGAGATCGGAACCCGAGCCACTGAGCAGGGATTCGGTGAATTCGACCAGCGGCGGCAGCACCAGATCGTAGCCCCAAGCGTGGTAGAGGTCGAGCAGGCGGCGGCGCAGGCGTTCCATCTTGTAGGCGCGGTCGGGCAAAATTTCTTCGATACCGTCGGGAAGCAGCCAGCGATCGACAGGCATCATCGTCTTCATCTCACTTGACCAAAAACAGCAAGCCAACACCCAGCAGCATGCTCACCAACCCGATGATTCTGAGCGATCGCTCATCCATCTGCGCGAGCAGAACGACGGCGCCGCGCCAGCGTGCCAGCGCCACCAACGGCATTATGCCTTCGAGCACCAGAACCAGACACAGGGCTTTGGCAAGTTCCTGCCACATGCTGAAAAATCTCGCGCGGATGTCTTTGCCAAGCTGTGCAGCGCAGGGCAGAAGCAGTCCGGAACAACACCGAACCGCCTGTTTGCGCCGCAAAAAAAGCCGGGCTGCCCCGGCCGTGCAATCATAGCACCGCGGGTCTGATTACAGGGACCGGTTCCCTGAGCGGGCGACTATTTGCCCTGGGGATCTTTGAGGTAGCGGAAAAACGCGCTGTTCGGCTCCACCAGCAACACGTCGTCCCTATTGGCAAAGGCGGCGCGATAGGCGGTCAAACTCCGCGTGAAGGCATAAAACTCTGGGTCCTTTTCAAAGGCGGCGGCGTAGATGGCGCTGGCGCTGGCGTCCCCCTCCCCGCGGATCTGCTCCGACTCCTTGTAGGCATTGGCCATAATCAGCGTCTGCTGGCGATCGGCGTCGGCGCGAATCCGCTCCCCCGCTTCGGTGCCCCTGGCGCGCAGTTCACGCGCTTCTTTTTCACGCTCGGCCTTCATGCGCCGGAACACCTGCTCGCTCACCTCCGCGGGCAGGTCGATGCGCTTGACGCGCACGTCGACGACTTCGATGCCGAGAGACTCGCGCACGGTCGCGTTCAGACCCTCGGCAATATTGGCCATCAGCAGGTCGCGCTCGCCGGACACCACTTCATGCAGCGAGCGCACGCCAAACTGGTTGCGCAGCCCATCGTTGACCCGATTCGCCATGCGACTGTGGGCGATGGCCTCATCGCCGCCGGTCGCCTTGTAGTATTGCTCGACATCGACAATGCGCCACTTGGCGAAGGCATCGACGATAAGCCGCTTTCTCTCGGCGGTCAGATAGCTCTCGGGCTCGGCGTCAAGAGTCAGCACCCGCGCGTCAAATTTACGGATTTTCTCCACGAAGGGCAGCTTGAAATACAGGCCCGGGGTGATGTCGGCGGCGACGATACGCCCGAACTGCAGCTTGACCGCGCGCTCGGTTTCTTTGACTACATACAGAGTATCGTTGCCCAGGACAAAAATGATTATTGCCGCAATAATCAAAGGGATCGTTTTGGGATTCATTCGCGCATCTCCCGGCGTTGACTAACAGCCATCTGGCTGCGTAGCTTGTCAATGACTTCATCGGCAATGGTGCTGATCTCGGTCGAATTGAGCGCGCGCGCCGACTCGCGTTTGACCGACGTTTGCGACGCGATTTTGTCGAGGGGCAGATACAGAACGTTATTACTACCCTTGACATCGACCAGCACCTTGGAACTGCCGGCCATAACGCCCTCGATTGCATCGGTGTACAGGCGTTGGCGGGTAACCACGGGCGCTTTCTGGTATTCGCCGAGCAGTTTCTCGAAGCGCTCACTCTGCCCTTCCGCCTCGGCAATCACGCGCCCCTTGAACGCGTTCGCCTCTTCGATCACTCGTTGCGCACGACCGCGCGCTTCCGGAATCAGGCCATTGGCATAACCCTGGGCTTCGTTGATCAGACGCTCCTGATCCTCTCTCGCCTTGATGACATCGTCATAAGCCGCTTTCACTGCCGCCGGCGGCTTGGCGTCCAGGATGTTGACCTTCACCACATGGATGCCCGCACCATAGCTATCCAGGTAGGTCTGCAACCTCGCCTTGACATCGATACTCAGCTGTCCCCGCCCGGTGGACACGACTTCGTCGAGCTTGGTGCTGCCCACCACGTGGCGCAGCGCGCTATCCGTTGCCTGCTGCAGCGATTTTTCGGGATCCTTGACTTTGAGCACAAAACTTTTCACATCGGCCACGTTGTAATGCACCGTTAACGGCAGCTCGACGATATTTTCGTCCTGGGTCAACATCTCGCCGCGGGTTTGGTACTGGCGTTCCTGGGTAACCGGAACCTTGAATACGATGTCTACCAGCCGCGGGTTCCAATGCAGACCAGCGCCCACGGTATCCAGGTATTTACCAAAACGGAGCACGACGGCTTTTTCTTTGGCGTCCACCTGGTAAACACCCAGCGCGCCCCAGATCACCACTGCCGCCACCATCGCCCCAGCGGCCAACGAGCCGCTGGAGCCACCGCCGCCGCCACCGCCACCAAACATTCCGCGGTACTTGTCCAACAGGTTCTTGAACACCGCATCCATGTCCGGCGGCTTGCCGCCACCCCAAGGGACTCTGCCGCCGGGTTCGTTCCAAGCCATCTCTTACAGCCTCCAGTTATGATGTGCGAGTCGCCGGGCCTCGACGTTCCGTCGAGCTTCCGGAGACAGTTCGTCCCGCTCCCGGTAACACCCGGAGCTTCAGTCCAAGTGCCACGTCATTGTTCGTTGGCAGAAGGTTTGTTGGCGGCAAGCGCCTCACCCAGCAGACCGGCTCGCCACTGTTCCATGGTGAGTCCCTCGGCGCGCAGCAAGCGGCGCAGGTCGGCTGCGGCAAGGCGCACTTCGACGATGGTAGCACCATCCTCGCCGAGCCCTTCGGATACCACCGCCTTGGCCTGATAGAGCTGGGCGCGCAGACGGCCCTGGTCGGCGCGCAAGCGATAGCGCCCATGGACGATGTCGTCGCCCAGCAACTCGGCCGCCGCAGTGGCCAGCAGTTGCAGGCCCGCGCCGGTATGTGCGGACAGCCAAACGGCGACTGCCCGCCCGTCGGCGCCGCGCTCGATATGGGGCGCCGTATTATCGACGAGATCGATCTTGTTGAAAACCCGCAGCACGGGGATGCCACCGGCACCGATTTCCGCCAATACCTCTTCGACCCTGAGCACGTGCTGTTGGCAGTCCTCGTCGCCCACGTCGATCACATGCAGCAACAGAGTGGCGGAGGCGGCCTCTTCCAACGTGGCGCGGAAGGCTGCCACCAGTTTGTGGGGTAGATGGCTAATAAACCCGACCGTATCGGCTACGATCACTGGCCCAATTTCGGCCAGCTCGATGCGCCGCATGGTCGGATCCAGGGTCGCAAATAACTGATCTGATGCGTAGACCCCCGCCCGGGTAAGCGCATTGAAGAGCGTGGACTTGCCCGCATTGGTGTAGCCCACCAGGGACAGCGTGGAGATCTCCGCGCGGGTGCGGGCGCGCCGACTCTGCGCCCGCTGGCGGCGAACCTTGTCGAGGCGCCCTTGAATGGACTTGATGCGCGCGCGCAGCAGGCGGCGATCCGTTTCGAGTTGGGTTTCCCCCGGGCCGCGCAGGCCAATCCCGCCTTTCTGGCGCTCGAGGTGGGTCCAGCCACGCACCAGGCGCGTTGCCATGTGTTGCAGTTGCGCCAGCTCCACTTGCAACTTGCCCTCGTGCGTCTGCGCGCGCTGGGCAAAGATATCGAGGATGAGGCCGGTGCGATCGACGACTCGGCAACTGAGCGCCCGTTCGAGGTTGCGTTCCTGGCCGGGGGACAGGCTATGGTTGAAGATGGCCAATTGCGCACCTTGACTGGCAACAATATCGCGCAACTCATCGAGCTTGCCGGTGCCAACAAAGTACTTGGGATGAGGCACGTTGCGAGAGCCAGTCAAAAATGCTACCGGATCGCCACCAGCGGATAGCACCAGCTGCGCAAATTCCCGTGGATTTTCGGGTTCTTTCTCGCTGTCCAGGTGTAAATGAACGAGAACAGCGAGTTCCCCCGAGCCGGGGCGCTCAAAAAACAAGCGGGTGCCCTAGTCGCCGTCCAGGTCTCCGTCGTCAACCAGCGCATTGTCCAGCGGCGCGGCAATGGGTAGTTTGACCGGCCGTGAGGGAACCACTGTAGAAATGGCGTGCTTGTAAACCATCTGGCTGACGGTGTTCTTGAGCAGCACGACGAATTGGTCAAATGATTCAATCTGACCCTGCAATTTGATGCCATTGACAAGAAAAATCGAAACCGGAATGCGCTCCTTGCGCAGCACATTCAGGAAAGGGTCTTGTAGATTGTGCCCTTTTGACATGGTGTTCTCCTCATTCCAGTTGCTAAATCCAGCTGCTAAAACAAAATTATCGAAACGACGCTCTCGGGGCCAAGATGGGCGGGCCGACGTCCCTGCGCACAATTCGCGGTGACTGGAACTTGGGCACGCCGGCGCAAAACCATCGCCCACGTCTACCATTCGTCAAATGGCCGCGCATGATACTACCCTTGAGCCTTTCAAGGTGGATCAAT
>CBDDRG010000344.1:0-42523 GCA_965232975.1 uncultured bacterium
CGAGCGCGCCGGTGTGCGCATCATCCAGATCGACGAGGCCGCGCTGCGCGAGGGCCTGCCGCTGCGCGACCGCGACCGCGACGCCTATTTGCAATGGGCGATCCGGGCATTTCGCATCACCGCCGCCGGCGTCGCCGACGACACCCAGATCCACACCCACATGTGCTATTCGAGCCTCAACGACATCATCGCCTGGATCGCGGCCATGGACGCCGACGTCATCACCTTCGAAACCTCGCGTTCGGACATGAAGCTGCTGCGCGCGATCGAGGATTTCGCGTACCCCAATGACATCGGGCCAGGCGTCTACGACATCCATTCGCCAAACGTGCCAGCCCAGAGCGAGATGGTGGCGCTGATCGACAAGGCGCTGCACTACATTCCCGCCCGGCGGCTGTGGGTCAACCCGGATTGCGGCCTGAAAACCCGCGCCTGGGCAGAGGTCAAACCGGCGCTGGTGGCGATGGTCGCCGCGGCCCAGGAGCTGCGCGCTCGCCACGCCGGCTGAACGAAGTGGTCATACTGGCGCTGCGGTGGTCGAAGCGAGCCGGCTGGCTTCCCCGACGAGGGATGCGCGCATCCAGCTCGAAAAATCCGCATTCACCCCGCCGTGCTTCGGCAGAGGATGGCGCACCGGCATGCCGAGATGGTTGTCTCGTCCTTGCCGTTATCAAGGTCGGCAGCGAGATTTTTAGCTTTGATATGGCGCTACCGGTTCGGCACGCGAGCGGCGCCCAGATGGGATGTGGACATTCCTGCGCCGAGCGGATGGAGCGCGGGTGAAATATATGCGAATCGGTGCAAGAATCTTCCAACCGGTGGCCTTCCCGGCCACCACCTGCACCAGGAATAAAACATGACCAAGCTCCCGCCCGATTTACCCCCCGACTTCAACAGCGCGCTCGCCTATCTGGCGGGCGTGACACAGCCGACCGTTGATGATTTGCGCCTGATGGTGCTTATCGAAGCAAGCGGGCAGGCGCTTTATCAAGAACTTGCCGACAGCGTGCAGGACGAGCGGGTCAAGGACGTGTTGCTGCACAACGGGCGCGAGGAACTGGCCCACGCCCATCGCGTCGCCAAGGCCGTCGAGCACCTCACCGGAGCGCCCTGCCCGGTGCCCGAATCCGCGCAGAATCCTTATTGCGGCAGCCCGCAAAAGCTGGTGTTCACGGCGGCTGTCTGTGTGTCGATTATCGCCGGTGAGATGGGCGGGGAAGGCCTTTACGGCGCCTGGGCGAGTTCATTGAGCAACGCGCAGGCAGCGCAGTTGTTGCGCCAGAACGGCGCCGAGGAGCGGCGCCACGGCGAGCGCCTGCAAACTATCGCCCACCTGCTGTGATGCGGTCGATTGCCCAGTTGGACGGCAGGGGCGCCCATTCAGCCGGGTTGCGGAGCGGCGTTCGTCAAGCGTTGCCGTGGTCAGCCCCCAGTTTTCCTTGACCCCCCCCCGGTCACGCTGACGACCGCCGGGCGCTGCGCCGATGACCACCATCATCTGCCCCCTGTGCGGTCGCCCACTTGCTCGCGCGCCCAGAATCTGGCGCTGCGCACAGGGGCACAGCTTCGACGTCGCCCGCGAGGGCTACATCAATCTGCTGCCGGTGCAGCACAAGAACAGCCGCGATCCCGGCGACGATCCGCAGATGGTGATGGCGCGGCGCGAATTCCTGCACGCCGGGCACTACCAGCCGCTGCGGGCCGCGGTGCTGGCACTGCTCGCGCCGTTGCAACTGCGCAGCCTGCTCGATATCGGCTGTGGTGAGGGTTATTACACCGGCGCCTTTACCGAGGTTGCCGCTGAAGTGATTGGCGTCGACATTGCGCGCCCGGCGATCCGGCTCGCGGCCAAGAGCTTGCCGGGCATCACCTGGCTGGTCGGCAGCGGTGCGCTGCTGCCGCTCGCCGACGCCTCGGTGGATCTGGTCAGCAGCCTGTTTACCCAGTTGCATGTGGACGAGATGCGCCGCGTGCTACGCCCCGGCGGCCATGTGCTGGTGGTGACCCCGGCGCCGGATCATCTGTGGAGCGTCCGCGCGCGGTTGTTCGACACCGTGCGCGCCCACGACCCCGACAAATTTCTTGCTGGCTTCGCGGCGCTGTTCGAGCTGCACAGGCGTCAGGAGCTACGTTTCAGGCTGAATCTGACTCAGGCGACATTGCAGCAGTTGCTGCGCATGACACCCTACGCGTGGAAGGCGCGGCCCGAGCGGTGCACCGCATTGGCGGCGAGCGATGCTTTCACCACCGACGCAGCTTTTTCACTGCTGTTGTTCCGGCGCCGCCCGACTTAGAGCCCGTTGAAGATCTCGATCAGGGGATGAAGCGCAAGGCAAAACTGACCAAAAAAGCGCAGCATACAGGGCGTATGTGAGCATTTTGAGGCCAGTTTCAATGCCGCGATACGTTCTTCAGCGAGATGTTCAACAGGCTTCTGGATCGACGTCTGGCAGACCCCGCCGCATAGCGGGCGATTCGACAGATGGCCGTTCCGGGTCTGTAGCGAGCTCCGCTGCCGGGTTTATCGCCTACGGGAATGCCGTTTTCGACGCAGCGACGGAGACACCGCCATGATCGATTCCGCACCAGCCACAGTGACAGTCGAGAGTCGAGCGCCCGTGTTGATTGTGCGCATCGAACGACCAGAGGTGCGCAATTGTGTCGATGGCCCCACGGCCAGCTTGCTGGCGAATGCCTTCCGCGACTTCGATGCGGACGCCGAATTCAGCGTCGCCATTCTCACCGGCAGTGGTGGCCACTTCTGCGCCGGGGCCGATCTCAAGGCTATCGCCGGTGGCGGCGCCGGGCGGGCCAATCGCATAGACGCCGCGGGCGATGGCCCCATGGGGCCGACGCGCCTGCAATTGGGCAAACCCGTGATCGCGGCGGTGTCCGGTTACTGCGTCGCCGGCGGCCTGGAGCTGGCGACCTGGTGTGATCTGCGCGTTGCCGACGAAACGGCAATTTTTGGGGTGTTCTGTCGTCGCTTTGGCGTGCCCTTGATCGATGGCGGCACCGTACGGCTGCCCCGGCTCATCGGCATGAGTCGTGCGCTCGACATGATTTTGACCGGTCGCCCCGTGACTGCCCACGAAGCGCTGCAGATGGGGCTGGTCAATCGCATCGCGCCAAACGGGCAGGTGCTCGAGGTCGCGGAACAACTCGCCCATCATCTTGCGGGGTTTCCGCAGACGTGCATGCGCGGCGATCGGCGCGGCCTGTATGAACACTGGGGCATGGACGAAACCGCAGCGATGGCCAACGAATTCCGCCACGGGCTGGCCACGCTTACATCCGGTGAAACCCTTGCCGGAGCGTCGCGATTTGCTGAGGGCGGCGGTCGTCACGGCGAGTTCTGAAGCGGAGATGCGAGCGCTGTCGATCTTCCGGGTGCGCCCAGAAGCCTGTCGGACTTGCGCGTCCGTAGCGAGGGGAAGTCCGGTTTGAGGCAGATTCTGGGCAAATTTGTGGCGAATAGCGGGGCTTATTCAACGAAAATTTGCCCAAAACATGACCAAATTCGGCTTTTCCCGCAGGAGGACAGTGTCAAGTCCGCCAGGTTAGAACGCATCGCCCGGCACCCGCACCCAGCCCTCCATCAGTACCCGGGCGCTGCGGCTCATGATCGCCTTGGTCACTGTCCACTCGCCGTTCACGAGCTTCGCCTCGGCGCCGACCCGCAGGGTGCCGGACGGATGTCCGAAGCGCACCGCATTGCGCTCGCCACCACCGGCCGCCAGGCTGACCAATGTGCCGGGAATCGCGGCGGCGGTGCCGATGGCCACGGCGGCGGTGCCCATCATGGCGTGATGCAGCTTGCCCATCGACATCGCGCGCACCAGCAGGTCCACATCGGCCGCCTTGACCGGCTTGCCACTGGACGCGGCGTAGTCGGCGGGCTTCGCGACAAAGGCGATCTTGGGCGTGTGTTGGCGTTTGGCAGCCTCGTCGATGTGCTTGATGAGACCCATGCGTACTGCGCCATGGGCGCGAATCGTCTCGAACTTCGCCAGTGCCTGGGCATCGCCGTTGATGGCGTCCTGCAACTCGGTGCCGGTGTAGCCGATGGCATCGGCGTCCACAAAGATGGTCGGGATGCCGGCATTGATCATGGTCGCCTTCAGCGTGCCGACGCCCGGCACTTCGAGATCATCGACCAGGTTGCCGGTGGGAAACATCGACCCACCCCCGCCCTCCTCGTCCGCCGCCGGGTCCATGAATTCGAGTTGCACTTCGGCCGCCGGAAAGGTCACGCCGTCCAGCTCGAAGTCGCCGGTTTCCTGCACGGCGCGCGCGGTCATGGGCACATGCGCAATGATGGTCTTGGCGATATTGGCCTGCCAGATGCGCACGGTGCAGATGCCGTCCCTGGGCACGCGGCGCGCATCGACCAGACCGCTGCTGATCGCGAACGATCCGACCGCCGCCGAGAGATTGCCGCAGTTGCCGCTCCAGTCCACAAAAGCGGTGTCGATGGCAACCTGACCGAACAGGTAATCGACGTCGTGACCGGGGCGTTTGCTCTGCGCCAGAATCACCGCCTTGCTGGTACTCGAGGTCGCGCCACCCATGCCGTCGGTCTGCTTGCCGTAGGGGTCTGGGCTGCCAATCACGCGCAGCAACAGTTTGTCGCGCGCCTCGCCCGGTACCTGGCAGCGCTCGGGCAGATCCCGCAGGCGGAAGAACACGCCCTTGCTGGTGCCGCCGCGCATGTAGGTGGCGGGGATTTTGATTTGCGGAGCGTGAGTCATCAGCGTCTCATCCAGTCGTGGAGCCATCATCACCCCTCTCCCCTCGCGGGAGAGGGGCCGGGGGAGAGGGGGTTGCCGTCAGCGACAGCCGCCCAGATCACCTCCAGTACGCTATCGGTGCCTTGCAAAATTTGATCGTTCCAGAAGCGCAGCACTTTGAAACCCTGCCTTGTCAGCCACCCGTCGCGTGTTTGGTCCCTCTCGTTTTCGTTGTGCTGACCGCCATCCGCCTCGACGATCACGCGGGCGCCGAAGTGCACGAAGTCCACCACATAGGGGCCGATCGGCTGCTGACGGCGGAACTTCTGACCGTCGAGGCGATGGGCTCGAAGATACCGCCATAACAGTTGCTCGGCGTCCGTCATGTTTTGGCGGAGGGTTTTGGCGAAGTCGCGTTGGTCCATCGTGCCTGTCATCGAAAGGCCCCCTCTCCCCAACCCCTCTCCCGCAAGGGGGAGAGGGGCTAAAGGGGTGCCTCTCCCGCGCGCTTTCAGGCGGCGCTGCTCGACGCCAGAAAATCCTGCGCAAAGCGCTGCAACACGCCGCCGGCTTCGTAGATCGACACTTCTTCGGCGGTATCGAGACGGCAGGTCATCGGCACTTCGACGCGCTCGCCGTTTTTGCGGTGAATGACGAGGGTGAGGTCCGCGCGCGGTTTGCGTTCGCCGATGACGTCGAAGGTTTCGGTGCCGTCAATGTTCAGCGTCTTGCGATTCACGCCCGGCTTGAACTCCAGCGGCAGCACGCCCATGCCGATCAGGTTGGTGCGGTGGATGCGCTCGAAGCCTTCGGCCGCGATTGCCTCCACCCCGGCGAGACGCACGCCTTTCGCCGCCCAGTCGCGGGACGATCCCTGACCGTAATCGGCGCCCGCCACGATGATCAGCGGCTGCTTGCGTTTCATGTAGGTTTCGATGGCTTCCCACATGCGCACGACCTTACCTTCCGGCTCGATGCGCGCCAGCGACCCCTTCTTCACCTTGCCGTCGACCACCGCCATCTCGTTGACGAGTTGCGGGTTGGCGAAGGTCGCGCGCTGCGCGGTGAGGTGATCGCCGCGATGGGTGGCGTAGGAATTGAAGTCCTCTTCGGGCAGGCCCATTTTGGCGAGGTATTCGCCGGCGGCGCTGTTCGCCATGATCGCGTTCGATGGCGACAGGTGATCGGTGGTGATGTTGTCCGGCAGCACCGCCAGCGGCCGCATGCCCGTGAGCGTGCGCGCGCCGGCCAGCGCGCCCTCCCCCTCCTCGTCCCAATAGGGCGGGCGGCGGATGTAGGTGCTCTGGGGCCGCCAGGCGTACAGCGGGCTGATCCGCGCGGTGGCCGCGTCCTTGTGCTCGAACATCGGAATATAGACCTGGCGGAACTGCTCCGGTTTGACGCTGGCTTTGACGATGGCGTCGATCTCGTCATCCGACGGCCAGAGGTCTTTCAGCAGGATCGGCTTGCCGTTTCTGACGGTACCGAACGCATCCTTCTCGATATCGAAGCGGATGGTGCCGGCGATGGCATAGGCCACCACCAGCGGCGGCGAGGCCAGGAAAGCCTGCTTGGCATAGGGGTGAATGCGGCCGTCGAAGTTGCGGTTGCCGGACAGCACGGCGGTCGCATACAGATCGCGGTCGATGATTTCCTGCTGGATTTTCGAGTCCAGCGCGCCGCTCATGCCGTTGCAGGTGGTGCAGGCAAAGCCCACGATGCCGAAGCCGAGCTGTTCCAGCTCCGCCGCCAGACCGGCCGCTTCCAGATACAGGGCCACGGTTCTGGAACCCGGCGCCAGCGAACTTTTGACCCAGGGCTTGCGGGTCAGACCCAGGCGGTTGGCGTTGCGCGCCAGCAGCCCGGCCGCGATCACGTTGCGCGGGTTGCTGGTGTTGGTGCAGCTGGTGATGGCGGCGATGATCACGGCGCCGTCCGGCATTTTGCCCGGCTCGTTTTCGACCACGCCGCTGATGCCCCTGGCGGCGAGATCGCTGGTCGAGACGCGGGCGTGCGGGTTGGACGGGCCGGCCAAGGTGCGCACCACGCTCGACAGGTCGAACTTCAGTACGCGTTCGTACTCGGCGGTCTTGAGGCTGTCGGACCAGAGGCCTGCTTCCTTGGCGTAGATCTCCACCAGCTTCACCTGGGCGTCGTCACGGCCGGTGAGCGTCAGATAATCGAGGGTCTGCTGGTCGATGGAAAACATTGCCGCGGTGGCGCCATACTCGGGCGCCATGTTGGAGATGGTCGCGCGGTCGCCCAAGGTCAGCGCGCTGGCGCCCGCGCCATGAAATTCCAGATAGGCCGACACGACTTTGGACTGACGCAGGAACTCGGTCAGCGCCAGCACGACGTCGGTGGCGGTGATGCCCGGCTGCGGCTTGCCGGTCAGCTCGACGCCGACGATCTCCGGCAGGCGCATCCAGGACGCGCGGCCCAGCATCACGTTCTCGGCTTCGAGGCCGCCGACGCCGATGGCGATGACGCCCAGCGCATCGACGTGGGGCGTGTGGCTGTCGGTGCCCACCAGCGTGTCCGGGAAGGCAACGCCGTCCTGCGCGTGGATCACCGGCGACATCTTCTCCAGATTGATCTGGTGCATGATGCCGTTGCCCGGCGGGATCACCTCGACATTCTTGAACGCCTGCTTGGTCCAGTTGATGAAGTGGAAGCGGTCCTCGTTGCGGCGATCCTCGATGGCGCGGTTCTTGGCGAAGGCGTCCGGATCGAAACCGCCGCACTCCACCGCCAGCGAGTGATCGACGATCAACTGCACCGGCACCACCGGGTTCACCTTGGCCGGATCGCCGCCCATGTCGGCAATCGCATCGCGCAGGCCCGCGAGATCCACCAGCGCGGTCTGGCCCAGAATGTCGTGGCACACCACGCGCGCCGGGAACCAGGGAAAATCCAGATCGCGCTTGCGCTCGATGAGCTGCCTGAGGGCGGCGGTCAGCAGCGCCGGGTCGCAGCGGCGCACCAGATTCTCGGCGTGCACCCGCGAGGTGTAGGGCAGCCTGGCGTAGGCGCCCGGCTGAATGGCATCGACGGCTTCGCGGGCGTCGAAGTAGTCCAGCTCGGTGCCGGGAAGAGGTTTGCGATGGGCAGTGTTCATGGCGTGGGGCAGTCCAATAGCGTTGCGAAAAGGGCGCCGTTCGTCAGCACGATCAACCGCGCTGGCCGATGGGCGGAACCTGGCGCAGTTCCACCCCCGTGTACTCGGCGCTCGGACGGATGATGCGGTTGTCGGCGCGCTGTTCAAACACGTGGGCCGCCCAGCCGGTGACCCGCGACATGACGAATATCGGCGTGAACAGCGGCGTTGGAATGCCCATGAAATGGTAGGCCGAGGCATGAAAGAAATCGGCGTTGCAGAACAGTCTTTTCTCCCGCCACATCACCTCTTCGCAGCGCACCGACACCGGGTACAGCACCTTGTCGCCAACATCGGCGCCCAGTTTCTCGGCCCAGCTCTTGATCACCGCGTTGCGCGGGTCGGATTCGCTGTAGATGGCATGGCCGAAGCCCATGATCTTGTCCTTGCGCGCGAGCATGCCGAGCATCTCGGCTTCGGCGTGATCGGGACTGGTGAATTTCTCGATCATCGCCATCGCCGCCTCGTTGGCGCCGCCGTGCAGCGGCCCGCGCAGCGAGCCGATGGCGCCGGTGACGCAGGAGTGCAGGTCGGACAGCGTCGAGGCGCACACCCGGGCGGTGAAGGTAGAGGCCTTGAACTCGTGCTCTGCGTACAGGATCACCGACACGTGCATCACCCGCTCATGCAGTGCATTGGGCTTTTTGCCGTGCAGCAGGTGCAGGAAGTGGGCGCCGATGGAGTCGTCGTCGGTGGCGGTTTCGACGCGCACGCCGTCGTGGCTGAAGCGATACCAGTAGCAGATGATCGACGGCAGCACCGCCAGCAGGCGGTCGGCCGTGGCGCCCTGCTGGCTGAAGTTGGCCTCGGTTTCCAGATTGCCGAGCATGGAGCAGCCGGTGCGCAGCACATCCATCGGATGGGCGCTTTGGGGAATGCGTTCGAGAACTTCCTTGAGGGCAGCGGGTAGCGCGCGCAGGCCCTTGAGCGTGGTTTTGTAGGCGTCGAGCTGGGCCTTGGTCGGCAGTTCGCCCTTCAGGATCAGATAGGCGACCTCCTCGAACTGGCACTGGTCGGCCAGCTCCTTGACGTCGTAGCCCCGGTAGGTCAGCCCCGAGCCGGACTTGCCCACGGTCGACAGCGCCGTCTTGCCGGCAATCTGGCCGCGCAGCCCCGCCCCTGAAAGTACTTTGGTTCCGCTCATCGTCAACTCCTGCAGGTTGCAGCCGGTCGGCTAGTGGGTGGTATCTGAATCATTTTTATGTTGCTCAAAGAGAGCATCCAACCTGCGCTCGTAATCGTGATAGCCCAGATATTCATAAAGTTGCGCGCGTGTCTGCATAGAATCGACAACAGCCTTCTGGTCGCCCGTGGCGAGGATACTGGCGTAGACGGTCGCCGCGGCCTGGTTCATGGCGCGAAACGCGGACAGCGGGTAGAGCACGATATCGACGCCCCAACTGCCGAGTTCGGCCTTATTGTACAAAGGCGTCTGGCCGAACTCAGTCATGTTGGCGAGCAGCGGCACTTGCAGTGCCGCCCGGAACGCCCGGTAGTGGGCCTCGGTGGTCACGGCCTCGGCGAAAATGCCATCGGCGCCGGCCGCGACGCAGGCCTGGGCCCGCGCGATGGCCTTTCCCAGACCTTCCTGCGCAAAGGCATCGGTGCGCGCCATGATGAAGAAGCTCGGGTCCGTGCGGGCGTCAACCGCCGCCTTGACCCGATCGACCATTTCTTCGAGCGACACGATGGCCTTGTTGGGACGATGGCCACAGCGCTTCTGCGCGACCTGATCCTCGATGTGAACGGCGGCGGCGCCGGCGCGAATCATCTCCTTGACGGTGCGCGCGATATTGAAGGCGCCGCCCCAGCCGGTGTCGATATCGACCAGCAGCGGCACCGCCGTCGCGGCGGTGATACGACGCACGTCTACCAGTACATCGTCGAGGCTGGTCATGCCGAGATCGGGCAGGCCGTAGGAGGCATTGGCGACGCCGGCACCGGAAAGATAGAGCGCCCGGTGGCCGATCTGCTCCGCCATCATCGCCGCGTAGGCGTTGACGGCGCCGACCACCTGGAGCGGTCGGTTGGCTGCGATCGCCTGGCGGAACCGGGCGCCAGGGGTCGGCCCCAGGGCATCTTGAGTCATGTCACAACTCCTGGTCAGGTAGTAGTCCACACCTGAGGGGGGCCACTATCGATGGTTGAAACGGGATACATGAATAGTTCATGTAGGTGTTGGTTTACATTGAAGCTTGCTCTTCACAGAGCGACTTGAGTCTTGCAAAGGCCTTCAGGGATTGTCCAAGGCGTCGATTTGTTTGGCCAACGCCTTGGCTCTGGGGTTGCCGGCATCGGCCGCGCGCCTGATGTACTCCCGCCCCAGATCGGCGTCCACGGCGACGCCAAGGCCCTGAATCAAGCGCATGCCGTATTTCATCTGGGCGTCGCTCTGGCCCTTGTCGGCGGCCTCGCGGTACCAGCGCGTAGCGGCCTCGTCGTCGCGTTTTTCGAAATCCGGGCGACTGTACAGATCGCCGAGACTCCAGGCGGCGACCCCCGACATCCGGCTCTGGGCGTTGCGCACCTCCAGGTAAAGCTCTTCGGCGCGCGCGTCATCGCGCCCGACGCCGCGACCGAATTCATACAACTTGCCCAACATCACCTTCGCCGGCAGGCTCCCCGCCTTGGCGAGGGTCGTGCAATCGGCGAACACCTTGGCATGGTCATCGGCGTCCTCCGGCTCCATGCAGGGGTGGTCGCTGGCGTCATAAGACGCGTCCTGCCGCCCCGCCTGGTCGGCGTCCTTGTCCGTGTAGTACTGCCATCCCGACACCCCGACCGCGATCGTCAGCAACAGGGGCATGATCCAGGGTGGCACTGCTGCTCGTCTCAAGGCCATGGTTCAGTCTGCTTCCCGCGCGCCGGTCATTGGTTTGGAGCCGAGCAACTGCTGCTGGCCGTTGCGGCGCGAAGCGCGGATATGGCGGCGCATCAGCATTTCGGCCATTTCGCCGTCGCGCTCGGCAATGGCATCGACAATGTGCAGGTGTTCCGAGAACGCATCGCGCACGCGCGGGCTACTCATGCCAAAGTGATAGCGGTACATGCGCACCTTGACATACAGCTCATCGCACAGGAGATGGATCAACTTGCTGTTCTTGCTGCCTTGCACGAGGCGGAAATGGAAATCCAGATCGCCCTCCTGTTGATAGTAGGAGCGCCCCTCCTGCAGCTCGCAATCGCGCTGGTGCTGGGCCAGCAGGCGGCGCAGATCGCCGATTTCGGCAGCGGTCATGCGCTCCCCGGCGAGGCGGCAGGCCATGCCCTCCATGGCCTCGCGCACCTGGTAGAGCTCCACCAAGTCGTCCAGACCGAGCTCCACCACCCGCGCGCCCGCGTTGGTTTTGCGGGTGACCAGATAGGCCGCTTCGAGACGACTCAGTGCCTCGCGCACGGTGCTACGGCTGACCTGGTAAGCGCGCACCAGGTCCTGCTCGCTCAGCTTGCTCCCGATGGGTATCTCGCCGTGGATGATCGCCAGTCGCAGGCGTTCGTATAGCTGATTCAACACTGAAGGCGACGCTGCGGGTGAAATCGTGGCTTGCAAGGCGGCGCCTATTTGTCAGACGATCTTGGATTTTATACCACCCAAGTCGCTTTCAAGCAATATATTTGTCGGACAAATAGCACAGGCTGGCATTGCAAATGGGGGCGCTCGCGATCACTCGGAGCGGTCATAGCGAAGGCCGACAATGCGATAGCTCGCGCCGAGAACTTGCCCCCTGGGGGCGATTACTGCCAACTCGCCGACGGTTTTGCCAAGCAGCGCCTTTGCCAGCGGCGAGTCGATGCTGATATGGCCGCGGTCGGGATCAATTTCGTCGGCACCGACAATACGGTAGGTTCGTTGATCACCGTCGCCGTCTTCGACAATTACCCATGCGCCGAAATAGACGCGCGAGAGGTCACCGGGAACATGGTCAACAACCTTCAACGCAGCCAGGCGCCGGCCCAGATAATGCAGACGGCGATCGATTTCGCGCAGGCGGCGCTTGCCGTAGATGTAATCGCCGTTTTCAGACCTATCCCCATTCTTGGCCGCTTCGTGAACGGCGGCGGTGATCTGGGGGCGTTCAACCGTCCACAGGCGCTGGAATTCGGCGCGCAGCGCACGCATGCCGGCGGGAGTGATGTAGGGCGCAGCCGACAGCGGACGGGGTTTGATCACGGAATACCTGGGCTTATATGAAGATGCACCGGGTGTCTGGCCTAACCCCCGGCGAACTTGGTGACAAAACCCAACGCGGTCAGCTGGGCCTTGATGGCCTCGCGGTGATCGCCCTGGATCTCGATAACGCCGTCCTTTACCGAACCACCGGTCGCGCATTTTTGCTTGAGCTTTCTGGCGAGATCTTCGAGCCCGGCGTCCGCCAACGGCACGCCGCTGATGGTGGTGACGCCTTTGCCCTTGCGGCCGCTGGTTTCGCGGCGGATGCGCACGATGCCGTCGCCTTTGCGCGCACCGGGCGGCGCCGGCTGGGCGCGCACGCGGCCGGTTGCAGTGGAATAAACGAGGCGGGAATCCTTGTCGCTCACGGCACCAGCACAATCTTGCCGATGTGGGCATTGCTCTCCATGAGCCGATGGGCCGCGGCCGCGTCGGCCAGCGGAAAGGTGGCGCTGATGACCGGCTTGATGGCCCCGCTGGCGAGCAGCGGCCACACCCGGGTGCGCAGCGCCGCGGCGATTCGGCTCTTGTCGGCGACCGGTTGGCTGCGCAACGTGGAACCGGTCAGCACCAGTCGCTTCAACATCACCGGCATCAGATCGACTTCCACCTTTGAACCGCGCAAAAACGCGATCGACACCAGGCGCCCCTGGAACGCCAGGGTGCGGATATTTTTTTGCACATAGTCACCACCCACCATGTCCAAAATCACATTGGCGCCGCCCGGGGTCGCGGCCTTGATCCCGGCCACGAAATCTTCCCGCTGGTAGTCAAAGGCCTTTTCCGCACCCAAGCGTTCGCAACTGCGACACTTGGCGCCGCCGCCGGCGGTGGCAAATACGCGCGCCCCGAAAGCCTTGCCAAGCTGGATCGCGGTGGTTCCGATGCCGCTGGCGCCGCCGTGGACCAACAACACCTCGCCGGCCTTGAGCGCCGCACGCTCAAAAATGTTGTGCCACACGGTAAAAAAAGTCTCGGGCAACGCCGCTGCTTCGACCGGGGACATGCCCGTGGGCACGGGCAGGCACAGGCTCGCGGTCGCAACGGCGTACTCGGCATAGCCGCCGCCGGTGACCAGTGCGCAGACCTGATCGCCAACACGGCATGAACTGACCGACGCACCGGTCGCAACAATTTCACCGGCAATTTCAAGGCCGGGCAGATCCGACGCGCCCGCCGGCGGCGGATAGCCGCCCTGGCGCTGAAAGACATCCGGACGATTGACGCCGGCGGCGGCAACCTTAATCAGCACCTCGCCTGCACCGGGCACCGGCAGCACACGTTGAGTTAATTGCAGCACCTCGGGGCCACCGGGCGCCGAAATTTCGCTGCAACGCATGGTGGCGACGGGGGGTTGTGGGGATGTGGGCAAAACCATATACAAAACCTTTATCTGCGTACCTGCATCGGGTGAAGTAGCGCCAGCAACAGGTGTCGACGGCGCCGGCGTTGCGCGGAGCTGCTCCACGGCAGCTGGGAAGGCGCCTGCACAACAAATCGACCAGCGCAGAGACGCGCCAAAGACCCGATCGGGTTCGACTTTATCAGAAATACATGGCGTCCAGAGGACACCGAGAGGATGCCGGCCCAAGCGTGCGATCTGCGCGCGGGTCATTGCCGACAAACCTCAAGCCGCTAATCTCAAACAGCCAAAAGCCCCGATTTCGGGGCTTTTGGCTGCGCTACGCGGTCGCCGCGCAAGCTGTATATCGCGCAAGCTGTATATCAAGCTGTATATATGGTGCCCAAGGCCGGACTTGAACCGGCACGGCTTACGCCACTACCCCCTCAAGATAGCGTGTCTACCAATTTCACCACTTGGGCAAATATTCACTTCGGCACATCCGATGAGCCGCTCTGGTTCCCCACAGCAGGCGCCTCCGATGCGGGAACGTCGCTGTCGCCATCAACGGCCGGAACGTCGCTGGGCTTGGCATCCGGCAACTCTTTTGACTGCAAAATTTGCATTTCGGGCAGCACCTCCTTGGGCACACCGAGACTATTTTTGGCGATGATCGCCAAGCCAAAACTGGTGGCAAAAAATACCGTGACCAGGAGCGCCGTGATTTTGCTGAAGAAGTTCCAGCTACCCGCACTGCCAAACAGGGTTTGCGAAGCGCCCGAGCCGAACGAGGCGCCAATATCGGCGCCCTTGCCCTGCTGCAACAGGATCAAGCCGATGATGCCGATCGCCGTCAGCAAGTGCACCGCAAGTATCAGTTTTTCCATCAGATCGGATCCGCCAGCTTACAAATCTTCGCAAACTCATCTGCATCCAATGACGCCCCGCCCACCAGAACTCCGTCGACATCGACTTGGGCGAGCAGTTCTCCAACATTGGCGGCTTTAACGCTACCGCCGTAAAGAATGCGTGTGTGCGCTCCCTGGGGCCCCAGCTTGGCGCGAATCCACCGCATCACCTCCTGCGCTTGCGCGGGCGTGGCGGCCAACCCGCTACCTATGGCCCAGACAGGTTCATAGGCGATAGCCGCGTTGGCGAAACCATCCGCGCCAACCCGTTCCACGACCGCCTGCAACTGGCGCTCGATGATGGCAAAGGTTGCACCGGCCTGGCGCTCGGGGAGAGTTTCCCCAACACAGAGAATCGGGGTCAAGTCGGCCCGTTGCGCAGCGGCGAACTTCTCCGCCACCTGGCCGTCGGTCTCGCCCATGAGCGCGCGCCGCTCGGAGTGCCCGACAAGCACGTAGCGGCAACCAACCGCGGCCAGCATCGGCCCGGCAACTTCGCCGGTAAAAGCCCCTTCGTCGTGTTCGCTGAGGTTTTGCGCACCCACTCCGATCCCATGCACCGACAACCGATTGGCCATCTCCGCCAAAAACACAAAGGGCGGACAAATCGCGATTTCGGCTGTCCCCGGGCGCGGGCAGCCAGCACAGGCGTCGGCCGCCCGCGCAACCAGTGCGGGCGTCCCGTACATTTTCCAATTGCCCACAACCAAAGGTTTTCGCACCACTCAAGCACCCCCGGAAGGGCGGCCATGGTAGCGGAGTTACCCTCGCCACACAACGTCGATCGCGGGGTTGATCGCGGGGTTGATCGCAAGAACTTTGACCGCCAGGGTGGCTGCGCAAGGGCCGTTCTTGAGACTGGTCACGCGCTTCTGTCCCGGTTGCGGGTGCGCGCCAGCACTTGTCGGATTTTGGGTATCAGCTCCGGTTGGCTGTCGCCAAAGCGGATCCAGATGTCGTTGGCGATTTTACCGTCGTCGGCATCGATGGTTTCGCGAGCGAGCAGCATGTCCAGTTGCGCAGCCGGCGGCAGCGCCAGGGTGGCTTGGCGACGAAGAGCCGCGAGGATGTCCAGCAGCTCGGCGCGGTGATTGGTAGACGCCTGGTCGGGAAGAAGGAACAGATCCGTGGCGGCAATGCGCGCCAAAACCTCGCCCTGCTGCTGTCCGTGAACTCCCCGCCAGTAACCGAGAATGTGGGTGAGCTGATAGTCCGGATGCTGTCTGAGCATCTCGACGATGGCCAGCAACATCTCGATAGCCGGGGTTTCGAGACTCTTGAACGCAGATATATCCCCGATTTCTGCAACCAGCGCCGGCTGATAGACGAGCAATGCGACCAGCCGCTCAACCGGCTGCAGGTGAATTTTTCGGGCGGGATGGGTAGTTCGCCGCACGCTCGGCCGCTGAGTCCCACTCCTTACCACCACAGGCTGAGCGGATGGAGGGTTGGACTTGGCCCCCGCTGATGCGGCGGGCAGCAGCCGCGTCAGCGCCGACCGCACCATCCCGGTGCGCGCCGCCAACTGATCCAGCATGAGCTCGCGAAACAGGCCGTCCGGCAGTCGATTCAATAGCGGGGCAGCCGCCGTGGCGAGGCGCGCGCGATCGTCCGGGGTGTCGAGCTCCAGCCCTTCGCCAACGCTGGCGAACAGAAACTCCGACAGCGGCGTCGCGGTCTTCACCAGCGCGCGAAAGCCATCCGCACCGATGGTGCGCACCAGGGTGTCCGGATCCTCGCCCTCGGGCAGCAACAGGAATTTGGCGCTGCGACCGTCTGTCATCTGGGGTAGACAGGTGTCCAGGGCGCGGCGGGCGGCCTGACGCCCCGCTTGATCGCCATCAAAACAGAACACAACCTCCGCGGTGTGGCGATAGAGTTTGTCCAGGTGCTCGGTGGTGACCGCGGTTCCGAGGGTGGCGACGGCATGATGGATGCCATGTTGGGCGAGGGCGACGACGTCCAGGTAGCCCTCTACCACCAGCAGGCAGTGCAGCTCGCGCAACCGCTGGCGCGCCTCATAGAGGCCATACAGCTCGCGGCCTTTATGAAACAGCGGGGTTTCCGGTGAATTTAGATACTTGGGTTTGGCATCCCCCAACACCCGGCCACCAAAGCCCAGGGTGCGGCCACGCAGATCGCGAATGGGGAACATGATGCGGTCGCGGAAACGATCGTATTGGCGGCCGTCCTCCGCGCGGGTGACCACCAGCCCGCAAGTGCTTAACAGCGCCTGATCATGGCCGTCGGCGATCAATGATTTCAATAAGGTATCCCAGCTTTGGGGGGCGAAACCGATACCGAAATCGCGGGCGATGGCGCCCGACAGGCCACGCTTCTTCAAATAATCCACGGCGGGTGCCGCTTCGGTACGCCGCAACTGCTCGCGATAAAAACGAGTGGCAGTTGCCATGATCGCGTACAGCGCGGCGCGGTGGTCGTCCTGGGCGCTGGGTTCACTGTGCCTGGGCAGCTCCATGCCGGCCTGGTGCGCCAACAGGGCCACGGCGGCGGGGAAGTCCACGCGGTCGTAGTCCATGATGAAACCGACCGCGTTGCCGCCCGCACCGCAGCCGAAACAGTAGTAGAACTGCTTGTCCGGGCTGACCGTGAAGGACGGCGTCTTTTCGTCGTGGAAGGGGCAGCGCGCGCTGTAATTTTTCCCCGTCTTGCGCAGACTCAGCCGGGCGCCGACCACATCGACGACATCGATTCGATCGAGCAGATCGTCGATGAACGACTGGGGAATACGTCCGGCCATGGGTATGGGTGGCTAGGATTGGCAGCAGATCGAAGGTCGGCAAGCGGGCCATTGAAGCACGGGCGGCGACGGCGATAAAGGCGAGAAGTGGTGAGTCGGCGGGATGCTCAGCCCCAGCGCCTCTTGATCAATTGACTGACGGCAGCGGGGTCTGCCCGACCCTGGATCTGGGATTTCAGCACGGCCATGACTTTGCCGAGGTCACGCACGGACTGGGCGCCGGTGGTGGCTATGGCCTGGTTGATCAAGACGTCCAGTTCGCTTGCAGACAGCGCGGCGGGCAGGAATTCGGCGATGGTATCAAGTTCAAACTGCTCCTGGGCAGCCAGATCCTGGCGGTTGGCAGCGAGGAACTGCTGACGGGAGTCACGCCGCTGCTTGCTCATCTTGTCGAGCACGGCAAGAATGCGCGCGTCGTCCACTTCCAGACGCTTGATTTCGGCGAGCATCAACCGGATGCAGCCCAGGCGGGCCTTTTCACCACCGCGCAATGCCGCAGTCATGGCCGCCGTCAGGCGTGTTTTCAGACTGCTTTCGCTCACCGCGCGCTCACCGCGCGCTCACCGCGCCATACTCAGGGCGCCATTCTCTCGACGCAATGCCCGGCGCCCGGCGCAGTGGCCGGGTCGGTACCGCCGAAGGTATGCGCGGCCAGCGGGGCACCGGCTGGCCGGCTAATACAGTCGCTGCAGCTTGCGCGCTTCGCGTTGCTGCTTCTTGGCGTGGCGCTTGACCGCGGCGGCGGCTTTGCGTTTTCGGCTCCAAGTGGGCTTTTCATAAAACTCCCGACGGCGGACTTCGGCCAGAACTCCGGCTTTTTCGCAGGAGCGCTTGAAGCGGCGCAGGGCAATATCAAAGGGTTCGTTTTCCTTGATGCGGACTGAAGGCATGTATCCTCTTTGCGTTCTGTTTCTCTAGTTACAATCGCGGCCAATCGCCGGGGCCGGCTCGTGCCGGGCGAGCATTCTAATCCCTGCTGGCGGGGGTTGCAAAGCCAAAGCCGAAGCCAAAGCCGGGGCCGTCGATCCAGCTCAAACCAGAACGCGGCAAGTGTGGATCGGCTGGTGTCGGGTTGGGTGCGCCCTTATGATGGCGGCTTTCCATGGGGTGTCAACATGCGGGTTTTGGGCATTGAAACCTCCTGTGATGAGACTGCGGTGGCCGTCTACGACAGTGCACTGGGGTTGCTGTCCCACGCCCTCTACAGTCAGATTCCGATGCATGCGGAGTATGGAGGGGTGGTGCCGGAACTGGCCTCCCGCGACCACGTGCGCAAGCTGCTGCCGATGGTTCGCGAGATCTTGGCGGACGCTGACAGCACGGCCGCCGAGATTGACGGCATCGCCTACACCGCTGGCCCCGGCCTTATCGGCGCGTTGCTGGTCGGCGGCGCGTTTGGGCGTGCGCTGGCCTACGCCTGGAATATCCCGGCGCTTGGCGTGCACCACATGGAGGGCCACCTGCTGGCGCCGATGCTCGAAGCGGATCCGCCGCGCTTTCCCTTCGTCGCGCTGCTGGTGTCGGGCGGCCACACCCAACTGGTCGAAGTGGCAGCGATCGGAGATTACCGAATTCTCGGCGAATCCCTTGACGACGCCGCCGGCGAGGCCTTTGACAAGGTCGCCAAAATGCTCGACCTCGACTACCCAGGTGGCCCCGAAATTGCCCGCCTGGCGCAAGCCGGCGACCCCCGGCGCTTCAGTTTTCCGCGCCCGATGACCGACCGCCCAGGTCTCGATTTCAGTTTTTCGGGCTTGAAAACCCATGTGCTGACCACCGTAAACGCCCATCGCGAAGCGAACGGCTTGCCCGACGCCCAGACCTGCGCCGATATCGCCTGCGCGTTCCAGGCCGCGGCCGTGGATACCCTGGCGATCAAATGCCGGCGGGCGATCGAACACACGGGGCTGTCTACGCTGGTCATCGCCGGCGGCGTGTCGGCGAACCAGCGGTTGCGGGATCGCCTGCAAACGGAGCTGGGCAGACTGGGGGTGCGGGTCTATTACGCCCGCCGCGAGTTCTGTACCGACAATGGGGCAATGATCGCCTACGCCGGTTGCCAACGCCTGGTCGCCGGGCAGCGGGATGATCTCGCCATTCGCGCCATACCCCGCTGGCCGCTCGACAGCTTGCCGAAAATCGCCAGCAATGGCGCGGGTTAAGGAGCCATTTTTGGATATCGTCTACATCCGTGACCTGCGCATCGACACCGTCATCGGCATCTATGGGTGGGA
Organism: uncultured bacterium; assembly: GCA_965232975.1. Classification (GTDB taxonomy): domain Bacteria; phylum Pseudomonadota; class Gammaproteobacteria; order Pseudomonadales; family Porticoccaceae; genus CBDDRG01. Next base: position 19,304 of record CBDDRG010000344.1, read on the forward strand.
GCGGGAAGTGCGGCAAACCATTTCCATCGATCTCGACATGGCGACGGATATCCGCCCGGCAGCGACGACCGACGATATTCAGTACGCGCTCAATTACAAGGCCGTCGCCAAGCGGCTTATTGGCTTTGTGGAAGGCAGCACGGCGCTCTTGGTGGAGCGGCTCGCGGAAGAGATCGCGGCTATTGTGCTCGACGAATTCAAGGTTCCCTGGCTGCGCTTGCGGCTGAGCAAGCCGGGCGCCCTGCGTGGTGCCCAGGACGTCGGCATTGTTATCGAACGCGGCAACACGCCGCTATGACCCGGGTATACCTGAGCTTGGGCAGCAATATTGATCGCGATCACCATATTCGCGCAGCGCTGGATGCGCTGGCGGACAGCTTCGGCAACCTCCGGTTATCGCGCGTCTACGAGAGCGAAGCCGTGGGTTTTGCAGGCGACCGTTTTTACAACCTGGTCGTCGGCATCGATACGGAGTTGCCAGTTGCCGAGTTGACCGCCGCGCTACGCGCCATTGAAGACCGCAATGACCGCCGTCGCGACGGCTCGCGCTTCGCCGCCCGCACACTCGACATCGACATCCTGGCTTATGGCCAAAGCGTCGGGAATATCGATGGCACCCCATTGCCGCGCGCCGAAATTCTCACCCACGCTTTTGTGCTGCGGCCGCTCGCCGACGTCGCTGCTGATCGCGAGCACCCCGCCGTGCACCAGACTTACGGCCAGTTGTGGGCCGCCTTCGACCAAACCGGGCCGCAATTGTGGCCCATTGATTTCAGCTGGCGCGGTCAGCGTATCTCGCGAGCGGATTGATTCGCCGCTTGGTTGCAGCCGTCCGCGATGATGATCTGCGCAGCGATCCAGGCTGCTGATTAAAGCGCGGTAGTGCCAGCGCTATCCTCAATTGCGTCGGCAATTTTGTCGCGGTCGCTGCGCTCATCCATGGCTGGCCTGATAATTTGCGATGGCCGTCAGCCGTTGCCGATCGATGGCGGCGCCCATGGCCGCACCCTGCAACCCGCGCGCAACCAGATGGTCGATGGACAGATGCCGGACCGCGGCGAACAAGCCGCGCAGCCAGAGCGCCGCGTCATAGGACTGCTCTTCCAGGCCTTTGCGGCCGCGCGCATCGGCTTCACAGGCTGCCAAAAAAGCCTCGAACAGGTTCGGGTCGCGGAAGCTATCCAGACCTTTTAACATATTCAATGCAGTTACCGGCTTCAACTCTTTGATTTTATGGCAAATCAGGTGATAGCGAGTGACTGCGATCGCGAGCCGCCGGTAGGCGTTGGGCACCCGAAAGCGGTCGCAAAACGCGTTTACCAGAGGCACCCCCGCCTCCTCATGGCCGATGTGGCGGGGCAGGATATGGGCCGGGGTAATGCCCTTGCCCAGATCGTGCATCAGTACCGCGAAGCGCACCTCGGGCTGGCCGCTGAGGCGCACCGCCTGGTCGAGGGCCATCAACAAATGGATACCGGTATCGATTTCGGGATGGTAGTCGGCGCGCTGGGGCACACCAAACAGGCGCTCGATGTCCGGAAACAGCACCACCAACGCGCCGCAGTCGCGCAGCGTCTCGATGTACGTCCGTGGTGAGGTTTCGGCGAGGGCGATCTGCGTCTCCCGCCACACCCGCTCCGGCGTCAGCTCGGCGAGCTCGCCACTGGCGCTGATCGCGCGCATCAGGTCGCGGGTTTCATCGGCGAGGCGAAAGCCCAGGTGATTGAATCGAGCGGCGAAGCGCGCCACCCGCAGCACCCGCAGCGGATCCTCGACAAAGGCCGGCGAGGCGTGGCGCAGCACCCGCGCAGCCAGATCGCGACAGCCGCCGAGGGGATCGATGAGTTCGCCGGTGGTGCTCTCCTCGGCGATGGCGTTGATGGTCAGATCGCGGCGGGCGAGATCCTCCTCCACGCTGACGCCGGGGCCAGTCTGAAACACGAAACCCTTGTGGCCCAGCCCCTGTTTGCGCTCGGTGCGCGCGAGTGCGTACTCCTCGCCGCTGTGGGGGTGGATGAACACCGGAAAATTGCTGCCGACCGCGCGGTAGCCGAGCCGCTCCATGTCGGCCGGGCTCGCATCGACCACCAGCCAGTCGCGCTCGCGGGCCGGGATGCCGAGCAATTTGTCGCGCACTGCGCCGCCAACCAGATAAATTTTCACGCCGCGATGGTGCCACAGACGAGCGGGCGCGACCAAGTTGCGCGCACCACCGCCACGCGCCCGCGAGCGTTCGTCAAACATTGTCCAGGGCTGCGATGCTTGCTTTGCGGAGGCACGAACAAGCCATTAATCGGGCCACTACCATGCCGCACTTGTGATTCCGTACTCCTCGACCGCCGCCGAGGTCAGGGTCGATACACCGCGGCGTTGGTGAAGCCCTGTTCGCGCAGCAGTTCAGCCTGGAGCCGGCTCATGACGCCTCGGTCGCAGTAGAGCAGGTAGCGTTGAGCCTGATCCAGCGCCGCAAACCCGTGTTGCAAACGGTAGAAAGGCAGCTGGTGAACGATTGCAGCACCAACCTTGAGCGGCGCACGCAGCACCTCCTCCGGGTGGCGGATGTCGAGAATCACGGCATCGGGCTGCGGGGCGCAGAACACTTCGACGGACGTCGCGCGCTCGTGGGTGAAGTTCACCGCCTGGATGTCCTCGGCGCGGCGACGGCCGATCGCGGCGTCCAGCACGGCAAGATCGAAACAGCTTTCGGCATGGGTGACGCGGTCGAGCTTGGCGCGGGTGGTCGGCCGCACCGAAATCACGCCGCAGTACTCGGGCATAGTGGCGGCCAGCTCGGCGGCACCAATGCTGCGGGCGATGTCGATGATGTCGCCTTTTGCCGTAGTCGCCAGCGGGCGCAGCACCAGCATATCGGTCGCGGCATCGATGACCGCCAGATTGGCGAGGGTCTGACTGGAGACCTGAGCGACGCTCTCGCCCGTCAGCAGCGCGTCGACCTGCCAATCCTGGGCGACCACGCCGGCCGCGCGGAGCATCATGCGCTTGAGCACGACGCCCATGTAGGCGTTATCCACCTTGACGAGAATTTCGGCGACGACCTCTTCAAAGGGCACGGTGACAAATTTGACCGAGTGGGACGCGCCGTATTTGCTCCACAGATAATGAGCGGTCGCCTTGACACCCAGTTCGTGGGCGCGCCCGCCCAGACTAAAAAAACAGAAGTGCGTGCGCAGGCCGCGCTTCATGGCCAGATAGGTTGCCACGGTCGAATCGAAGCCGCCCGAGATCAGTGACAGCACCGCATCCTGGGTTCCCAATGGAAAACCGCCCAGCCCCGGCCGCGTTTGCTCAACGACGTAAAAGTGCTCATCGCGAACATCGACGCGAACCGTCACTTGGGGATCGACCAGCCTGACGTGCGCGTTATCCGCCCGCCGCAGCAGGCGCGCGCCCAACTCCCGCTCAATATTGGCGGACGTGAAGTCGTGGCGGCCGGTGCGCTTGGCGCGCACGCAGAACGAGCGGTTTGCCAGCAGCCGCCCATAGTGTGTCCAGGTGTGCTCGGCCATGGCGTCATAACTGCCGAGGGGATAGTGGTGGACGATGGAAAAACTGGCGATCCCAGGGGTGCAGGCGAGGATCGCCAACAACCGTGCGTCGCGCTCGCCATCTTCGCCGGCGGCGGTCACCTCGATATTGTCCCACCCGCTTTTGACCTGAACCCGTTGCCCCTGGGTCAGGCGCCGCAGGTTGTCGCGCAACTGGCGCACCATGCGCTGGCGCACCGGGGTGGTCTTGATGGCAATTTCGGGAAATAACTTGATGATCAAATGCATGGTGATACGCTGCGGGTTCACCCCGCGAATGGCGGCGCCGGGCTTGGTATAAAGCAAGGCGTCCATTATATACAGGGGTGCGCGTTGGGCTGCCAAGTCAAGCCGGACGCGCATATTGCGCCGGGACCTGTTCCGCACCTAAACAAATCAGGCACAATAGATCGCCTATCAGCCAGCCGGCACCCCGTGCGCACTTTATTTGTGCGAACAGCGCCGCATGGAGTTCTGAAATGGTGCGCGCAGCGGGTGACGCCGGCCCCAATCGGAGCCGGTGCTGCGTGGGTGACCAGAGCAGCATTGCTGGCACAGGTTTTGCCCTATCTTCCCTGCTTTAATCACAACTCGATGTTAACCGGGTTCGTGCACCAGCCTTTTCTCACAGCGGTCGGGCGGGCACAGAGCAAGAGCGACGTCGGCTATCCGATCTGGAGGAACGAGAACAAATGCCCAACCAAACCATGACCCTAATTGCCGAGAACGAAGCCCGCTGGGTCGACCTGCGCTTTACCGATACCAAGGGGAAAGAACAACACGTAACCGTTCCCGTCGGCGAAATCGACGAGGGTTTCTTCGAGCACGGCAAAATGTTTGATGGCTCGTCCATCGCCGGCTGGCGCGACATCAACGAATCCGACATGGTACTGATGCCGGACGATGCCACCTCCGTGCTCGACCCCTTTACCGACGAGCCTACCGTCATCCTCCGCTGTGGCGTGCTCGAACCGGCAACCATGGAGGGTTATTCCCGCGATCCGCGCTCGATCGCGCTGCGCGCCGAAGAGTACATGCGCGCCACCGGCATCGCCGATAGCGCGCTGTTCGGGCCCGAGCCCGAGTTCTTCGTGTTTGACGACGTCAAATGGTCGTACGACATCAGCGGCTCCTTCTACAAGATCAGTTCCGAAGAAGCGGCCTGGTCCTCTGGCAGGGATTTCCCCGACGGGAACATGGGCCACCGCCCGGGCATCAAAGGGGGTTACTTCCCGGTCGCACCGGTGGATTCACTGCACGATCTGCGCGGCGCCATGTGTAATGCCATGGAACAGATGGGCCTCAAGATCGAAGTCCACCACCACGAAGTCGGCACCGCCGGCCAGTGCGAAATCGGCGTTGGCCCCAATACCCTCACCAAGAAGGCCGATGAAGTCCAGATCCTGAAATACTGCGTGCACAACGTCGCCCACGCCTATGGCAAAACCGCGACCTTCATGCCCAAGCCACTGGTTGGCGACAACGGCTCCGGGCTGCATGTCCACCAGTCCATGTCGAAGGGCGGCGTCAACATCTTCGCCGGCGACGCCTACGCGGGCCTGTCCGAGACCGCGCTCTATTACATCGGCGGCATCATCAAGCATGCGCGCGCAATCAATGCCTTCACCAACGCCTCGACCAACTCCTACAAGCGCCTGGTGCCCGGCTTCGAGGCGCCGGTGATGTTGGCGTACTCGGCGTGCAACCGCTCGGCTTCAATCCGCATTCCCTTCGTCTCCAGCCCCAAGGCGCGGCGCATTGAAGTTCGCTTTCCCGACCCCAGCGCCAATCCCTATCTGGCGTTCGCGGCCATGCTGCTGGCCGGCATCGACGGCATCAAGAACAAGATCCACCCCGGCGACGCCGCCGACAAGGACTTGTACGATCTGCCGCCCGAAGAAGCCAAGGCCATCCCCACCGTGTGCTCTTCGCTCGAACAGGCGCTCGATGCACTGGATGCCGATCGGGACTTCCTCACCGTCGGCGGCGTCATGGACAACGACATGATCGACGCCTACATCAAGCTGAAAAGACAGGATGTGCAGACCCTCAACATGACCACTCACCCCATCGAGTTCGCGATGTACTATAGCGTCTAAGCACCGCTGCTTTGACAAGCCCGGCGCTCTGCGAGCGCCGGGCTTTTTATTGCCTCAGGCGCGCATCACCAGCCCGCACCTGCGCCAGGTTTTGTCCTTTCGCAGCAGAAGGCTTAATCTGCCCGGAAGCCAAGCGCGCACCCAGAGCGCGCCTCCCCGGGCCACACCCATGACGATCATCCGCCACCGTTCACTTGTCACCGTCGTCGCCGTGCTGGCGATGTCGGCCGCAGCAACTCCCGTGTACAAAACGGTGGACGGCAATGGGAACGTCTCCTACTCAGACCTGCCGGATATCGGCGCACAGACTCAGGAGCTGGAGCTCCCGCCGGTCAATATCCAGCTTGCGCTACCGCCGTCGCCCGCCGCCGAAGAACTGCCAGCGGCCACTGCCCCGCCAGAGTATCGGCTGCGGATCGATTGGCCCGAACCGGACACCACCATCCCCCCTGGCCAGCTCGAGGTCGAAGCCAGGCTCCAAATCGAGCCGGCATTGGCGCCCGCGCACCGGGTTCAATGGCTGGTGGACGATGAGCCCCAGGGCGAGCCAACCACAGCCACTGCCCTGGTACTGACCCAACTGACCCGCGGCTCTCACCAACTGCGCGCCGTCGTCATTGACGGCGTTGGCGCGGTATGCGCGCAAAGCGAACCCGTCACCATCCACGTCCGCCGCGCGTCGGCGAAACACCCTCACCGGTAAACATCCGGCCAATCCCCTGCCAACAGCTGCACACGCGCCAGCGCCGACAGCACCCCAACCAACGCCCCCTTTTGGCGCATAATTGACCGCACTCGTTCAGCGCCCTGTCCAATGCGGAATCACCACCGACTGCGCCAAGTGCCGCTCCGGTATGCTTGGCCCACCATTTGCTTGCTTCGAAACTAAACAAATCGTTCGCTTGGATTTCTTCCCATAACATGCCAGCCAAACAAAGCGAACCCCATCAGTTGCTACTCGACAATCTGAGCACTGCCGTGGTGCTGGTCGACGCCAGTCTGGCTGTCGTGTACATGAACCCCGCCGCGGAAAATCTGTTTGCCACCAGCGCGCACCGGCTCGCGGGCAATACCATCGCCCAGCTCTTAGGCGACACCAAGGCGCGCATTATCTTTCATACGGCGTTATTGGATGGGCATCCCTTCACCGAGCGCAAAGTCAAACTGGCGCTGCCCGATCAACGCGAAATTACCATCGATTATTCAGTGACCCCGCTCACCGCCGGCCGGGACAAGTTGCTGCTACTGGAAATTCAGTCAGTCGATCGGATCCTGCGCATCGATCGGGAGGAAGCGCTGATTTCTGCCAACAACAGCTCTCGCGATCTGATTCGCGGGCTGGCGCACGAAATCAAAAATCCTCTCGGCGGCATTCTGGGCGCATCCCAGTTGCTGGCTGAAGAGCTCGATCGCAGCGATCTTCGCGAGTACACCGACATCATCGTTGGCGAGACCGAGCGTCTTCGCCACTTGGTCGACCGGCTGTTGGGGCCCTCCTCCCCGCCCCGTCTGGCTGCGGTCAATATCCACCAGGTGACCGAGCGCGTCGCCAGTCTGTTGCGGGCCGAAACCGGTGGTCGGCTGGCCATTGTCCGCGATTACGACCCCAGCATCCCCCCCATTCAGGGCGACTGGGAGAATCTGGTGCAAGCGGTGCTCAACCTGGTGCGCAATGCAATGCAAGCCCTCGACAGAGCCGACAAACTGGACACGGATGGCGTGATTACGCTGCGCACCCGCATCGTCAACCACTTCACCATCGGCAAAATCTACCACCGCTTGGTATGTCAACTGGAGGTGATCGACAACGGCCCCGGAGTGCCGGAGGCGATCAGCGAGCGCATTTTCTACCCCATGGTCAGCGGCCATGCCGGCGGCACCGGCCTCGGCTTGTCCATTGCCCAATCCGCCATTCACCGCCATCAGGGACTCATCGAATGCAACAGCGAGCCAGGCCACACGCGGTTTTCCGTCTTTCTACCGCTCGAGCCCCACAAGAGTTACGGACACTGACATGAAGCCGACCGTCTGGATCGTCGACGACGACCGCTCCATCCGCTGGGTAATCCAGAAAGCTCTGGAAAAGGCCGAAATCAACGCGCACAGCTTTGAAGATGCACAGATGTTGCTCGACGGCCTCGAAAGGCAGATTCCCGACACCATCATCAGCGACATCCGCATGCCGGGTATCAACGGCCTGCAATTACTGGAAAGAATCCATCGCGAACAACCCCAACTGCCGGTGATCATCACCACTGCCCACTCCGATCTGGACAGCGCCGTCGCCGCTTATCAGGGCGGCGCGTTCGAGTATCTGCCCAAGCCGTTCGATGTCGACGAACTGATCTCGATGACGCGCCGGGCGATCGCCGTGGGCCGCGAAAAGGGCGCACCGGTGGTCGTCGAGCCGCCACCGGCGGAGGCCGAGATCATCGGCGAGGCGCCCGCGATGCAGGAGGTGTTTCGCGCCATCGGTCGCCTGTCCCACTCGCACATCACCGTGTTGATAAATGGCGAGTCGGGCACCGGCAAGGAGCTGGTGGCGCAGGCCTTGCACCACCACAGCCCGCGCCGAGACAAGCCTTTCATTGCCCTCAATATGGCCGCTATTCCCCACGATCTCATCGAATCGGAACTGTTCGGCCATGAAAAGGGCGCCTTTACCGGGGCCGCTCAGCGTCGCATCGGCCGCTTCGAGCAGGCCGATAACGGCACACTGTTTCTCGATGAAATTGGCGACATGCCACCGGAGGCGCAAACCCGACTGCTGCGCGTGCTCGCCGATAACGAGTTCTACCGGGTTGGCGGGCACACCCCGACCAAGGTCAATGTGCGCATCATCGCCGCCACCCATCAAAATCTTGAAGCCCTGGTGGCCGAACACCGCTTTCGGGAGGACTTGTTCCATCGCCTCAACGTCATTCGCATCCACCTGCCACGGCTGACTGACCGCCGCGAGGACATCCCCCGTCTGATTCAGCATTTTTTCCGCGAAGCGGCCAAAGAATTGGCCGTCGAGCCCAAGGTGTTATCCCAGGAGGCGCAACAATTCCTGTGTCTCCAGCCCTGGCCCGGAAATGTCCGCCAACTCGAAAATACCTGCCGCTGGCTGACGGTAATGGCGGCGGGACGTGAAGTGCTACTGTCCGACCTGCCGCCGGAAATGCTTGGCAACGTAACCGCCGCCAAACCCGCCGTGGGCGACAACTGGCAGCAAAGCCTGCGCCGCTGGCTCACTAACGAGCTGCTCGGTGGCAAGAGCAATATCCTCGCTACCGCACTGCCGAGTTTTGAGCGCACGGTGATCGAAACTGCGCTCCAGCACACCGGAGGGCGCAAGCGGGAGGCGGCGGAATTGCTGGGCTGGGGACGCAACACCCTGACTCGTAAACTCTACGAGCTGGGCATGGCCGAAAAGGACGGGGACGCCGGCAGCGCGGGCGAACCAGTGGAGTAGCGCCGGCCGCCTCGCCCCGGCAGCCCACCAATACCGGCCCTGCCGAGCACCTGCGTGGCGCCGGACCGGCATACCCGGGATGATTTCCCGGGTGCTAACGCCCGAGGAATCGGCCGGGAGCGCCCATGCCGCCCAAGCCGCGCATCATGTTGGCCATACCCTTGCCCTTCATTTTTTTCATCACCTTGCCCATTTGTTTGTGTTGTTTGAGCAGGCGATTGAGCTCCTGGATGTTGGAACCGGCCCCCTGGGTGATGCGGCGTTTGCGCGAGCCATTGAGGATATCGGGATTGCTGCGCTCGGCCGGCGTCATCGAGTCGATGACCACCACCATGCGCTTGAATTGACTGGTGACGTTGGCCTGCTCGGCGAGCTGCGCCATGTTGCCCATGCCCGGCAGCTTTTCCAGCACGCCGGCCATGCCGCCCAGATTCTGCATTTGCAGCAACTGGTCGCGCAAATCTTCCAGATCGAACTTTTTGCCCTTGCGAACCTTGTCCGCCAGTTTCTCGGCTTTCTGGCGATCGACCTTGCGCTCGACCTCCTCGATCAGCGACAGGACATCGCCCATGCCCAGAATGCGGGCGGCGAGGCGATCGGGGTAAAACGGCTCCAGGGCATCGGTGTTTTCGCCCATGCCAATGAACTTTATCGGCGTGCCGGTGACCTGCCGCACCGATAGCGCCGCGCCGCCGCGGGCGTCGCCGTCCATCTTGGTCAACACGACACCGGTGAGCGACAGCGCGGCGTTGAAAGCGCTGGCGGTGTTGACCGCATCCTGACCGATCATGGCGTCGATGACGAACAGGGTTTCGACCGGCTTCAGCACCGCGTGCAGGCGCCCGATTTCGGTCATCAATTCGTCATTGATGTGGAGGCGCCCGGCGGTATCGACGATCAGTACATCGGCAAAACTGCGCCGCGCCGCGGCCAGCGCGGCTTCGGCGATGGCTGCCGGCTGCTGCTCCGAGGTGCTGTGGAAGTAGTCCGCGCCCACCTCGGCGGCGAGGGTTTCGAGCTGCTTGATGGCCGCCGGACGATAGACGTCGACGCTGACCACCATGACCTTTTTCTTTTCGCGCTCACGCAGATAGCGCGCCAACTTGGCAACGGTGGTGGTTTTACCCGCACCCTGCAACCCCGCCATCAAGATCACCGCCGGGGGCTGGGCGGCGAGATTGAGGTGTTCGTTGCTGACACCCATGGCCAGCTCGAGCTGGTGCTGGACGATTTTCAGGAATTCCTGCCCCGGATTCAGGCTGGCGCTGACCTCCTGTCCCACCGCCTGCGCGCGCACGCCTTCGATAAAGGTCTTGACCACCGGCAGCGCGACGTCGGCCTCGAGCAGCGCCATGCGCACTTCGCGCAGCGTTTCCTGGATGTTTTCATCGCTGAGTCGCGCCTTGCCGGTGATCTTGCGCAGGCTTTGCGACAGGCGTTCGCTGAGATTTTCAAACATCGCCATGGTGGCGATCTCCACTGCGGGAAAGGGCCGCGATTATAGCCGATGCCAACTCGCGGAAGACTCTTTGAGGCCCCCGGCGTTCTATGCCAAACTCGCCGCCGAATCGGGAATCCCTGCTTATGTCGATGCCAATTCTGTCCGCCGGAATCCTGCCGACAGGACTCGCCGCCATCGGTCTCTACGTCTTTGCGTTCGCCATGCAGGTTCTCGACATGCGCCGGGGGCGCGCCGCAACGGGCCGCCTGCTCGCGGTCAGCGGGTTCGCCGTAACTGCGCACGGAGTCATCAGTTGGTTGCTGATGGCCGCCCCACAGGGGATCGATTTTGGGCTGCTGCCAGTATCGGTGCTGATTTTTTTTGTGGTCAATCTGCTCGTGGTGCTCAGCAGTTTCCGCAAACCACTGCACAATCTGTTCTTGTTGTTATTTCCGCCCACGGTGGCACTGCTCACCCTTGCGCTGATCCCCGGGCGCGCCATCCATGCGCAAGCCCACCTGTCGGTGGGTATCGATATCCATATCCTGCTGTCGATTCTGGCCTACAGTCTGTTGACCATTGCCGCCCTGCAAGCAATTTTGCTGGCCTACCAGCATCGCCGGCTACATCAACACCAGCTCGACAGCCGGCTGCTGCTGCCGCCCCTCCAGACCATGGAGGCGCTGTTGTTCGAGATTATCTGGACCGGTTTTTTTCTGCTCACGCTGGCACTGGCGGTGGGCTTCATGTTCGTCGACAACTTTCTCGCCCAGCATCTTGCCCACAAAGCCATCTTCTCGGTGCTCGCCTGGTTGGTGTATGCAACCCTGCTCTGGGGCCACTATCGCCTGGGGTGGCGCGGCAAGCGCGCAAGCTATTGGACGCTGGGCGGTTTCACCACCTTGATGCTGGCGTTCTGGGGCACCAAGTTCGTCCTTGAAGTCATCCTCGGCCGCCAATAACCACCTCTATTACAGACTCTGATCGGCGCGCGGTGTCGCCTGTTTCCAGACCCGTGCGCGCGCGATTTTCTTATCCGCCAGCTTCAGCGTTTCGAAGCGCAGGTCGTTCATGACAAAGCAGACATTGCCATCGGGAATGCTCTCAAGCTGCTCCAGCGCCAGCCCATTCAGGGTTTTTGGACCATCGGACGGCAACATCCAGTCGGTCATTTTGTTGATGTCGCGGATGGCCGCGCTGCCGTGGACGATGTAGCTGCCATCGGGCTGCGCGACCACTACATCCTCCTCCTCGCCGAAGTTGGACGTAAAGTCGCCGACGATCTCCTCGAGAATATCTTCCAGCGTGACCAGTCCCTGCACCTCGCCGTACTCATCCACCACCAACGCCATGCGTCGCTTGTTTTTGCGGAAGTTGATCAGCTGGGTGTGGAGCGGGGTATTCTCGGGAATAAAATAGGGGTCGCGGGAAAAACGCTTGATCGCCTCTTTTGAAAACGAGTCGGCACCACTGCGCACCAGGCGCCCGGCCCGCCGCATGTGCAGCAGACCGATCACGTTGTTGATATCGCCCTCGAACACCGGCAGCCGCGTGTGTTCGGAGGTCATGATCTGATCCATCAGCTTCGCGTTGTCGTCCTCCAGATTCAGGCCAAAAATTTCGTTGCGCGGCACCATGATGTCGTTGACGGAGATCTTTTCGAGATCGAGGATGCTGATCAGCATCTCCTTATGTTGGCTGGAAATATGCTCGCGGGTGGACTCATCGACGATGCTGCGCAGTTCTTCCTTGCTGATCGGATCCCGGTTTGCGGCGGAGGGATTGAAGCCAAACAGCCGCGCCAGGGCATTGGAGATATGGGTGACCAGCCACACCACCGGGTAGAACACCAGCATCAGGGGTTTAAGCAGGTGGGCGGCGGTAAAGGCGACGGTTTCCGGATGCAGTGCCGCGATGGTTTTAGGCGTGACCTCGGCAAAGCCGAAAACGATGGTCAAGGAAATGGTGGCAATCGCAATCCCCAGTTCCTCGCCAAACAGGCGAATACAGATAACCGAGGCGGTGATCGACGCCAGCGCGTTGACCGCGTTGCCAGCCACCAGAATGAAGCCCAGCAGGCGATCTGGGCGAGTCAGCAGGCGCTGGGCACGGCGCGCGCCCGAGTGACGCTTGGCGAGGTGCTTCAGCCGATACCGGTTTAGCGACACCATCCCGGTTTCCGAACCACACAAAAAAGCGGAAGTGGCCAACAGGAACAGAAACAGGGCAAATAACTGCCAAAGCGGTGTATCGTCCAAGGATGCGTGAATCTTATAGCTACGGGCGGCAGATGGTGAAGGAGTTTCCCGGACTTGGCAATGTTCGCTGCCAGCGCCAAAGCCGGCGAAAACAGGCCGGAACCAGGATGCGCGCGTCGCCAAGCTTGGCCGCACTGCCCAAAACGTGCCGCCGTGCGGATGGCCGTAGTCGCTGCACCGGCAGCAGCTTCTCCGCAACGGGAAGCCCCGGCTTGGACACCGGCGATGAGGCGATGCAGCTGTTGCGGCCCGCCATCGAGCCCGGTGATCTGCCCGCTCCTTGCGGCGCGGTTGGCGTTGCGATCATTATCGCGGCGGCCCGCCGCCCCCCTCACTTCGGGTGATGGAACCGCACACCCTCCACCATCGGGATCAACCATGACGTTATCCGCTCGCTGCCGGCGCTGGTCGGCATTCGCATTCCTCGCCCTGCTGACCCTGGCCGCCGGTGCCCGGGAACCCGAGGCGCCTTGGTCGCGCGTGATTGAGGGCGAGGGCGGCCAGGCGGCCGTTTTCCGCAGCCCCGCCGATGATCGCCAATACCGCTTTATCGAGCTCGCCAACGGCATGAAGGTACTGTTGATCGCGGATGCGACGGCCGACAAGGGCGCTGCCGCGCTGACCGTCCACGTCGGCAGCTTTGCCAATCCCGCCGAGCGCCAGGGGCTCGCGCACTTCCTCGAACACATGCTGTTTCTGGGCACCGAAAAATACCCGGAGGCGGGGGCCTACCAGGCCTACATCAGTGCACATGGCGGCACCAACAATGCGTTTACCAGCCTAGAGGACACCAGTTATTTCTTCGACGTAAGCGCGCCTCATCTGGTGGCGGCACTGGATCGCTTCGCCCAGTTTTTTGTCGCGCCCCGCTTCGACGCCGCCTACGTCGACCGGGAGCGCCATGCGGTGGACGCCGAGTACCGCCTCAAGATCAAGGATGACGCACGTCGCGAATGGGATGTGCTGAGCGAGCTGGTCAACCCCGCGCACCCGCTGGCCGGGTTTTCGGTGGGCGCGCTCGACACCCTCGCCGATCGCCCGGGGAGGCCGGTGCGCGACGATCTGCTGCGTTTCTATCGCGCGCACTACTCAGCCGAGCGGATGACCTTGGTGGTGCTGGGGCGGGAGTCCCTGGCCGACCTCGAGGCCGCGGTCAGAAGCCGCTTTGGCGCGGTGCCCAAACGCCGCGACCAGCCGCGCCCGATACCGGTACCCCTGTTTGCGGACGCCCAGCCGCGGCAGGTATTCATCAAACCGGATCAGGAGAAGCGCGAACTGAGCTTGGTGTTTCCGGTGCCGAGCGCGCGCGCCCACTGGCGCACCCAACCCGGAGAAGTGCTGGGCTATCTGCTCGGCGACGAAAGCCCGGGCAGCCTGCTGGCGAGCCTGAAGGCCCAGGGTCTGGCAGAAAAGCTGAGCGCGGGCATGGCCTTCGATACCGACGTCGGCGCTGCTTTCAATGTGAGTCTGACGCTGACGCCAGCGGGAGTGGCGCAGGTGGACGAGGTTCTCCGGCAAACCTTTGCCTGGCTGGCGCTGGTGCGCGCGGCGGGCGTGGATGCCTGGCGCTACCGGGAACTGGCGCGCTTGCAGCACATCCATTTCCGCTTTCTCGACCGGGTGCCGGCGATCAACTACGTTCAGCAGTTGAGTGCGGCACTGCAACGCTATCCAGCCGCAGAGGTCTTGCGCGGGCCCTATCTGTTGACGACATTTGACGCCGGGTTGATTCGCCAATACGCCGACCTACTGGTGCCCGAACGGGCATTTATCAGCCTGCTGGCGCCCGAGGTCGGCACCACCGACCGGGTGTCAAAGCGCTATCGGGCGCCCTATCGGGTGGCCGCGGTCAGCGACGACACGCTGGCGCACTGGCGCGCTGCCGGCGATGATCGGCTGCGCCTGCCCGCACCCAACCCCTATATCCCGGATCAATTTCCGCTGGGCGGCAAAGGCGATGCCGCGGCGGTGCCCGAGTTGCTGCGCCAGGATCCCCGCGCCACGCTCTGGTATTACTGGGACACCCGCTTCGGCACCCCCCGCGCGCAATTCGTCGCCCGCCTGGCGCTGCCCGAGATCGAGACCCCCGCGCAAGTGGCAATGACCGAGTGGTATCTGGCGGTCGTTCGCGATCAGCTCAATGCCGAGGTTTATCCCGCCCAGCTCGCCGGCCTGGACTTCGAGATCAAGCGCTGGAGCAACGGCGTCGCGCTGACCCTGAACGGCTATGCCGACAAGCAGCCGGTGCTGCTGGCCAAGCTGCTGGCGACCCTGGCCGATCCCGACCGGGAGGCGGCGCGGGTGGCTCGGGTGCAGGCCATGCTGGTGCGCGACTGGCGCAACAGCGCCCGCCAGTGGCCCATCAAACAGGTTGTCGACGAGTTGCCACCGCTGGTCACCGATAGTTATCGGGCGCTCGATCTGGCCGCTGCCCTGGCACCGCTCACCGGCGACGACCTCGATCGCCATGTCGCTCGGCTCTATGCCCGCGGCCACGCCCAGTTCTATGTCGGCGGCGCGCTACCGCTGGCAGCGGCCACCACCATGGCCGACCAGGTGCTGCACGACCTGCGCCTGGGCGCGGAAGGCGACCGCGACCAGTACGCCCGCGTGCTGACGCTGGCCCCGGCGGTGCACTCGCCGCGCCACAGCATCAAAGTCGATCACCACGATAGCGGCGCCCTGCTGTATGTGCAGGGGCGCACCACCTCGCTGCGCGAGCGGGCCCATTTCGCGGTGTTGCAGAGCGCCCTGGAGGCCCCCTTCTACAACGAGTTGCGCACCGAGAAACAGCTCGGCTACGCGGTTGGCAGCAGCATCATGCCGCTCTTGAAAGTGCCGGGAATGATTTTTTATGTGCAGTCCCCGGTGCTCAAAACCGCGCCGCTAATGGCCGAAATCGACGGTTTTCTGGCGCGTGCCGAGCACCGGATCGCGGCTCTCAGCGACGCCGAACTCGCCCGGCACCGGCAGGCGGTGTTGACCGGCATCGAGGAAGCGCCCAAGAGCCTGGCCGAATTGGCGGCCCGCCACCAGGAGGCCCTGCAGCTCGACTTCACCGCGTTCGATTTTCGCGCGCGGCTGGCGCGAGAGGTGCGAGCGGTGACCCGCGCCAGCTTGCTCGCCGCGTACCGGGAGGCCGCGCTGGGCGCGCGCCGCGCGCTGTGGGTGACCACCGCGGACGAGACCACGGACGGCGCCGGCCTGGATCGAGCAGGCTTGGTCACGCAAAGCACGGGCTATTACCTGTTTCCTCAATAGCAGTGCCCGGCGGGGTAATTAATTTATTTTTCACAGCCGATTAAATTATTTAACTAATCTCATGAAAACAAAGTAATTGATCGATATATTTGATTATTTTTCCGACCGCAATGGCGATTGACTGAAGAGCGATCCGATTGATCCTGTAGTTTTGCTACCCTAAAATGACACCGGCTCGGGGTCTTGCCATCGCCGGGGCGGCAACCGATCGGCGCCGCAACAGCGCGCAGCTCCGCCCTCGGGATCGCCCCATTACCGACCAACGGCGCCAGCACTATGGATCAGGATCAAGACCCCAGCGAAACCCGCGAATGGCTCGACTCCCTGGTCGCCGTCGTGCGCCACCAGGGCCAGGCGCGGGCCGGCTTCATCCTCAAGCAATTGCTGGAGCGGGCGACCACCGCGGGCATCGAATTGCCGGACGCCATCACCACGCCGTTTCGCAACAGCATCCCCACGTCGCGGGAAAAGCGCATGCCCGGCGATCTGTTCATGGAGCGGCGCATCCGCTCCCTGGTGCGCTGGAATGCGCTCGCCATGGTCATGCGCGCCAACCAGAACAACGCGGGCATCGGCGGCCATATCGCCACCTTTTCCTCCGCCGCGACGTTGTACGACGTCGGCTTCAACTACTTTTTTCGCGGCGCCAGCGGCGATCACCTCGGCGATCTCATCTACTTTCAAGGCCACAGCTCACCGGGCATCTACGCCCGCTCCTTTCTGGAGGGCCGGCTCTCGGAAGATCAGCTCGACCATTTTCGCCAGGAAGTCGGCGGCAAGGGTTTGTCGTCCTATCCCCACCCCTGGTTGATGCCCGATTACTGGCAGTTCCCGACCGTGTCCATGGGCCTCGGGCCAATCCAGGCGATCTATCAGGCCCACGTCATGCGCTACCTGTCGGCGCGGGAATTGGTGGCGCGGGGCGACCGCCGGGTGTGGGCATTTCTCGGCGACGGCGAGTGCGACGAGCCCGAGGCCCTGGGCGCCATCGGGCTCGCCGGCCGCGAGCAACTGGAGAACCTGATCTTCGTCGTCAACTGCAACCTGCAACGCCTGGACGGCCCGGTACGCGGCAACGGCAAGATCATCCAGGAGCTGGAAGGCGTCTTTCGCGGTGCCGGCTGGAACGTCATCAAGGTGGTCTGGGGACGCATGTGGGATCCCCTGCTCGAACGCGACCAAACCGGCCTGCTGCAAAAGCGCATGGACGAGGTCTGCGACGGCGAGCTGCAGAACTACAAGTTCAACGGCGGCGGCTACACCCGCGAGCACTTTTTCGGCAAATACCCGGAGCTGACCGAGCTGGTCAAGAATCTCAGCGACGACGACATCATGTACCTCAACCGGGGTGGCCACGATCCCTACAAGATCTACGCCGCCTACGCCGAAGCCGTCGCCACCAAGGGCAAGCCGACCGCCATTCTGGCGATGACGGTGAAAGGCTATGCCCTCGGCAGCGCCGGCGAGGGCACCAATGACACCCACTCGCTCAAAAAACTCGATATCGACAGCCTGAAAAAATTCCGCGACCGCTTCGGCGTGCCCGTCCCGGACGACCAACTCGCCCAGGTGCCCTACTACCGGCCGCCGGCAGACAGCCCGGAAGCGGCCTATCTGCGCGAGCGCCGCGCCGCCCTCGGCGGCTTCATCCCCGCGCGCCGGGCGACTTTCACGCCCCTGGCCATGCCCGAGCTGGAGCTGTTCGCGCGCCAGTTGGAGACCACCGGCGAGCGCGAGATTTCAACCACCATGGCCTTTGTGCGCATGTTGTCGGTGCTGGTGCGCGACAAGACCATCGGCGGCCGCGTGGTGCCCATCGTGCCCGATGAGGCCCGCACCTTCGGCATGGAGGGCATGTTCCGCCAGCTCGGCATCTACTCCGCCGCCGGCCAGCATTACGTCCCCCACGATGCCGGGCAGGTGATGTTCTACAAGGAGGACAAGAAGGGCCAGATTCTGGAGGAGGGCATCTCCGAGGCCGGCGCCATGTCGGCGTGGATCGCGCTCGCGACCGCCTACAGCCACTACGATCTGCCCATGATTCCCTTCTACATCTACTACTCGATGTTCGGCTTCCAGCGCGTCGGCGATCTCGCCTGGGCGGCCGGCGATATCCAGGCGCGGGGCTTTCTGATCGGCGCAACCGCCGGGCGCACCACATTGAACGGCGAGGGTTTGCAGCACCAGGATGGCCACAGCCACCTGCTCGCGAGCACCATTCCGAACTGTCGTAGCTACGATCCGGCCTACAGCTACGAACTTGCGGTGATCATCCAGGATGGCCTGCGGCGGATGTATCAGGAGCGGGAAAACTGCTTCTACTACATCACCACGATGAACGAAAACTATGTCCACCCGGCGCTGCCCAAGGGTGCCGAGGCGGGCATCATCCAGGGTGTCTATCTGTTCGAGCAGGGCCGCAAAACCAAGCTCAAGGTGCAATTGATGGGCGCCGGCACCATTCTCAACGAGGTGCGCGCCGCCGCCGAGATCCTGCGCGAACAATTCAAGGTGGGCGCCGACATCTGGAGCCTGACCAGCGTCAATCAACTGGCCCGCGACGGTCAGGCCGCACTGCGGTGGAATCGGCGCAACCCCACCGCCAAGCCGCGGGTGCCCTACCTGACCGCGCAACTCAGCGGGCGGACGGGGCCGGTGGTCGTGGCCACCGACTACGTCAAGGCCTGTGGCGAACAACTGCGGGCGTTCGTGCCCGGTGACTTCCACGTCCTCGGCACCGACGGCTTCGGCCGCAGCGACACTCGCGCCCAGCTACGGCATTTTTTCGAGGTTGATCGCTACCACATCGTGGCGGCCGCGCTGCACGCCCTCGCCCAGCGCGGGGAATTCCCCGCCGCGGCCCTGGTCGCGGCGCTGGCGAGTCTCGGCATCGACCCCGCCAAGACCGATCCGGTGCTGTGCTGACCCGATGCCATCCCGCGCGAACACAGTGAGCGCACCCACCCAGCCCCCAACACGAGGCCGAGACCAGCCGTGGCAATAGACATCATCCGGGTGCCGGATCTCGGCGGCGCCGAAGAAGTGGAAGTGATCGAACTCGCCGTGGCCGTCGGCGATCACGTTGAGCTTGAGCAGACGCTGGTGGTGCTCGAATCGGAAAAGGCCATGATGGAATTGCCCGCGCCCCAGGCCGGCACGGTGGTAAAAATTCTGGTCAAGGAAGGCGACAAGATCAAACAGGCCGGCGTCGCCATCCTCGAACTGGAAGTGGCCGCGGAAACCGCGAAGGACGCGCCTCCAAAAACCGCGCCCGCCGCGCCACCATCAACCTCGCCACAGCCCACTTCGCCACAGGCCACGTCGCCACCGCCCGTCGCCGTTGAAGCCGGCGCCGAAAGCGCCGCTGGCCCGCCTGCAGCACCCCCACCCAAGGCGCCCGCGCCGAGCCCCACCGAGCCCACCGACGTCCCCGCCGCCGCTTCGCCATCCGATGGCACCGACACGGAGTCGGCGCCGACCGATGTCTACGCCGGCCCGGCGGTGCGCCAGTTCGCGCGCCAGCTCGGCGCCGATCTGACCCGCGTCGCGGGTTCGGGGCCGCGCGGCCGCATCCTCAAGGAGGACGTGCAAGCCTTCGTCAAACGCGCGCTCGGTGACGCCGACAGCGGCCTTGCGCGGGCGGGAAAGACCGCGGGCAGTGGCATTCCCGCCGTGCCGAGCATCGATTTCAGCCAGTTCGGTGCCGTCGAATCGGTCGCGATGACCAAGATCCAGAAGCTGACGGCGACCAACATGCATCGCAGTTGGCTCAATGTGCCCCATGTAACCCAGTTCGACGCCGCCGATATCACCGCGCTGGAGGAGTTTCGCGCGAGCCTCAAGGCCGAGGCCGAACTGCGCAAGATCAGGCTGACCCCGCTGCCCTTCATCCTCGCCGCATGCGCGGCGGCGCTGCGCGCCAACCCCGAGTTCAACCGCTCCTTGCAGGGCGACGGCGAGCACTTCGTGCAGAAGCACTATATTCATATCGGCGTCGCCGTCGATACCCCGCGCGGCCTGCTGGTGCCGGTGATCCGCGATGTCGATCACAAGGGCATCTGGCAGCTCGCCAAAGAGGTGATGATGCTGTCAGCCAAAGCCCGCGACGGCAAGCTCACCCCGGCCGAGATGCAGGGCGGCTGCTTCACCATCACCAGCCTGGGCGCCCAGGGGGGCACCGGCTTTACGCCGATCATCAACACACCCGAAGTCGGCATTCTCGGGGTGTCGCGCGCCGCCATTCGGCCGGTGTGGCAGGACGGTGCCTTCGCCCCGCGCCAACTGCTGCCGCTCTGCCTGTCCTACGACCACCGCGCCATCAACGGCGTCGACGGCGCCCGCTTCATGACCTTTCTGGTGACCGCGCTCGGGGACATCCGCAGATTGCTGATGTAACCTGGGCTGCGCCGCCAGATCGCGCCAACGCATCGCGCGCTCGGCGAGCCCTGCGGTTTGGCAACGGCGGCGCGGCTGGTTTGCTACAAACTCGCACGGGAGCTTGAACATGGTTACTTTCACCAAGCTTTACATTGACGGCACCTGGGTTGACCCTCAGGGCGCCGACGTCATCGATGTCATCGAAGCTTCCACGGAAGCGGTGATGGGCACGATTCCCGCGGGCACCGCGGCCGATGCAGCGCGCGCGGTCGAGGCCGCGAGCCGCGCCTTCGCCACCTGGGGCTACACCACGCCCAAAGAGCGCCAGGGCTATCTGCAAAAGCTGGCGGCGGCGGTGTTGGCGCGGCAGGACGAGCTCGGCAACGTCATGGCCCGCGAGGTGGGCACGCCGCTGGCCCTGGCCAAGGCGGTGCAGGTCGGGCTGCCGGTCGCGAGCCTGCAAATTTACGCGCAACTGCTGGACGACTATCGGTTCTCCGAGGTCATCGGCAACACCGAGGTGGTGCGCGAGCCGATGGGCGTCGTCGCCTGCATCACGCCCTGGAACTTTCCGCTGCACCAGGTCATGGCCAAGGTCGGCGCCGCGCTCGCCGCCGGCTGCACCGTGGTGGTAAAGCCGAGCGAAGTCGCGCCTTTGAGTGCCTTCATGTTTGCCGAGATCGCTGATCAGGTCGGCCTCCCGGCCGGCGTCTTCAATCTGGTGTCGGGCACCGGCCCTGTCGTCGGCGAGGCGTTGGCCAGCCACCCGCTGGTGGACATGGTGTCCTTTACCGGTTCGACGCGCGCCGGCCGCCGGGTGGCCGAGCTGGCGTCTGCGACGGTCAAGAAAGTGGGGCTCGAACTCGGCGGCAAATCCGCCTCGATCGTGCTCGACGACGCCGATTTCACCAACGCCGTTACCGGCTCGGTGCACGCGTGCTATTTCAACAGCGGCCAGACCTGTTCCGCGCACACCCGGCTGCTGGTGCCCGCGTCCCGCTATCAGGAGGCTGCGCGGATCGCCGTGCAGGCCGCCGAAAGCTTTGCCTGCGGCAACGCCCTGGATCCCGCCGTCAACCTGGGGCCGGTGATCTCCGCGACCCAGCGCGACCGGGTGCGCGGCTTCATCCGCACCGGCATCGCCGAGGGCGCCGAACTGCTGACCGGCGGGCCCGACGCGCCGGCACATTTACCCCGGGGCTATTTCGTCAAGCCGACGGTGTTTGGCCATGTCGATCCCCACGCCACCATCGCCCAGGAGGAGATCTTTGGCCCGGTGCTCAGCATCATCACCTATAGCGACGAGGCTGAAGCGGTCGCCATCGCCAACGACACCGCCTATGGTTTATCGGGCGGTGTCTGGTCGGCCGATACCGCGCGCGCCAAGGAGGTGGCGCGCAAACTGCGCACCGGGCAGGTGGTCATCAACGGCGGCGAGTTCAACATGATGGCGCCGTTCGGCGGCTACAAGCAGTCCGGCAACAGCCGCGAGCACGGGCGGTACGGCATGGAGGAATACCTTCAGGTAAAGGCCCTGCAGATGTGACTGGCCGCGAACTCGCCGGTTAACGCGAACCCTCGGCTAGCAGCCTGTCGGACTTGGGCGTCCGTCGCGGCTCCAGCACGAGCTTCCGGGGGTTTTCCATTTCATGCGGGGATGGCGCACTCTGTGCTTTGAGAATGACATCCATAACCGCGTTGCGATGACGTTGTCGCGACGAAATACTCCGGAGACCAATATGGCAAACTCTATCTGCGGGCGGTTGATCTGGGCTTTGGGCATGGTGCTTGGCGTCTTGCCCGGCAGCGCCACCGCGCATACCGGAGCGGCGGTGGAGACGATGGGAGCGAATGGATTCATTGCTGGCTTCGGCCACCCGTTCAACGGCCTCGATCATGTGCTGGCGATGATCGCTGTCGGCCTATGGGCGAGCCAACTGGGTGGCCGTGCGCAATGGTGGGTACCAACGGTATTCGTCGGCGCCATGATCCTGGGCGGTATGCTGGGAACCATGGGTATGGCGATGCCCTGGGTCGAACCGGGGATAGTGGCGTCGGTGCTGATTCTGGGTGTGCTGGTTGCCGCCGCGCTGCGGCTACCGCTGGCGGCAAGCTCGCTGCTGGTGGGCGTATTTGCGCTCGGTCACGGCCTCGCCCATGGCGCGGAAATGCCGGCACTGGCTGCCGGTCTCAGTTACGGTGCAGGCTTTGTCGTAGCCACCGCTTGCCTCAATCTGCTGGGCATCGGCCTCGGTAGCGCGGGGCAAAGACTGCGCCGCGCTCCGGTTGCCCTGGTGCGCCTTGCCGGGGCTGCCGTTGCTGTCACTGGGGCGGTATTGGCGGTGTCACCGGGCTGAAACACACGCAGTGATGTTCTTTAACAGGATGTTGAAAAAGGGCTTTCTTGCCCTTTTTCAAACCCGCTCGTCGTGGCACACGCCCGCGACGTCCTCCGAAGATCAAGCACTTAGCGTGCTTGATCTTCGCGCAACCCATCCTTGGCTTGCTTTAACAGGCCGTTGAAAGGCGTTTTTCAACGGCCTGTTAAGCGGGCCGTGAAACACACCGTCGGTCACTAGAACAGTCCGAGCCATACCCCCTGGCCATGGCCCTATTGATTCACAGCGGCCTTCGATTCCATATAAACCTATTTCCGGCAGTTGACAGTGCACAAACCGGCTACAAGCTAGACTGGGAGCCAGTTTCAACGGATTTATCGAGGTCACCCAATGGGTGAAGCAAAAAGGCGTCAACTTGCTGTCCAAACGCAGGCACTGGAGGC
>CBDDRG010000345.1:0-5435 GCA_965232975.1 uncultured bacterium
AGGAGCCTGTCGGACTTGAGCGTCCGTAGCGAGGGAAAGTCCGATTTGAGGCAGATTTTGGGCAAATTTGCGGCGAATAGTGAGGTTATTCAACGAACATTTGCGCAAAATATGACCAAATTCGGCTTTTCCGCGGTAGGACAGTCTCAAGTCCGACAGGCTCCTAGAGCACAGCTTCCTGCGCGTGCGCTGCGACAACAGTTGCCACGCCCTGGTGGCGTTCAGCTGCAAACCCGGGGCTTCTGCCCGAGCTGCGGCGCGCGGCACATGGCGGCGAGCGCGGCGCTGGACGGAGAGGTGTTCCCGCTCACCCGGTGAGCCAGTGGGTGTTGAGCGTCCCGTTTCCGTTGCGCGTCGTTGTCGAGATCGTTTCGGTGCAGGCCTCCAGCCAACGCCGTTGCTGCGCCGGCGGACGTTCTGGCGCGGGCGATTGCTTCCTGTTGGAGTCCAGCGCGCGCACCGCCTCCGGCGGCGCCTGCGCGGGCGCGGGGGCGCGCCAGTACCGATTCGAGCGCCACATGCAAGGCGCGCGTCGCCGATGCGCCGCACCATCGTCATTGCGCGCAACGGCCGCAGGCGTGGACGCCACGAGCGCGACGAATGCGATTGCACACAACATGATTCCCTGCAGGCGGCAGCGACCATTGCTGCTGCGCTGCGCTGGGGATCTGCGGCACTGCCTGTCCGGCTCGCACCCCGGCCGGCGTCGAAGTGAATCAAGGCTGCAGCACGCGATTGACGATCCACTGCCGATTTCAATCCAGGCAATGCGGCACCTGGGTCATCGTCATCCCGCCACCGGGCGTGGTGACATTGCGCATCTTCCAGACCCGGCGCTTGCAGGTCTTCTGCGTCTTCTTGCCGGGCGGCAATGCCGTGGGCGTGGTGGCTGCTCCGGTATTGATGGAGGCTTGTGTGTCACGGCCGAGGTCGTAATCGAACACGATGCGGGTACCGGCAGGCATCGTGTCGCCAGCGGCGGCCTGCGCCAGCTTTTCGGTTTCGACCGTCAGACCTATCCGCTCGGACGTGGCGCGACCGCCGAAGGTGATGCGGTGCTGGTTGGCGATCCCGCCACCGCGGATGCGGCCGTCGCGGTCGATGGCAATTTCCAGTCCACCCGAGCGCCCGCTCCAGCCCGATCCGTTCCGGCTGCCCTCGATGACGAATCCGGAATCATTCGTACGGCGGATATTGGCCTGGATTTCCAGCCGCGACCGCCCGCCGCCGATCGGCACGAAGCGTGCGCCGGCGGTGCCGAACTCCTTGTTGCGTGAGCCTTCCGGCGCGAACACCTGCGCGCTGACCTTGCCCACATAGCGGTCGGCTGTATCGATGCCGACAGCTCCCTGGGCGGTGGCGACGCCGGACGCCGCGGCGCAGGCCAGACCCAACAGCATCGCAGCTCGAACCCGGGTCTTCATGGAGCACCTACCATCTTGCAATCAGACAGGCGGATGGTTGACCGCAGAACTGGGTCTTCGGTCAGCCATTTCTGACCGGTGCAAACCAATGCGAACACTTGCGTAATCACCGCGACAGCAGCTCGATGTAGGGCTGGTAGCTGTAGCTGCGATTCTTCTTCGGCATACCGAAACACAACGCTGCAATTCTGATGCGCCCGGTGGGCGGTCTCCCGCCGGCCGCGGGCTTCGATCCGGCGCACCACCGCCAGCAGTTCGGGCGCAGTGACCTTGCCAACCGGCAGGGCGCCGATCCGGGGGAAGATGTCGCGCTCGAGGCGGCGCAGGATCTTCTCGGCGTAGCCTGGCGCCCAGCCGGGGGAGAACTTGGCGAACCACTCGCGCGCGCCCGCCTCGAAGCTGTCCGCATCCCGCGGCGGCCGGTTCTTCGTCAGCTTGCGGAGTGCGCCAGGGTCGATACCCTCCGCCCGCTGGCGGCGCGCTTCTTAGCGCTTTTCACGCGCACCATTGAGCGTGGTTTTGTCGGCGCCATAGGCTCCAAGGGCCAGCGTTTTTTGTTTGCCGCCGAAGCGGTAGGCCAGGCGCCACCACTTGCCACCGGCCGGCTGTACCAGCAGAAACAGGCCGCCGCCGTCGGCCAACTTGTAGGGCGCGATCTTCGGGTTGGCGTTCTTGACCGCGTGGTCGGTCAGCTAGTTGGTGGCGGCCATTGTTGGTATGTGGCTTTGTTGGTAGGTGAGTTACCAACAAAGCTATCCGCAAACGCGGCGGATGTCGATGGATATGGGCGGACGACGGCGGACGCGTCGTGCAGAAAAAAGCTGCTGTTTACAGTGGCTTATGGACTTGGTGACAGTGGCGAATGAGATATGGTGCCCAGGGGCGGAATCGAACCACCGACACGAGGATTTTCAGTCCTCTGCTCTACCGACTGAGCTACCTGGGCTACGGTGAGAAGTCGTGCATTAAATAGATTGAAGCCGCTGGCGTCAATACGGACGGGCAGACACTCTGGTCAGGCTGGAGGTGGCACATAGCCTTCGGCGCGATCCGACGCCTCGCCCGCCAGAAACTTGTCGCGCTGTTCGTTGAGATAGGTGCGCGTGGTCATGTCGGTCAGGTTGAGGCGCTTTTCATTGATCAACATGGTCTGCTGGGCCAGCCATTCCTCCCAGGCTTTGCGCGAGACGTTGGCGTAGATGTCCTGGCCCTTGGGGCCAGGAAAAGGCGGATTGTCCAGGCCGTCGAGCTCCTGTTGATATTTGCGGCAAAACACGGTGCGACTCATGGCGATTCCCTGTTACCGGTGGTGCCCAAGCGGGTGGTCAGGATAAAAACTCGCGACGGCGCGGGCAAGCGGAAAGTTTGCACTACGTCGAACCGCAGGCGATTTCCCGGAGCAGCGTGGCGACTGGCTTGGGCAGACCGATACTGCCCGGCTGCGCCGGATCTACCCAGCGCCGGTTGTCGGTGTCAGCGATGCCGATGCCAGAGACCACCCGCACCAGCACTGGCACATAGTCGAGGTGAAAGTGGCTGAAGGTGTGCCGGCGCGGGGGCATGAGTTGCCAGTGCACTGGTTCGCAATGCCATGCGCGGGCCTCGGTCGCAATCAGTGCCTCGGTTCCGGTACATTCGGGAAAACTCCACAAACCGCCCCAGACGCCAGCCGGCGGTCGTTGGCTGAGCAGAATTTCGCCGGCCGAATTTTGCAGAATCAACAACAGTCGCTCGCGAACGGGGAGGGCGGCGCGCGCGGTGCGGTTCGGGTATGCGGTGGCATCGCCCGCTGCATAAGCGCGGCAGTCCTGATTGACCGGACATTGCGCGCATTGTGGTCGGCGGCGGGTACACAGGGTCGCGCCCAGGTCCATGATCGCCTGGGTGTAGCCAGCCGGATCATGCGTGGGCGTGCGCGCAGCGGCCAACCTCCATAGTTGCTGCGCGACCTGAGTCTGCGTCGGTGATCCGGCCACCCCGGCGTGGCGGGTCAGCACTCGCTTGACGTTGCCGTCGAGGATCGGCGCGCGCTGGTTGAAGGCGATCGCAAGGATGGCCCCGGCGGTAGAGCGACCGATGCCGGGTAGCTCGACGAGCGCTTCCAGGCGATCGGGAAATACCCCGCCATGGCGGGTGGCGACGATGCCGGCGGTACGGTGCAGGTTGCGCGCCCGCGCGTAGTAGCCGAGGCCAGTCCATCGATGCAGCACTTCATCCAACGGTGCCGCCGCAAGCGCGCGGACGTCGGGAAACACCGCGGTGAAACGCTCGAAATAGGGGATGACGGTGCTGACCTGGGTCTGCTGCAGCATAATCTCGGAGAGCCACACCCGATACGGCGTGCGCTCGCATTGCCAGGGCAGATTCTTGCGGCCCTGGTGAACAAACCAGCGCAACAGGCGCTCGGCAAAGCTCTGCTCGGAGTCACAGCCCTCGGCAATGCCGAGGCGGGGTTCTCCGCCGGTCACCGCGAGCTACTTCTTGTTCCGATTGAGGATTCCCTGCAACAGGTCGTTCAGGCCCTGGCCGGTGGATTCATCCAGCTTTTTGTCCTCGATCTTTTGTTGCAGTTTGTCCTGTAGCTTGTCCAAGGCTTTGTTCTTGGCCAGTTCCTTGACCGCGTCGCCATCGGGGCGGCAACTCTTGGCGCCGGCCTTGGCGAAGCTGTCCTTGCAGCGCAGCGCGATATCCTTTTCGCGAATGCTTTTGCTCTTGATGGCACAGCCCGCTTCGCTGGTGCGATCGCCGCTCAGCCGGGCGATGGCGAGAATGTTGAAGTTTTCGTCGTCGGTATCGATGACGCCGCTGCCCTTGAGGCCGAGGTTGCCGATGCCGGTGGTGTAGCTATCGAGCACCAGATCGTAACCCGCCAGGTGAAAGGTGCTGTCCAAGTCTTTCAGCGCCGTGCCTTTGGCCCAATCCTGGGTCTGGGTTGTGCCCTCCACCAGGGCGGCGATCTCGCAGTAGGAGCGCTCGACGTTGACCGCGCTGATGACCGGCTTGGTGATGTGCAGCGTGCCACTGCCGGCCAGATTCTTGCGCAGCGCGTCGGTGGTCTCACCCTGGGTGTTGCCGGTAATCGCCAGATCGAGGACGCCTTCCATCTTGGTGTCGGTGGCAAAGGCTGCGCTCGCTTTGGGGATGGCGATATCGCGCACCTGGCTGGTGAAGTTCACTTTCGGCTGGCTGCTGCTCATATCGATGGTGGCGGCCAGTTTAATGGCGCCGTCAAACGCGTGCGCCGACAGATCGGTGAGTTCAACCCGCTTGCCTCTGGCGGTGGCGCCGAGGTGTAGCTTGTCCAACTTGTTCTTGGCCAGCGTCAACGAATCCCATCGAATGTCGATTTTTCCGCTACCGCCCTTGAGCCAGGCGAGGGCGCCCGATACCGGTGCAAATACAGCCGTCGCCGCCTGTTGCTCTTTCTTCTTCGCGCCCGTGGCGACGTAGTCATCCTTCGCGCCTGATGCGATGTAGTCGTCGAGATCGATCGAATCCCCTTGCAGGGCCATGTCCAACGAGCGAGTCGCGCCCAACCCGAGGGCGATCCGGCCGGTGAGGTTGCTCTGATCGACGCGCACTTGCAGCTTGTCCAGCACCAGTTTTTCGCGCGCGCCATTGATATCGGCGGACAAGCTCACCTGTGTCAGCGCGTCTACGCTCGGCAGGGTGGACAGATCCATGCCCCATTTCGCCGCGATGTCGCGCAGATTGGTCGGCGTCAGCGTCAATTGGCCTTGGAATGTTGGGTCGCCCAAAATCTGCTGCGCGTCCAGTTTGCCGGTCAGCGTTGCGCCGCCACCCACGATTTTCAATTTGGGCAACGCCAGGCTCCCGTCGCCGTAGTCCAGCTTGAGGTCGAATGCCGCGGTCAGCGGCGATTCGTCGGTGGCCGGGGTGATCGTCAGCTTGGTATCGCTCAGCGTCAGCAGGCGCTTGGCTTGGTCGGCGGTCATCTGGGCTGCGAGATCCACGCCGAGCTTGTTGCCCAGCACCGGCAGCTGCTGGCTG
>CBDDRG010000346.1:0-2735 GCA_965232975.1 uncultured bacterium
GCATGGTTCTGATAGGGCGCGCCGCGACGGTGGCTGGGTTCGTGCGACCACACCTGGCGGCCATCGTGCCGGCCGCGCCCGTCGTGATCGTAATGCCGCCAGGTGTCGTGGTGCCGTTCGCGGTATTCGCGGTAATAATGATGGTCATGATCCACATACACATGGTGGTGATGCCAGTCCATCGCGCCGAAAAAGAACCCGACACCTACACCTATCCCGACCCCCCAGGCAAAGGCGTCGTGATGATAGGGTCGGTAACCCGGCCAGGGATCCCAGTACACCGCCGGATAGGCCGACCACCACCAGGTGCCGTAGACGACGCGCGGATTGTAATAGGGGACGTAGATGACTTCCGGGTCGGCGGCCTCGACCACGATGATGCGCTCGCTGGGCACCACGCGAACATGGTCGCTGGAATCGAAGTAACCCGCCTCCTGGGCCCGGCGGCGCAGGTACTGGACGGTATCCATGACGTCGTCGCGCTGGCCGATAAAGGCATCACCCAGATTTTCGGTCCAGTCGAGTTTCTCGTCCATCATCAGCAGAATGTTGGGAAAGGCCACCAGGGACTGCACGCTGGGATCCCAGTCGTAGTCCTGCACCGCCGCGACCGCATCGTTGCCCGCCGGCTGACCGTTATCCCGCGACCAGCGCGCGGCCTCGGCCACTTCCAGGGGATAGGTCGCCGCCATCATGATCTGCGCCAGCAGGTTGTCGGGGTAGAGGGCGATCGGCGCCAGCATCTGCTCGAGCTCCTGCTGCGAGAAGCCTGCACGCTGTTCGTCGCCGTGTTCGGCGACCACGCGGTTGCAGGGTGCGGCCAGCACCAGCGCCAACAACACACTGAACCACCAACGGAATTGCGCTTTCATCGGTTCGTCTCCCGGTTGTACCACCGCGGAGCCTCATGGTTAAACAACGGAAGCGTGTGCCGCGATGCCTCATCCGCCTCCGCAGCCGCAGTGGATACAGCGGGGAGTTGGTGCAGCACAGCGTCCTGCGCGAACTCCCGCCGGCTGTCGATGCCACCCGTGGCATATCGTTGGGCTTTTGCGAGCGCCGCGTGCGGTTGCGTTCTTATCATGCCAGCATGTTCCGGAGTCGTGTTTAAAGACCTAACGGTTGAGACCGCAAATGGTTGTCATCGTCCTGAAAATACTTTGGCCGCGAGTCCCCCCCGAACAAAATTCTCCCTGTCGCCTACCGTCGTCTGCCGCGACTTTGGCGACCGCGATTCGCTACACTGCCGGCAGGCCAGACAACTGATACAGACGACATAACACGCAGGTCGGGCAATGAAGGTCTTCACCACCATTCCGCAACACAATCTCAACGCGGTGCCGGCAGCGGCCCGCGCCATCGAGCAGGCCGGCTACGACGGCGTCATGACCATGGAAAACGCCCACGACCCGTTTTTGCCGCTGGGCGTCGCCGCCACCGTCACCGCGCGCGTCGAGCTGATCACCGGCATCGCCATCGCCTTTGCGCGCAGCCCGATGGCGGCGGCGAATATCGGCTGGGATTTGCAGGCGGCGTCTGCTGGGCGCTTTGTCATGGGGCTCGGCAGCCAGATCAAGGCCCACAATGTCCACCGCTTCAGTGTGCCCTGGTCGCCGCCGGCGCCGCGCATGCGCGAGTACGTGCAGGCGCTACGCGCGATCTGGCGCTGCTGGAAGGGCGACGGCAGGCTCGATTTTCGCGGCGAGCACTACCAATTCACGCTGATGACACCCAATTTCATCCCCGAGGCCTTTGCCGCCCCGCCACCGGCGGTGACCATGGCCGCGGTCGGCCCGGCGATGCTGAAAGTCGCGGGCGAAGTGTGCGACGGCGTGCGTTTGCACCCGTTCTGCACCCGCGCCTATGTGGACGACGTGGTGATGCCCAACCTGACCGCCGGCATGGCGCGCAGCGGCCGTGAGCGCCGGCACTTCGAGATTTCCGGCGGCGGCTTCATCGCCACCGGGCCGACGGCGGACGCGGTCGCCAAGATGGTCGAATGGGTGCGCTACCGCATCGCGTTCTACGCCTCCACGCCCGCCTACTGGCCGGTGCTCGAACGCCACGGCTGGCAGGATCTGGGCCTCAAGCTCAATGCCATGACCAAGGCCGGGGCATGGGACAGGATCGCCGCCGAAATCCCCGATGCGATGGTCGAGGAATTCGCCGCCATCGGCACCCACGACCGCATCGCCAGCGCGATCGAGCGCCGCTTTGGCGGTGCCGCCGACGGCATCTTCGCCAGCGTTGCGACGGCAGTGCCCGCCGACTTTCCGCCCGACCTGATCCAGGATATCCAGCGCATTCCGGCGACCTTCACGGGCTTCGCGGCCGCCCGCAACGCCTGAGCACCCTTCCGCTTCCGCCTATCACGAGGTCAACCCGATGAACCTGCCCCTCGAAACCGATCTGAGTTTTGGCTGGATGGCGTCCATGGACAGCGGCGCCGCAGTGCGCAGGGCCGTCGCCCACGCCGACCGCATCGGCATGGATTCGCTGTGGGTGGGCGATCACATCGCCTTCGCCATTCCGATCATGGATCCCTTGCTGCAACTGGCCCAGGCCGCCGCACTCAGCGACCGCCTCCGCTTCGGCACCTCGGTCTATCTGCTGCCGCTGCGCCACCCCACCGCCGTCGCCAAGCAAGTGAGCACGCTCGATCGCCTCACCGGCGGGCGGTTGGCCTTTGGCGTGGGCATCGGCGGCGAGTTTCCCAACGAATTCGCCGCCTGCGG
>CBDDRG010000347.1:0-12958 GCA_965232975.1 uncultured bacterium
CCCTTGCCCTCCTCGCCGATCATGTCGTCCTTCGACACCCGCAGGTTGTCGTAGAACGTCATGTTGGAGTTGACGCACTTGCGCCCCATCTTGTGGATTTCCTTGATCTGGACATGGTTCGGATCCATGTCGGCGTAGAACAGCGTGATGCCCTCGTGGGGCTTGGCGCACTCGTCGCGGGGCGTGGTGCGCGTCAGCAGCATGATCTTGTCGGCCTGCTGGGCGGTCGTGGTCCAGATCTTCTGGCCGTTGATGATGTAGTGGTCGCCATCGCGGCGGGCGAAGGTTTCGATGCGCGTGGTGTCGAGCCCGGCGTTGGCTTCGGTGACGCCAAAGCAGGTTTTCTGCTTGCCGGCGATCAGCGGCGGCAACCAGCGCTCTTTTTGCGCGGGGGTGCCGAACTTGACGATGGGATGCGGGCCGAAGATGTTGATATGGACGGCGGACGCGGCCGACAGGCCACCGTGCTCGGCGACCGTCATCATCATCAGCGCGGCCTCGGTGACGCCCAGATTCGCGCCGCCGTACTCCTCGGGCATGGTGATGCCGAGCCAGCCGCCCTTGGCCATGGCCTGATAGAACTCTTCGGGAAACACGCCGCTCTCGTCCCGCTCCAGCCAGAAATCGTCACCGAACTGCTCCATCAGCGAGTGGATGTTGTCGACGATGGCCTGTTGTTCGCTGCTCAACGAAAAATCCATTGCTGTTCCTCGGTCGCTTGCTGTCGTGAAAATGTGTCGTGTAAAGCGCGTGTTGAAAAGCGCGTGTTGGATGTCGGCCGGAATTACTCTGCCGCGCGCTCCGCCGCACTGACGGCGGTGATCGCCGGCCACAGGCCCTCGGCGCCCCAGCCGAGCGCGATCTGGCCCAGGCGCTTCGCCCACTCGGTCTCGGTGCCGAATTCGTCGCGCCACGCCCACAGGCGACGGGTGAAGTGGTGCAGCCGGTGTTCGTAGGTAAAGCCCATGGCGCCGTGCACCTGATGGGCGATGGCGGCGCCCTTGCTGACCGCCTCGCCGAGACGGGTTTTGGCGGTGGCGATTTCGACCCAGGCGCGATCGTCGATACCATCGGCGTGGGCGAAGGCCTCGGCGGCGGCATCGGCGGCGGCATTGATCGCCGCCACCTCGCCGGCAAATTCCGCAATCATGTGCTGGATCGCCTGAAAGTTGCCGATCGGGCGGCCGAACTGGACGCGCTCGGTGGCGTACTGGATGGTCAATTCCAGCGCGGCGCCGAGTGCGCCCGCCGCCTGCGTGGCGCGCACCAGAGCGCCGAGCGCTTCGACATCGGCATCCGCGGCCGTCGCGACCATACCACCCGCGACCGGCTTGGCACCGGTGAAGGTCACGCTGCCCCAAGGCTCGCCGGCGATGCCGCCGTGCTCGACGATCTGGTATTGCCCAGCCGCGACCAGCAGCACCTGGCGCTGGTCGCCCGCCGGCGCGACCGCGACCAGATGCCCGGCGACACGGGCGAAAGGCACCACTGGCGCGACGCCGGTGAGGACGCCGTTCGCAAAATCGAGATCACCACAGGCGACGCCGAGCGGCCCGGCGGGCACCTGGAGCCCCGCCTTGGCCAGCAGCCAGCCGGCTATCAGGGTTTCGGCCAGCGGCACCGGCAGCGCACTGGCGCCGGCGGCCTTGATGACGGCGAAGCCATCCAGCGCGGAGGCGCCGACACCGCCGTTGGCCTCGGGCACCCAGGTCAGATTGAGGCCGGCTTCTTCGACGGCGTTCCAGAGCTGTACCGGCCACTCGCCGCGCTCGGCGGCGTTGATGACCTCGGGCGTGCTCAGATCGGCAAAGATGCGATTGGCGGTGTCGAGAATGATGTTGTCTGTCGGCGTCATTGCATGATCCTTGGCGGGGCGAAAGGGCTTAGCGGAGACCGAGCTGACGGGCGATCATGCCCTTCAGAATTTCGTTGGTGCCACCGCGCAGCGTGGACGACGGCACCCGCAGGATGGCGTCCCGCAGCAGCGCGGGCAGCAGGCCGGGCGACGCCCGCAGCGCAGCCTGCGGCACCACCACGCGCAACTGCTCCAGCACCTCGCGCTCGAAGCGCGTGCTCATCTCTTTCACCAGTGCGGCTTCCATCTCCGGCGATTTGCCCTCCTGCAACAGGCCGGCGATGCCGAGCGACATGCGCCGCAGCGTCTTGAGCTTCGCCACCAGCGTGCCGAGCACCTCCTGGGTGCGCGCATCCGGACGATCGACCAGCAGGCGCATCGCCTCCTGCAAGACGATGAAGGTGCTCAGGAAGCGCTCCGGGCCGGAGCGCTCCAGCGCCAGTTCGCCGACCACCAGATTCCAGCCGCCGCCCTCCTGGCCGAGCAGATGGGTTTCCGGCACGAACACCTCGTCGAGAATGGTCTCGTTGAAGTGGACGTGGCCGGCGATATCGGCGATGCCGCGCACCTGCACGCCGGGCGCCTTGAGGTCGATGATCAACTGGCTCAGGCCTTGATGCCGGGCCTTGGGATCGACGGGCGCCGTGCGCACCAGCGCGATCATGTAGTCGCAGCCGTGGGCGCCGGTGGACCAGATCTTGCGACCAGTGACCTTCCAGCCGCCGGGCACCCTGTCGGCGCGGGTGGCGACCGAGGCGAGGTCGGAGCCGGTGTTGGGCTCGCTCATGCCGATCGCGCAGAAACTCTCGCCGGCGGCGAGGCGCGGCACGATGGCGAGCGCCACCGCCGGCTGCGCGTGCTTGATCAACTGCGGGCCGCTCTGGCGGTCGGCGACCCAGTGCGCCATCACCGGCGCGCCCGCGGCGAGCATCTCCTCGGTCATCACATAGCGTTCGAGAAAGCTGCGCTCGTGGCCGCCGAACTTTTTCGGCCAGGTCATGCCGAGCCAGCCGCGCTGGCCCAGCTTGCGGCTGAACTCGGCGGAGAACCCCGATGCCCAGCAGTCGGCCATGGGCACGAAGCCGCCGCTGGCGCGCTCGGCGGCGAGGAACTCCCGCACTTCGGCGCGCAACCGGTGCGCGGCTGCGGGTAGCTCGACGTGGGGAAAGCGAAAACGGGTCACCGCCATCGACAACTGCTCCTGTTGACTCTCATGTTGGGACTGCCCGGAAAGGGTCTGTCGGCGCGAGGCGCGCAGCGCCGTGGCGATCCACAGCATACCGATTTTCCGAGACCGCATGGATTGCTTCGCGGCGCTCGCAATGACGCCTGGACTGCTTCGCGGCGGCGCTCGCAATGACGGCTTCGCGGCGGGTTGCGCGGTCTCGGGTCGATCAGTGCAAAGCCGCCGGGCGGACGACAAAACGGCAACAGGCGTGTCCGTCTGTTGCCGATCGTTGGGCCACCAGCGGGTTCAGGCGCCGAGCATGATCGCCTTTTCCTCGGTGTACTCGGTGAGGCCGCTGGCGCCCCACTCGCGGCCGTTGCCGGACATCTTGTAGCCGCCAAAGGGCGCGGCAAAGCTGAACGCGGGGCCATTCACCTTGACCTGACCGGCGCGCAACTGGCGGGCAATGCGCATTTGCGTGGCGCGATCCTCCGCCCACACGCCGCTCGACAGTCCGAAGGGGGTGTCGTTGGCGATGGCGATGGCTTCCGCTTCGGTCCGGTACGGAATGAAACACACCACCGGGCCAAAGATCTCCTCGCGGGCGATGGTCATGTCGTTGTTGACGTCGGCGAACACCGTGGGCCGCACATAGGCGCCCCTGGTGATGCCTTCGGGCAACTCCGGCCCGCCGGCGACCAGGCGGGCGCCTTCGGCGATGCCCTTGTTGATGTAGCGCACGACGCTTTCGCGCGCGCGCATCGAACTGACCGGGCCGAGGAAATTGCCCTTGTCGGTGGGGTCGCCGACCTTCAGCGAGTTGGCCACCGTCTTCGCGACTTCGACCGCCTCCTCGTACTGGGATTCGTGCACCAGGATGCGGCTCAATTGCACGCACATCTGCCCGGAGTTGAACATCGAATCCTTGATCACATACTTGACGGCTTTGGTGATGTTGGCGCCCTCGGCGATCAGGAACGGCGACTTGCCGCCCAGCTCCTGACACACGCGCTTGACACTCGGGGCCGCCGACTTGGCGACCTCGATGCCGACCTCGGTGGAGCCGGTGAAGGACACCAGATCGACTTCCGGGTGCGAGCTCAGCAGATCGCCGATCATCGAGCCCTTGCCCGGCACCAGATTGAACACGCCGGCCGGCAGGCCCACCTGCGCGCAGATCTCGGCGAAGATGAAGGTCGCGAGCGGCGTCTGTTCGCTCGGCTTGAGCACGCAGGTACAGCCGGCGGCGAGCGCGGGCCCCACTTTGGCGATGACCTGAAACAGCGGGAAATTCCACGGCGTGATAAAGGCGCACACGCCGATCGGCTCCCGCACGGTGATATAGCCGCCCTCGTGCTCCTTGACCTCGTCCATGGTTTTCGCCAGATCGGCGA
Source organism: uncultured bacterium (assembly GCA_965232975.1). Classification (GTDB taxonomy): domain Bacteria; phylum Pseudomonadota; class Gammaproteobacteria; order Pseudomonadales; family Porticoccaceae; genus CBDDRG01. The sequence continues at coordinate 4,418 of CBDDRG010000347.1, forward strand.
AGATGGACAGGCCGTGAATGGGCCCGGTGACCTGGATGCCCAGCGAAAAATGCACCGGGATGCCCATTTCCTGCGAGATCAGCGACGCCAGTTCGTCCTTGCGCTCGGTGAGCTTGGCGCAGATGGCGTCGATATAGCCTTTGCGCTCGGCGCTGCTGGTCTGCGACCAGGCGGGGAAGGCCCGGCGCGCGGCGCGGACGGCTTTGTCGACATCTGCCGGCATCGCCATCGGCACCGTCGCGAACACTTCCTCGGTGGCCGGATTGACCAGCTTGCTGACGCCGTCGCCAGAGGGCGGCACCCATTGGCCGTCGATATAGAGCTTGTGGTATTCGATCATGACATCACCCGAATGTTTTTCGTGAATGGGGCGGTGCCGCGCGCAGCGGCGACGGGGGTGCTGGCAACTCAGGCCAGGCCCAGCTTCGGCTTGAGGAACCTGGCCATCTTGGCGACGGCATCGTTCGCCTCGGGTGCCTTGCCGGCCATGAAATGGAACACATGCTGCATTTCCGGGAACACTTGCAGTTCAACGTCGCCGCCGGCTTCTTTCATCAGCTTGGCGAAGGTGCGGCTGTCGTCGAGCAGGCCCTCGTAGCCGCCGACCTGGATCAGTGCCGGCGGCAGGCCCTTGAGATTGGCGTGCAGCGGGTTGGCGAGTGGTTCGGTGGGTGAGTTGCCACCCAGAAAAGCAGCCACCATGCCCTCCAGAATGCCGGGCGCAACCAGCGCGTCGTTCTTGGCGTTGGTGACCATGGACGCGCCTTTACCCTCCATGTCGTACCAGGGGGAGATGGGCGCGAACGCGGCCGGCAGCGGCAGCTTCAGCTCGCGCGCCTTCAACACCATCGTGGTGCACAGGTTGCCGCCGGCGGAATCGCCGGTGGTGGCGATATGGTTGGGTTTGTAGCCGTCGTCGAGCAGCTTTTTGTAGACCGCGACAGCCTGGTTGACGATGCCGGGATGAGGGTTTTCCGGGGCACGGGTGTAATCGAGGATGACCGCATTGCAGCCGACCGCCTTGGCGATGTGGCCGAACATCTTGCGATGGCTTTTGGACGAGCCGACGACAAAACCGCCGCCGTGGCAGCAGATCAGCACGCGGGTCTGGTCGGCGCCGGCGGGCCGCGCCCAGAGCACATCGACGTCGGCGATGCGCGCGGGTTCGTAGTCGACGCCGGTGGTCTCGCCGGTCAGGTTGCCCCAGTCGTCGAACAGCACCCGCAATTCGCTCAACTCCATGCCGCTGTTGGCGGACAGTTTGCTGCCCCACTCGCGGTACAGCTCGACAATTTTTTCGGCTTCTTTGCTGATCATGATCCTGACCTCCACTGGGTTTAGGGATGTTATCGACCGGTTCGGTGCCGCGCCGCCGTTGCGTACGCGGGGATGACGATGGCTGGATGGGCTGGTTATTTTCTCGCCGCGGCCTCTGCCCATGGGTGCAGGTTTTACGGTTGTCGGCGGCCGGCGGATTCGCCGGACAGAATGTCGCGATTTACCGACTCCGTCAACCGAACCCCGGAACCCCGATCGCCCGTGGTCACCCCGGCCCGGCGACGATGCGGGCATCGTGCAATTTGCCGATCTCGGCGCCGGACATCCCCAGGACCTCGGCGAGCACCTCGTCGGTGTGCTGGCCGAGCGCCGGCGCGGGCTGCACGGTTGGCCGCGGGAAGCCGGCGAAATTGAGCGGGTTGCCGGGCATCAGGTAGCTGCCGATCCCCGGCTGCTCGACGGTTGCGAACAGCGGGTTGGCCGGTGAACACTCGGGGTCGCTGGCGACCAGTTCGCGCACGCTCTGATACTTGCCCCAGCACACGCCGTTATCGTCCAGCGCCACCTGCACGTCGCGCAAGCTGCGGGCCGCGAACCAGGGCGCGAACAATGCGCGGAGTTCCTCCCGCGCCTGGAAGCGGCTGCCCTCCTGCTTCAGATCGAGCCCCAAACGCGCGCCGAGCTGGTCGCAGGCGGCGCCGAGACCCGTCGCCTTCAGCAGGCACTGCCACTGGTTGCGGGTGAGCGCGACCACCATCACGCGACGGCCGTCGGCGGTCGCGAAATCCTTGCCGAAGGCGCCATACAGATAGTTGCCGTAGGCCGGGCGCTCCTCGCCGTTGACCTGCGCCTCGGCGATAAAGCCGAGGTGGCCGAGCGTCGCCAGCGCCACATCGGCGAGCGCGAGCTTGATCATCTGGCCCCTGCCGGTGATGCGGCGATGGCGCTCGGCCGCCAGCGCGCCCAGCGCCAGCGTCTGCCCGGTGATGACGTCCCAGGCCGCGAGCACATGGTTGACCGGCTCGCCGCCAGTGCCGGTCATGGCCGGCAGGCCCATCGCGCAATTGACCGTGTAATCCACCGCCGAGCCGCCGTGGCGATCGCCGGTCAGGTTCAGGTAGATCAGGTCGTCCCGGTGCTGCCTCAGGCTGGCATCGGCAAGCCAGCCGCGCGCCGGGAAGTTGGTCAGGAAAATACCGGCATCCGGCCCCGGCGCGCCGATCAGCCGGGTCAGGAGCTCCTGCCCCTCGGGCTTGCGAAAGTCCACCGCGATGGAGCGCTTGCCCTTGTTGAGGCCGGCCCAGAACAGGCTCTGGTTGTTTTTGTCCACCGGCCAGCGGCGGTAGTCGAGACCGCCGCCGATGAGATCGAAGCGGATGACGTCGGCGCCCAGTTGCGCCAGCGTCATTGCGCCCGAGGGCGCGGCGACGAACGCGGAGCCTTCAATGACCCGCATTCCGGACAGTATGTTCTGCATGTGCAAGCGCCCCGTTGTTGGTGAATGCTTCAACTCAGCGCGCAATGGCCGTTGTTGATGACCACCAGATCGCGCTCGACCACCTTGCAGCGGAAGGCGACGCCGCCGGCTTCGCGCCAGATCTCGGTGCGGATGGTTTCACCCGGGTAGACCGGCGCGGAGAAGCGCGCCTTGATGCTGTGGAAGCGGCGCACGTCGTAGTCGCAGCACATCTTGAGCACCGCGTGGCCGGCGACGCCGAAGGTGCACATGCCGTGCAGGATCGGCCGCTCGAAGCCGCCCTGGCGCGCGACGGCCGGATCGGCGTGCAGCGGGTTGTAGTCGCCGGACAGGCGATAGATCAGCGCGGCCTGGGGCAGCGTGGGCAGATCGCAGGTCAGATCGGGCGCGGTCGCGGGCACCGGGTGGGGCGCGGGCGGCTCCGTGGTCGCGCCGCCAAAACCGCCGTGGCCGCGCGCCATGGTGTTCTGTGACAGCGTGCAAATCGGCTCGCCGGTGGCGGCGTCGACGACGGTGCGCCCGGAATAGATGAAGGCGCCCTTGCCGGGGCCCTTGTCGATGATCTCGCTGACCTGGGTCTGCGCGCGCACGGTGCCGGCGGCCGGCAGCGGGCGGTGAATCACGATGTCCTGATCGGCGTGCAGCACCTGGGTCCAATCGACGCCGGTGTCCGGCTCCTTGATCCAGAAGCCGGGATAGGCGAGCACCGCCGCCATGGTCGGCAGCGCCAGCAGGCCGTCCTCGTAGACGTAGCGCAGCGCCCTGGTGTCGAGCGGATCGAAGCCGACGCCAACGCCGAGGGCATAGAGCATGGTGTCGCGCGCGGTGTAGCTGTGCTCGATGACCGGGAAGTCCCGGTTTTTAAGCTGTTGATAGTTGATTGCCATGTTCCGATCCTGTCGTAAATATCAGTTTTATACGGTTATTCGGCACTACAACCGCGCGTTGTACACCGCCATATCAGTTTTACCGCCGGAGCGATCGACGATCAGTGTGATCGCGGCATCGCCGGTGATATTGATGGTGGTGCGGAACATGTCGAGCACGCGGTCGATGCCGAGAATCATGCCGATGCCCTCTATCGGCAGCCCCACCGAGTGCAGCACCATGCCCATGAAGATGATCGACCCGCTGGGAATGCCGGCGGCGCCGATCGAGCCCAGCGTGCAGGTGACGATCAGCACCAGATAGTCCTGAAAATCCAGCGGCACGCCGTAGAGTTGCGCGAAGAACACCGCGCAGATGCCGAGATAGATCGCGGTGCCGTCCATGTTGATGGACGCGCCCAGCGGCATCATGAAGTTGACGGTGGCGGGTGACACCCCGAGCTTGTCCTGCAATTCGCGCATGCCGGTCGACAGCGTGGCCTTGGAGCTGCTGGTCGAAAACGCCAGCAGCTGGGTGGTGACCATCTTGCGGTAGAACAGCAATGGGTTGACCCGCGCGAACAAAGCGATGAGTACGCCCAGGAACAGGTACTGCACCAGCATTGCGAAAATGACCAGCGCCACCAGCTCGGTCAGCGCGCGGATCACGTCGAGACCCATGGTCGCGACCATCCAGGCCATGAAGCTGAAAATCGCCAGCGGCGCCAGGCGCACGATCAGCTCGATCATGCGAAACAATACCTTGGCGCCCGCGTCGATGACCTGCTTCGCGGCGCTGACCTTGTCGCCAAGGCTCAGCATGACCAGCCCGGTGAAGATCGCGAACACTACCAATTGCAGGTAATTGTCGGCTGTCAGTGCCTGAAATACGTTGCCGGGGATCAGGTTTGCCATGAAATCGCCGAGCGTCGCCGGGCGTTCGCCGGCATTCAGCGGGGCAGCCGGCGCGGACGCCGGCGGCGCAATCAGCGCTGGGTCGATGCCGGTGCCGGGCCCGGTCGCGGCCGCCAGCGTCAAGCCCAGCACCACTGCCAGCGTCGCCGTCAGCAGGTACGCGAGCGCACCTTTAATGGCGACGCTGGACGCATCGCGCGATCCGGTCAGCGAGGTGATGCCGCTGATCAACGCGCACAGGATCAGCGGGCCGACGATCATCTTGATCAGCTTGATAAAGAGCGTGCCCGGCACCTTAAATGCCTCGGCGAGTGCAACGATTTGCGCCGGCGCGCCACCCCAGTGGCGCAGCGCGAAGCCGGCGGCGATGCCGGCAACCAGCCCCAGCAATACCTGCTGCCACAGCTTCAGCCCCAGCACGCGGAGCTCGGGACTGCCCTCATAGGCCATCGGCAACTCCGCGCGCGGCGCAGCCGTCGGGGCAATTCGATGTCATCGCGGACGACGGCCCGGTGCTGCCACGCCGATCAGATGGGATCCCAACTGAAAATATCCTGTGAGCGATCAAGCGGATAGAAGTGATTTTGCAGCGCCGGCATCGCCACGTCGAAGATGCTGTCGATAGTCCAGCCGTTGCCATTGTGGCTGGAGCGCAGCGGGCGGGATTGGCTCATCAGAAAGATCTCGTTCATGCGCACCGCGAAGATCTGGCCGCTGATGTTGGCGGCGCGGTCGCTGCACAGCGCGGCGGCGAACACGCCCACTTTCTCGGGGGTCATGCGCTTCAGCTTTTCGACGCGCGCGATCTGATCCGGGGTTTCCGCCGGAATGGTCGCGGTCAGGCGGCTCCAGGCGAACGGCGCGATACAGTTCGAGCGCACGTTGTAGCGCTGCATGTCGAGCGCGATGGACTTCGACAGCGCGACGATGCCGGCCTTGGCAGCGGAATAGTTGGCCTGGCCGAAGTTGCCGATCAGCCCGGAGGTGGATGTCATGTGAATGCAGGCACCACTTTCCTGGTTGCGGAAGTGGGTCGCCGCGGCGCGGCTGACGTTGAAGCTGCCCTTCAGGTGCACGTTGATGACGACGTCCCAGTCCTCCTGCGTCATCTTGTGGAAGATCACGTCGCGCAGGTTGCCGGCGTTGTTGATGACGGCATCGATGCGACCGAAGCTGTCCACCGCCTGCGTGACCATGTGGTTGGCGCCCTCCCAGGACGCGACGCTGTCGCTGTTGGCAGCGGCGCTGCCCCCAAAAGCCTTGATCTCGGCCACGACCTCCTCGGCGACGGCCAGATCGACGTCGTTGACGACGACACTGCCACCGGCCTTGGCGACCTCTATGGCGATGGTGCGTCCGATACCGCGCCCGGAACCGGTGACCACCACCGATTTGCCGGCCAGATGTGTTGTTACGCTCATAGGAATCCCCTTGCAGTGTGGCTGTCTTAAGGTGACCGTCTCAACCTGACGGTATTGAGTGGCTGATGTGATAGTGCCAGGTGGTGCCGTACTGGTAGTGACGGGAGTGGATTTGCGCGGGCTGCGCCCATTGCCCGCCCCGATCCGCTCGCGAACCAGCCCGGCATTGATAGTGCTGGGCGCGGAGGAGTAGAATCCGGCCCTTTGCGCCGGCCCAAGGCCGGTGCAAAACGGGGATGTCACGCGCAGGGACTCAAACCCAGGAACCATTGATCGGGGGTATTTTAACGTGAATCAGACGGCGCTGCCTTCCAGGCAAGGCATGTACGACCCCAAACATGAGCACGACGCCTGTGGCGTCGGCTTCATCGCGCACATCAAGGGCCACCAGAGCCACGCGCTGATCGAACAGGGCTTGCAGATCCTGGCCAATCTCCGCCACCGCGGCGCCACCGGCGCTGACCCGCTGGCCGGCGACGGCTCGGGCATCCTGATCCAGGTTCCGGACGCCTTCCTGCGCCGCGAGTGCGGCAGCCTGGGCATCACGCTGCCCGCGCCTGGCGAGTACGGCGTCGGCATGGTGTTCCTGCCACGCGAAGCCAACACGCGCGCGGCCTGTGAGCAGGTGTTCGCCCAGCATATCGCCGCCGAGGGCCAGCACCTGCTGGGCTGGCGCGACGTGCCCACCCATAACGAGGGTCTCGGCGCGGGCGTCAAGGCCACCGAGCCGGTGGTGCGCCAGCTATTTATTGGGCGCGGCGCCAACTGCGCCGATGTCGATGCGTTCGAGCGCAAACTCTTTGTCGTCCGCAAGCTGGCCGAGCATTCGGTGCGCGCGCTCGACCTGCCCGGCATCACCGACTTTTATGTGCCCTCGCTGTCGGCGCGCACCTTGATCTATAAAGGCCTGCTGCTCGCCGATCAGGTCGATCGCTATTTTCCCGACCTGCACGCCCCGGACATGGTCACCGCGCTCGCGCTCGTGCACCAGCGCTTCTCCACCAACACCTTCCCCACCTGGAGTCGCGCCCACCCGTTCCGCATGATCGCCCACAACGGTGAAATCAACACCTTGCGCGGCAACCTGAACTGGATGGCGGCGCGCCGCCACGCCATGTCGTCGGCGCTGCTGGGCGACGATCTGGCCAAACTGTGGCCGCTCATCGACGAGGGGCAGTCCGATTCCGCGTGTTTCGACAACGCCCTCGAACTGCTGGTCGCCGGCGGCTACTCCCTCGCCCACGCGATGATGCTGCTGATTCCCGAGGCCTGGGCCGACAACCCGCTGATGGATGAGAAGCGGCGCGACTTCTATGAATACCACGCCGCGCTGATCGAACCCTGGGACGGCCCGGCGGCGGTCGCCTTTACCGATGGCCGCCAGATCGGCGCCACCCTCGACCGCAACGGCCTGCGCCCGGCGCGCTACGTCATCACCGACGACGATATTGTGGTGATGGCCTCGGAAATGGGCGTGCTCGACATTCCGGCGAGCAAGATCGTCAAGAAATGGCGTTTGCAGCCGGGCAAGATGTTTCTCATCGACGTCGAGGCCGGCCGCATCATCGACGATGCCGAGATCAAGACCACGCTGGCGAATTCCCGCCCCTACCGCGAGTGGCTGCACAACACCCAGATCGTGCTGGAATCCCTGCCCACCCCCAAGGTGAACGCGCTGCCGACTCCCGCCACCACCCTGCTCGATCGCCAGCAGGCGTTCGGCTACACCCAGGAAGACCTCAAATTCATCCTCACGCCCATGGTGGTGACCGAGCAGGAGGCACTGGGTTCCATGGGCAACGACGCCGCGCTGGCGGTGCTGTCCAACCGCAGCGTGCCGCTGACCAGCTACTTCAAGCAGTTGTTCGCGCAGGTGACCAACCCGCCCATCGACCCCATCCGCGAAGAGTTGGTGATGTCGCTGGTGTCCTTTATCGGCCCGCGCCCCAACCTGCTCAGCCTGAACGACACCGAGCCGCGCAAGCGCCTCGAAGTGCACCAGCCGGTGTTGAGCCCGGACGACATGGAGAAGATTCGCCATATCGCCGACTACACGGATGCGTCTTTCAAGTCGGTGGCCCTCGACATCTGCTACCCGGCAACGGCGGGCGCTGCGGGCATGGCGCCCAAGCTCGACGAACTCTGCGCGGCCGCCGAACTGGCTGTACTGGGTGATTGCAATATCCTGATCCTGTCCGACCGCGCGATGGATGCCGATCACCTCGCCATTCCCGCGCTGCTCGCCACCAGCGCCGTCCACCACCACCTGATTCGCGCCGGTCTGCGCACCGAAACCGGGCTGGTCATCGAAACCGGCGCGGCGCGCGAGGTGCACCACTTCGCGATGCTCGCCGGTTACGGGGCGGAAGCGGTGCATCCTTATCTGGCGTTTGAAACCCTGGCCCACAACGAGGAACTGATCCCGCACGATGTCAGTTACAAGGACGCCTGCAAGCGCTTCATCAAGGCGATCGACAAGGGCTTGCTGAAGGTCATGTCCAAGATGGGCATCTCCACCTATCAGTCATACTGCGGCGCGCAGATTTTTGTAGCCGTCGGCCTCAACAGCGAGTTCGTCGCCAAA